>JAQXRH010000098.1 GCA_029218425.1 Bacteroidales bacterium | reverse complement strand
CGGCAGAAGGGAGTCGGTGTCAATTTCGTCAGTCGTGGCTGACGATTTAGAATTATTTGACGAGGGAGGTGAAGTAGGCGGGGATGGGGGTAGAGAAGGAGAGGGGTTGGTGGGTGCGGGGTTGGTAGAAGGCGAGTTTGTAGGCATGGAGGCACATGCGTTTGGCGCCGTCGGCTTTGGCGCCGTATTTGTAGTCGCCGAAAATGGGGTGGCGTATCACCGACATGTGGACGCGGATTTGGTTTTTGCGGCCGGTGTGCAGGTGCAACTCTATGAGCGATAGTCCGTTGCGAGCGCTAAGCAGCCGCCAGTCGGTCCATGCCCATTTGCCGCCGTTGTCGGTGCGGCTGCTGATGATTTTGAGGCTCTCGGTGTCTTTAAGCCAACTTTTCACGCTGCCTTCGGTTTGCTCCATTTCGCCTTCGACAACAGCGACGTAGCGGCGGTCGATTATCGTTTTCTTCCAGTCGGCGGTGAGGAGCTGTTGCGCTTCAACGCTTTTGGCGTACATCATCAGTCCGGTGGTGCGAGCGTCGAGACGGTGCACTACATGGGCTGTGCAATTCTTGCGGGTGTCGACGAAATAGCGGTCGAGCAAGTCTTTCATGTTCAAGCTGTTGCGCCCTACGCCCATCGACAGCACTTCGTCGGCCTTGTTGACCACTATTACATCGTCGTCCTCGTAAATGATGTCGAAAAACGGGGTGTAGTCGAAGCTGCGTTGGTCGCCACCTGGGTGCTTGCTTATTTCAACTATCATGCCCGGCTTTACTGCGAAGTCGTGGCGAGTGACTACATCGTGCTCCACCAATACACCGCCGCCCGAAAGGATGCCTTTGGCCTTAGTCTTGCTTATGCCGGCGAGCGATTTCATGATGAAGTCGATGAGCAAGGCTTCCTCCTTGGCTACAAATTGGGTGTATTTGGTGTCAACGCGGCGCACACCGCCCATGGCTCTGTTTTTACCGTTTCGCATTGTGGTAGTTAATTTGTTGCAAAAGTAACAATTTTTTGTGGTAATGGGAAATGAATTGACGCGATAGGTAGCGGTAAATAGCGTTGTCGGGATGCGGAGGGGATACGGTAGCCGGTGTGCGGCCGGGTTGGTGGCGCGGGATGTTGTTGAAATGGGGCGCGCGGACGGGCCGGTTGATGGTCAGAGGCGGCCGGATGCGCGCAGGTAGGCAATGTTGGCGGTGTAGAGGGCGAAGCCGGCTTCGACTCGCTGTTGGCAGGCTTGGTTCCAGAGCAGTTGCGCCTCGAGGTAATCGCTGAGTGTCTCCATGCCGTTGTCGTACATCACGCGGCTCAACCGCATGTTTTCGGCGGCTTGCTCCACGGCGGTCTCTGAGAGGGAGAGCGCCGCGTCGGCTTCTTCCAGAGTGGAGAAGGCGCGGTGGAGGTCGAGGGTGAGCAATTCTTCTTTGTCGCGCATGTCGGCTTGCGAGCGTAGCCATTCCTGCCGCGAAGCGTCGACCTTTGCGCTACGTCCGCCGAAATGGTAGAGGGGTATGGTCACGTTGAGCAGCACGGCAAACGAGCCGCTGTTTAATTGCGTCTCCTTGTTGATTTCAAAGCCGTAGTTGTAGGAATAACCGGCTTTTAAGGCAACCTGCGGCAACAGTTCGCTGCGGGCGATGCCGATTTGCGATTTCAACGCCGCTTCGTTGGCTTTGAGTGCCGACCATTCGGGACGGTCGTAGATGGCCTCGTTGCCGGCGATAGAGGCCGGCATGGCAGTCAGTGGGTAGCGGCTGTCGACATCAAATTCGCTGAGGAGCGATTGGCCGGTTACGCGGCACAAATTCATCTTGGCAAGGCGTAGCGCATTGGAGGCTCGCAAAATGTTGAGGTCGGCCTCGTTGATGCGAACGGCCACTTTGAGCCGGTCGTTGTTGTGGCGCATGCCGTGGGCTATGGCGCTTTCGACGTTGGCCTGCAGCTCCATGACCACGCTTTTGTAGGCTTTGGCCACGTCGAGCAATTGCCCGGCTTTGACCACGTCGGCGTAGGCGGTGGTGACAGCCACTACTACTTCGTCGCGGGTCATTTCGAGATAAGCGTCGGCCATCTGTGACTTATGCGTGGCCATGGCAACCGAATTGCGTATCTTGCCACCCATGTAGATGGGCTGGGTCAGTTCGACGCCGGCGGTGAACATCGGTCCTACCTCATAGTTGAGTCCGATGCCGGGGAAGTAGGCGAAACTGCCGGTAGGCGTGACATTGCCGTTGGCGTCGGGGATGAATACCGGGAGGTTGCCCCCTTCGATATTGTAGCTGCCGCGGGCATTGCTGTAGATACCGGTGGCGGTGGCGCTGATGTCGGGGAAATAGTTGGCACGCAGGCTTTTGACCATGGCATCGGCCTGGCGCGACTGGTATTCCGACGCTTTAATGGAATTGTTGGCCTCAAGAGCCATCGCTATGCAGTCATCAACGCTCAAGGTGCGGGCGCCCATATTGAGCGCGCACGATGCTATGATTATGGCTAATATATTGAGTCTCATTTCTTTACCGGGAAAAATAATGAATACAACACGGGGATGAAAACCAGGGTGATGACGGTACCGAATAGAAGTCCGCCCATTATAGCGGCGGCCATGGAGCCGAACATGGAGTCGGACAGCAGCGGCAACATGCCCAAAATGGTGGTCAACGCGGCGAGCGAAACGGCGCGAAGTCGGTTGACCGAGCTTTGTATCAACGCTTTGCGCTGCTCCATGCCTTCGCCTATGAGGCGGTTGATTTCGTCCATCAGCACTATGCCGTTCTTGATGACCATGCCAATGAGGCCGAGGGTGCCCACGATAGCGACGAAGTCGAAAGTCTTGCCCGTTACCATCATGGTGATGACGATGCCAACCGCCACCATAGGTATGGTGCAGAAGATTATCAACGGTTTGCGATAATCTTTGAAGAGCAAAATGAGCAGGGCTATCATCAGAATAATTGCAAGCGGGAAATTCTGGAAGAGGTAGCGCATCGACTGGTCGGAAGCGGCTTTTTCGCCTTGCCATGACAGGGCATAGCCGGTGGGCAGGTCGATTTGCGCGAGGTCATTTTCGACGGCCTGGCGTGCCTTTTCGGTTTCGATGCCGGGAGCCGGCGAAGCCTGCACCCTAACGGACCGTTGCCCGTTGTAGCGTGGTATGACAGGATTTTCCCACCCTACGGAAATGCCGTCGGCTACTTGCATCAGCGGCGTGGTGGCCATCATGCGGTCGATAATCAGCTCTTTGTCGATGACGCCGGTGGCCATGCTTGTGATTACTTCGTCGTCGACGATAGCGCTGATGTCGGGGAGCGTGGAAAATACCGATATGTTTTCGATGTCCTCAATGGCGCCGCGGTCGGTGTCGATTTGCTTCAGATAGATAGGCGTTGGGTGGGTGCCGTCGTAGAGGGTGGCGATGGGGACGCCGTCGGTGGCCGTAAGCATTGACAAGCTCACATCCTTTCGGCTCAGCCCCGACATGCGCGCCGAGGCCTGGTCGTATTCCACTTGCAAGACCGGCACTTGCGGTTCGAGGTCGCGCGTGATGAGCCTTACCAGCGGCTGACGGGCCATGATGCGCTGCGCGGAGTCGGCAATCGCGGTGAGCACTGCCGGGTCGGGCCCGGTGAACTGTGCCTCGATGGGATATTTCTTGAACATCAGGTTATACCGCTTGAGCTTGGCATAGGCATCGGGGTAGTGGGCCGACACATATTGCTGCATCTCTTCAATGTGGGCTACCAATTCTTTGGAGGAAGTGAAGTCGATGATAAGTTCGCCATATGACAAGTCGGGGTTGGGTATCGACCGCACCAGGTTGTAGCGGCCGGGAGCGCCCCCTATTGAAGTGGTGATATTCTCTACGTAGGGCAAAGACTTGAAATAGCCTTCGATTTCGGCGAGGTCGGCAGCTACGCGGTCGGGCGAGGTGCCCTCGGGGAGCTTGTATTCCATGTACAGCTGGTCGTAGTCCATGTCGGGGAAGAAGCCTTGCTTTACAAAGCGGAAACCCACTACCGACAGCACGAGCAGCAGCGCCATTATCCCCAATGTGACATACTTATGGTTGATAGCCGAGCTTACGATATTGCGCAGCCAGCGGTAGGCCTTGCCGGAGTATAATGCGTCGGGGTCGGACGATGCCTGTGCCGGTGACACTTTGATGTAGCGGTTGGTCATCAGAGGCACGTGGACCAAGGCGAGGGCCCAGCTGAGCAGCAGAGACACGGCGAGCACTATGAAGAGGTCGCGCACGTAGATGCCGGTGGTGTCGGGCGACAGGAAAATAGGGAGGAAAGCGAGGATGGCGATGAGTGTGGCGCCGAGCAATGGCATGGCGGTGCGGCCGCTGATGCCGGTAAGGGCCTCGCGCCGGGGTATGCCGCGGCGGAGGTCGACAAGGATGCCGTCGATGATGACAATGGCATTGTCGACGAGCATGCCCATGGCGAGAATAAACGAGCCGAGCGATACGCGTTGCATAGTGCCCCCGAAGTTGAACAGGAAGAGGAACGACCCCAGCACTATAATGACGAGCGACACGCCAATTATCACTCCGCTGCGCAGCCCCATGGCGAGCATGAGGATGAGGACGACGATAGCCACCGACTCGGCAAGGTTGATGAAGAAAGTGGAGAGCGCATCGGTGACGCGTTGAGGCTGGTTGAACACGCTGTGCACCTCGATGCCGGCGGGCAGCCGTTGCTGCCGTAGCTGGGCAAGCATGCCGTCGACCTCCTTGCCCACCTTGACGATGTCGGAGCCGTGGCGGCCCGACACGAGGATGCCTATTGAAGAGATGGAGTCGCGCAACAGCCTGTTGCGTTGCGGCGATGCAAGGGCGCGCTCTACGTCGGCGATGTCCTTGATGCGTAGGCGGTCGTCCTCGTGCCCGGCGAGGAGCATGTCTTCAATAGCTTCGACCGAGTTGAGCCTGTCGGCGACGTTGACACGTATGCGTTGCTGCGGGGTGTCGAAGTATCCGGCGTAGGTCACGTCGTTTTGGTTGTTGAGCGTGGTGATCACTTCGAGCGGTTTGACGCCGAGGTTGGCCATGCGGTCGCGGTTGAGCGATATGTTGATTACTTCGGCGGGCACGCCGTAGAGCTGCACCTTGTCGACGCCGTCGAGGTCGAGGATGCTGCGGCGTATGAGCTGCGCGTAGTCCTCCATCTCGCGTGTGGAGAAGCCTTCGGCGGTCATGGCGTAGAAGAGACCGTAGACATTGCTGAAATCCTCCTGTACCATAGGCGTTTGCGCTCCGGGAGGCAATGACGACGCGCAGTCGCTCACCTTGCGGCGCAGCATGTCCCAGCATTGTTCGACGTCTTCATCCTTGACAGTGGATTGCAGTTCTACGGTGATGATTGACAGGTCGTTGAGCGAGGTGCTCTCCACCGAGTTGACGTTGCTGATGGTGCGTATCGCTTTCTCCAGCGGGTCGGTGACTTCGAGCTCCACCTGGTGGGCCGATGCGCCGGGATATACTGTGGCCACTACCGATAGCTTGACTTTGACTTCCGGGTCCTCGAGCTTGCTCATCTGCCAGGCAGAGAACAAACCGCCCACCACCAACACCACGACGAGAAACATCACCAATTTGCTATTGGCAAATGCCCATTTGCTTAGATTGACCGACTCTTTCATAATAATAGAGATGAGAGATTACAGTTGGTTGCCCACGTTGGATGCCGATGCCGGCGATATAGGCGCCACTTTCATGCCATCGCGCAGCTTGCCGGCACCGGCAGCCACGATGTCGACATTGCCAAGCGGCGTCGGGCCGGTGACAATGGCGTCGCCCTCGCGTGTTAGTTTTACTACCGTGACGGGCACTTTGAGCAGAGTGCTGTCGGCCGATACCGTAAAGATGTAGGTGTTGTCGTCGCCGACATCGCCGGTGAGCGCAGTGGAGGGGATGGTCCATTGCGTTTGGAGGGTGCTGTCGTTGTCGGCGTCGGCCGATTGCAGCGTGACGGTGGTAGACATGCCGATGCCCGGACGAGCGGCGTCGGTGCCGGCAAACGCAAATTTCACCGTGTAGAGCTGGTTGGCATTGGCGACGCTTTGCTCGGCATACATCTTCAGGGGGTAGACCTTGCCAGGGTAGGCGTCAAAAGCGCAGGAGAAGTCGGAGAAATCGCCAAGCCGGGCAAAAGCCGTGGCCGGCATCTTGATTTCCACAAGGGGAGTGCTGTCGTCGACAATCTCGAGCACCGGCGTCCCCGCGCCCACCACTTCGCCGGCATGCCGCAATATGGTTTTCACCTCGCCGCCGGTCGAAGCTATGAGGCGAGTGTCGTCGAGCTGGTTGCTCGCATGCTGCAGCTTGGCTGTAATCTGTTGCAAACCGTAGGTGGCTTTGTCGTAGGCCGCCGACGTGGTGGCGTTCTCGTTGTAGAGCGCGATGATGCGTTCGGCCTCGCTGCGCACGGAGTTGTATTCCGCCTGTGCGGCGTCCAAAGCCACGCGGTAGTCGGTGTCGTCGAGGCGGCCAATCACCTGCCCGGCTTTGACCTTGTCCCCCTCCTTTACATTGAGCGAGGCGATGCGCCCGGCCACCTTGAATGCGGTATATACCTTGTCGTCGCTTACCACCTTGCCAGGGAATACGAGCTGCGAGCCGTCGGATGCCGGAGTGGCCGTGCATATCTTCACCGGCTGCGGGTCGGTGGCGTTGCCATCTTGCTTTTTGCCGCAACCTGCTGCAAGAAGCGATATTGCTGCTATTGTTATGAATTGGATTTTCATCGTGTTGGAAGTAAAAAAGCTAACAATCATTTGATGTATGCAAAGTTAGCGAATTAAGTGCTATGGGTATATGTTGTGCAATTCTTAAAAATTGGTCAAAAAGTCGGAAGATGCGCGAGTAGGGCATTGGAGCGCTAAATGATAAAAATTTGACCAAAATTAAAGAAAATTGCTAAAATATTTGCACGTTTAATTTCTTTTTGCTTACTTTGCGGTTGAAATAATAGTAATTTGACAATGGATGCTTTGAATTGCTTTCATAATGCGAGAGAAAATAAATAATATGTATCATTAAAAAAATAGTCCAATGCTTACAATTAACGGTAAAAGAGTAAAAAAAAGATGGATGATACTGTTTGCGACCTTGCTTGCGATCAGTATTATAGGATTGTTTGTAGCTCCGGCTGCGGGTTTGTATGATTTGGCAGGCGACAGTTTGTATGCCAACGTAGCGTGGATGATTACGGCCACGATCTTCGTGTTGATGATGACGCCGGGGTTGTCATTCTTTTATGGCGGCATGGTGCGCGCCAAGAATGTGATATCCACGATGTTGCAGAGCTTTATAGTCATGGGCTTTGTGAGTGTCATTTGGGTAGTGTTTGGTTTTGGTCTCGCATTTGGCGATGATATAGGGGGCATCATCGGCAATCCGTGCGATTTCTTTATGCTGAGCAACGTCGGCGTAGGTAATGTCGGCGTAGAGAACGGCGAAACGGCGAGCGAGATAGGTGCAGTTACAACAACTATCCCCTTGGTATTGTTTGCGCTGTTCCAGATGAAATTTGCCATCATCACCCCCTCGCTTATCACGGGGTCGTTTGCGGAGCGCGTGCGTTTCTCGGGGTATCTGATATTCATGATGCTATGGGTGATATTGGTATACTGTCCGTTGGCCCACTGCACATGGCATCCCGAGGGCTTGTTCGGCCAGCTTCATGTGCATGACTTTGCGGGCGGCATCGTGGTACACGCAGCGTCGGGCGTCGCGGCCTTGGCAGGAGCTATGTTCCTGGGTCGCCGCACTTCCACAGAGCATTCCAAGCCGGCCAATGTGCCATTCGTACTGCTTGGTGCGGCCTTGTTGTGGCTGGGCTGGTTCGGTTTCAACGGTGGTAGTTCGCTTGCCGCCGACGGAGTAGCGCTGTCGGCATTCCTCAACACCAACACTGCGGCCGCTACGGCTATGGTGACATGGGTAGTATTCGACGCATTGCGCGGCCATAAGCCGTCGGCCATGGGCGCAGCAATCGGCGCCGTAGTAGGACTTGTGGCTATCACTCCCTGCGCAGGCTGGGTGAGCGTTGGCGAGTCGATATTCATCTCCTTCGTCATCACCATCTGCTGCAACCTTGCAGTTACCTGGAAGAAATCGAGCAACCTTTTTGATGATGCGCTCGACGTGTTCCCGACCCACGGCCTCGGCGGTATCATAGGCACGGTGCTCACCGGCATATTTGCCTACGACTTCTTTGCCGACGGCGGAATGGAAGGCGTATCGCGTACGACATTCTTCTGGAACCATATCCTGGTGCTTGCCGGGGTTTGCGCCTACACATTCTTTATGAGCTATGCCATCTACTGGCTAACAAACAAGATGATACCAATGCGAGTGTCGCGCCACAGTGAGGAAATAGGACTTGACCGCTCGCAGCACGATGAGGAATATGCCGGCGAAACGGGTACCGGTATAGCTGAGGACACCCCGTCGGACTATCAATGGTTTAATTCTGCGGAATAATCTTGCCAGCCATCTAATTGTTTGACATAGTCTTAATAGGGAAGAGTCTTCATCGTCGAGGCGGTAGCCGCCGGAGGGTGAAGACTCTTTTTTGCGCCTGTGTTATCCGATGTTATCCCTATGTTATCTCAGGTTTTTGCCTATGTAACCCCAGTGTTATTGCCTGATATACAATAATTGTGGGGCTAACATGTCTGTAATCCGAAAATAATGTGTAAATTTGCGCTACTATTATACTTGGATTTAATATTTCTGTTGTTTTTTTAGAAACGAATGAAAAAAGTTGCATTGATAACCGGTATCACCGGTCAGGACGGCAGTTATCTTGCCGAATTTCTCATCGAAAAAGGATATGAAGTGCATGGCATCATGCGCCGTTCATCGTCGTTCAATACCGGTCGTATAGAGCATCTCTACCTCGACGAATGGGTGCGCGACATGAAGAAGTCGCGCCTTGTCAACCTGCATTGGGGCGACATGACCGACTCGTCCTCATTGGTAAGAATCATACAGCTCGTTCAGCCCGACGAGATATACAACCTTGCGGCCCAGAGCCATGTGAAGGTATCGTTTGACGTGCCCGAGTTTACCGCCGACGCCGACGCTGTAGGTCCGCTGCGACTCCTGGAGGCCGTACGCATCCTCGGTTTGGAGAAAAAGACAAAGATATACCAGGCATCCACTTCGGAGCTTTTCGGCAAAGTGCAAGAAGTGCCGCAGAAGGAGACCACACCGTTCTATCCCCGCTCGCCCTACGGCGTAGCCAAGCAATATGGTTTCTGGATTACGAAGAATTATCGTGAGAGCTACGGCATGTTTGCCGTCAACGGCATCCTCTTCAACCACGAGAGCGAGCGCCGCGGCGAGACATTCGTGACACGCAAAATCACCATAGCGGCAGCGCGCATAGCTCAGGGATTTCAGGACCGTCTGTATCTTGGCAACCTCGACGCACGTCGCGACTGGGGCTATGCCAAAGACTATGTGGAATGTATGTGGCTTATACTCCAGCACCCCGAGCCTGAGGACTTCGTGATAGCCACCGGCGAAATGCACACCGTGCGCGAATTTGCCACGCTCGCCTTCCACCATGTAGGCATAGAACTGGAATGGCAAGGTGAAGGCGTCGACGAAAAGGGTATCGACAAGGCCACCGGCAGGGTCATCGTGGAGGTCGACCCCAAATATTTCCGTCCTTGCGAAGTAGAGCAATTGCTGGGCGACCCGACCAAGGCGCGCAACCTGCTCGGATGGAACCCCACCAAGACATCCTTTGAACAGCTCGTTAAGATCATGGTGGAGCATGATATGAAATTCGTGCGCAAACTCTACATAAGGTCTACGCTCGACAAAAACGGGGAGGACGCTGCCTTATGATGCCTCTTGATGCCAAAATCTACGTAGCAGGCCATCGTGGCATGGTAGGGTCGGCAATAGTGCGCCAGCTGCAACGCCAAGGCTATAGCAATATCATCACGCGCACCCATGCCGAGCTCGACCTTTGCCGACAGGCCGACGTGGAGCAATTCTTTGCCGCCGAACGCCCCGACTACGTGTTCCTCGCTGCCGCCAAGGTTGGCGGTATCGTTGCCAACAGCAACGCCCTTGCCGACTTCATGTATCAAAACATGATGCTGGAGATGAACGTCATCAACGCCGCTTGGCGCAACGGCTGCCGGAAGCTCGAGTTCCTCGGTTCGTCGTGCATCTATCCCCGTCTTGCTCCGCAGCCCATGAAGGAAGATTGCTTGCTGACATCCGCATTGGAACCGACCAACGAGGCGTATGCCCTCGCCAAGATTTCCGGCTTGAAATACTGCGAATACCTCAACCGCCAGTATGGCACCGACTATATATCCGTGATGCCCACCAACCTCTACGGGCCCAACGACAACTACCATCCCGAACATTCCCACGTGCTGCCGGCACTCATACGCCGTTTCCACGAGGCTAAGGTCAATGGCGCCAAGTCGGTAACCTGCTGGGGCGATGGCAGCCCGTTGCGCGAATTTCTTTATGTCGACGACTTGGCCAACCTGTGCGTGTTCCTGATGAACAACTATTCGGGCAACGAGACCGTCAATGCCGGCACCGGGAAAGAAGTCACCATAAAGCAACTTACCGAATTGGTGGCCAAAGTAGTGGGCTACGACGGCGAAATACTGTGGGATACCACGCGCCCGAACGGCACACCGCGCAAGCTCCTCGACGTGAGCAAAAGCCATGCTCTCGGATGGCATCACACCGTAGAGCTGCCCGAAGGCATAGCCTTGGCCTATGCCGACTTCCTCAACAACCCGATGCGAGCCGAACGCTGACCCTCCCGCAAGCTTAGATAGCTTGGATAGCTTGGATAGCTAAAATAGCTATCATAGCTAAGGCGTAGATAATAGTTATTCCACCCTCACGTATCTCACTGGCCGCACCATTAGGCCTGTGGGGCGACCTGCTGTGTTGGCGAGACTACCTTTGCTGGCGCTGCTAATTCTTAAGGCATAGAGCGTAGGCTTGCTGCCTGGCAGACCGATGGTGCTGCTCTGCAGGTAAGTCTCGCTGCCCCACACTTCTTTCTTCTCTTTGTCTTTGTTGTCGTCAATATATCCGGTTCCGGGGATGATGATACTATTGCCATTGCTTGCGGTAAGCCTGAACCATGTGTGCCCGTCGATGGTCTCTTTGGTGATGGTGGTGTTGTTGACGAGTAGCTGTAGGTCTTTTGCCGTGGGGATGCACCAACCGTCGGGCCAGTTAAGGCGCACGATATCGTCCTCTTGCTGCAAGTCGCGGGTGTCGAGGTCGGTGCTTGCCGTATTGTTGTAATTGTATTTTGCGGCAATGGCACTGCTTTTGTATTCCGCGGTGTCGAAATATTCCGGTTCCTCGGTTGCGCCCCAGCATAGGCGCATTCCCTGAAGCAGATAGCACTTATCGATGAATGCGTTTTCGTCGATAGGCTTGGCATTGTAAGTCAGCAAGTTGGTCTTAGCTTCCACGCCATAGTTGAATGGGCTCCAGAGCAGCTTATAAGTGACAGATTCGCCGCCCTCGGTCACCGTTTTTGTGATGCCCAAGTCAACTGCAAGGTCGTTAATGTTGCTCACGATGATGCTCTTTTTGTCGGCGTAGGTGTAGGTGTAAAGCTCTTTAAGCACCGGTCGGATATTGAAGCCCAAGTAGCGGTAGGTGCTGCTTGTTTTCAATGAAGTGTTGTTGGTCAATATGGCGCAATAGGCATAACCGCTGCGAGTCGACGACATGTAGAACATGTAGGCGTTTTGTGTCACGGAGCTATTGAAGGCATAGCCGTTGGCGAGCAAAGTGATTTCTTTGCCGTTGATTTTGCTACGGAAAGTAGTCTTGGTAATCTCCGTGCCTAATTCGGAGCTGTAGACGGTCTCGGTTTTTACTATCTCAGTGTTGTCGATAAATTCTTGTAAATCGGTGGCATTTGGCAGCGTCCAGTGCCCGCCCCAATATTGCTTTGCTGGGTCGTAGACAGTGCCGGCTATGTCGGCCGGGAGCAGTGAAGAGGCAGTCTCATTATATGGGTCGTTGATATAACTTGCATAGTTGTAGGTGTCTTTTGGGAGGAGTTCGCCCCACGCTAAGCGTGGGCCCAACATATTACCAGCCGCCGCTATTGCCGCCTCGTCCATGTAGGAGGCAGTCTCAGTGCCTAAGTTGATAGGACTCCACCTTATGCCCGAAGGCAGGCCCAAATCGACAGCGCAACGCTCGTCCATGCGGTAGGTGTAGACGATAGAGTGGCGACCGTTTTCTATTGCTACGTCATCGAAGTCGTAGGTGAATTGTTTGATGCCCGTGAGGTCGTTGCCTATGGAGTAGGTGCCATGAACCGACATCGTGGTCGGCGAAGCAGCGTCGACGATATAGCGGTAGTGCTCCACTCCGTTTTCATCTACGGTTTTGGTGTAGGGGAATTTGGTGTCCCAATTATTGTTGTGGTCTTGGGTGAAGGAGTTGTAAATGTCGATTTTGGCATATCGGTGAACAAATTCCAGCACCGTCACGGCGTTAGTTCCGGGAGCGGTCGCGGCGGTATACATCCAGTCGGTGGCCTGTTGCGAGCTTTGGTCGATGGGAGGTGCAGTGAGCAGCGCCATGATGTCGCCGACGGAGTTGCAGCCGTTAAAGCTTTCGGAATAAGGGTAGTACGCCACATATTTATAACCCGATTTGTGAACCACTTCTTTGATGTCGGAGTTGAGGTTCCAAGCCTTTCCGTCGGGAGTGGTGAGCTTGATGTTTTTTGCATTATGGCCGTCGATGAGCGTGACAAAGTTGCCGTCGCCGTCGATGATGAATAGCCCGAAAGAGTCGCCCACTTTGAAATCGTGAGTGATGTAATTGTCGTGCACGTCGAGGACTGTGGCTCTTGAATGCGGCGCGTCGATTACCGTGGCCTCAAATCTCATCGGCACGCCGTCGGCATGGCCGGGCGCTACCGACGGTTCGTCGCTGCAAGCCGAGAGCAGGACATTGCTGCAAACCGTGAGCAAAACAGAGAATAGTATGTAAATCAACTTCTTCATGGCTCTTCTACATGAATGCGAATGAGGCTTTGGCTTGCCTTGTTAGTATTCCAGTTTTTGCCACCATAGACAGGGCGAATGAGCATACCGGTGTATCGGTGGCCGTTTTGAGTAAGCCCCATTAGCGTTATCTTGTTGCCATCTTTGTCGACATACTGCGACGACTTAGTAACGGGGGTAACATTTGTGATTTTTCCGGTTTCGTCGGTGGCCTTAATTGTTTCAAACTCCATATAGCTGGCGCAGTCGTAATGGTCGTGGGATGCTGAAGACGCGAAATAGTACATGCCACCGTAGTCGCTTGTATAAACGTCAGAAGATTTCAGTCCGTGGAGGCTGCGGGAGTTGTTTGAAAGCATGTCGATACTCCAGTCGCTCCACGACCCACCGGGGATGTAAAGTATTTCGCCGTTGATTTTGCTTTTGAATTCGAAAATAGAGACCAGATAACGGTAGGGCCTCACCTGCGTTGTGCCGAAAAACTCGGAGTTGTCGGGGTGGAGATTGATGTATTCGTTGGTTGTCGGGTCGCGGTCGTCAAGCCACAGGGCATAGCGGGTGTTGTCCTCGTAATACCAGTCGATTATTCTTACATCGCAATTTCTCGTCAGCTCATCCACTTCGGCCTCATTGGGTATACGCCATTCCCCTTTCCATAGCTTGTTTCTCACCACGTCGTATTCCGTGCCGGCAATATTGCCGTCGATAGCGGCGTAGGAGTAACCGGGGTCGGCGTAGGTGCCCGGATAATATCCTTTTTTAGAGCCTGACACCAAAGCCGTCACCGATTGGGTGCCGTTGCTGTTGTTGACGAAAGCATCGCCGGTGTTGCTTATCCTGCCGGTTTCGGCGTTGAAAAGCAGAGCCGGTTGCTCGTATTTAGTTTCCAGCTCACCCCAAGCGTAATAGTCGCCGCGGTCAAAGCAAGAGTGCAACTCGCTCTCCATCAGGTCGGTTCTCACGTTGCCATCGGCGTCGTACCATTTTCCACCTCTGTCTGCGATGTCTCTTACTGTCTCGGCGCCCAGATTATACTTCGCCCAGATGCAACCTGAGGGGAGGCCCAAATCCACGCCAGCAGTATTGTACGACACAGTGGGATGCGAATATATTGAAATGTATATCAGTCCGTTCTCTTTAATGTCGACAGAGGTTTGCCAATAGGAAAAATTGGAGATTTCGCCTTCGTCTTCTATCGTTTGTTTTGACATGGCAGTGCCATAGACCAACACTTCGTCGTGGGGCGGGTAGATATAGCTGTAGGTCGCAGTGCCGCCGTCGGGCTTGTACATGTGGGAGAGCGTAGTAGGATGTTCCACGGTGAGGTCGGTGTCGTCGCCGTTGTAGAAAAGCTTCATCAAGCCCATTGCATGGCGGAAACTGAGCCTAATCGCGGTGTCGTTGACTATCGGGGCTTCGCACACCAGCAGGTCGGCAGCGTTATAATTTTCCTGTGTCGATTGGTCGGCATAGAGTGTCGGGAAATCGGCTATGTGGCTGGCGACAATGTCGTCCACAGAAGTGAAACCGGAGTATTTGGCATTGTAGGGCGCGTAGGCTATGTATTTGTAATCCTCGTTGTAGTACACGTCGGAAGCGATGATGTTGCCAGCATCGTCGGCGCGATAGGCAAGTCCCGATTTTTGAATTATGTAGCGGTAGTTGTCGTAAATCAAAGTGCCATTTTTGTCGGTGACGATAAGACCTAAGTCGTCGCCGGCGGCAAAAGAGGTGATGACACCGTTGTTGATTGATGCTCGGGAAGCCACGTCGTTGACATTGCGATTGTAGGCCGCCACGTCGACCATAATCTCAAGCGCGGGCTTCTGCTCGTCGACAATCTCATCGGAAGAGCACGAGCATAAGCATAATAGTAATATTATAGGTAATATATTTTTCATTATTTCATTTTCAGTAGTACCGGCCTTATTGAATATCCGTTGTATCTGTCACATTCTTTGAGCGATTGGGTGGTCATGTACCCGTTGCCGGTCCCGGCTTCAGTGACGTAGGTAGTTTCGAATGCCCAAGATTGAGCCGTGGCGCCGGGGGAGTTGGTGCAGGGCGTCGAGGTCCAGTATTGGCATCTTGCTTTTTTCACTTTGCCATAAGTGCCGGTTGATTCGTCGTAGCCTGAGTAGCCGGTGATGGGAAGGTAGATGATTCCGATTAGCTTGTTGTCGGCGTCACGCTTCGACACTTCCCACACCGAAGCGTCGAAGTTGATGTTGTCCTCCGACTCCGAGCCCTCGGCGATTTTCTTCACTGTTTTCCACTTCCAGGTGCATTGGTCGATGATGTCCTGCCACATCTGTTGAGTAGGCATGCACCAAAACCAGAAGCCATCGCCCAAGTAGGCTCTGACGGCGTCGTGTTCCGAGTTCATGATGTCGGTAGTGGCCGTGCCGAGATAGCCTTCGGGGGAGTATAGCGAGCTTTCCTTGGGCGATATTTCACCCCAGGCATAGTGATTGCCTGTCTCAATAGGCTCCATGGCTCCCAGGTTGGAGGTGGCCCATAGCACTTCGTAGTCAGTGCCGTTGATAGTGGTTGACATGCCTAAGCTGACGAATACCATTTGCGCCGTTTCTTCGCCCGTCTGATCCCAGATGGCGTCGGGGGCGACGATGATATTGAGTGATTCGGTATTGTCGATATTGTAGGTGGTGCACTGCGCGATTTCGATTATGTTAAGGCGCACTTCTTTCTCTTCCAAGATGAAGTTGAACGTGTATATTTTCCCTGCCTCAAACTTATGGTTGGTAATCGCATTGGAATCCAATTTAAGTCGGTAGGTCAGGTAGTTGGTGTCGATTGTGAATGTTAAAGGCACGCTGTTGAAGTCGGCGTCGAGCGGGAAACAAAGGTTGTAGAAAACGCCTTTATGGGTGCGTGGTATGGTCACTGACCCGATGTCGGCGGTCAGTCGGCTGTAATAACCCGATTTGTCGGGTTGCTCCGAAATGTTGCCGTCGGCAAATCGGAGCACGTCGGGGAAAATTTTGGAGCCGTCGGCGGCTTCCATTTTTATCCCGGAGATGATGATGTCGGAGGAGATGTTGTTGGTGATATTGAAGCGCAGGATGGCGCAGGCTGAGTTGAAATGCGATGCATTGGCAACCACGTTGTTGTCGTTGACCGATTGGATGGTGGTGGAAGTGAACACGTAGGAGTATTCTCTCAGCGGCGACAAATCGTTGATAAGCTGCGACCAGCTGAATGTGGAGGGCAGGTGCATGTCCACGGCTACGGCATCGGCGCTATTGCTTATGGCGGTATGCTCATTGATAGGGTGGAGGCAATACATCTCGTCGCCGACCGACACGGGGCTTACGTAGGCATTGTCGGCCACGTCGTATTTCACTCCGTATAAGGTCTCTAATTTGATTTTCGATTTTTCAGGGTCGACAGTCTCGAATTTGGTGTCGGAATAATATTGCGCTGGCGAAGTCAGCGATTCGTAGAATGGCACATAGGAGCTGCCGTGCTTTATCGCAGTAAGCATATCGGTGCTGTTCTCCCATACGTACACTACTTTGTCATCAGTGTCGGTCTTGTCGTCCCAGATGCTTCTCGACTGCTGTTCGGCAAAGGTGATGGCCAGCTTGTTGACACCATCGTCGCGTAGCACTTGCTCATCGGAGCAGGCGCTCAGCAGCAGTAACGCAATCAGTGTGTGACAAATGTATTTCATGCTTTTGAAGTAGCTGTTATTCGGTCATATCTTCGCCGGAGAAGTTGTCGCCCGGGATAATGTCGGTGCAGTCGAAATAGGTCATATCCTGCGAGATTACCGTCACCAGTTTAGGCGTTTTTTGGTCTAAGGCGAAAATGTAAATGTAGTGTTTGCCGCTTTCCCACTCATAATTGTTTTGAAATGGAGCGGACTTCAGCACGCCGTCGAAGTATAACGATACTGTCCAATCGGCAGGGTTGTTGGCGTCGGGCACGCAGTAATAGCGTGATGCTGAGATGACAGCATCGGAGCATCCGGCGGGAATAGTCACATCGTCGAAGCTGAAGCTGTCGCTGCTCGTGGCTGTGGCGTTGATGCTCGTAGTGACTGCGGGCGTTGGCGTGTTCCAGTCGTAGTAGTATGTGAGGTCGGCTTTGGATGTGATGGGCGAGTCGGGTGTCAACGTGATGCCTGTCACTGATGCCACTTGCGGCGCATTTTTCAAGAAAGCGACGCTCACTTGGCAATGGGCATAACGGAACCGGAGGTTTACCGTTTTGCCGAAATCGGCCGATGAACGGGCCACCACAAGCGGTTCGGATGCCATGGCACTCTCCGTGGTGTTGTTGGTGAGCTGTAGCGTCATTGCCTCACTGCTGATAGCCGATACGGCAGAGATGGGTGCTCCGGCTGTGAAGAGGTATCGGTCGGCGGTGCTGTCCCAATACATGAGCGGTTGGGAGTCGGTGATGTAAGTCCAATTCCCGGCTATGTATTTTACGCCGTAGCCGTTCATCACCACAGTGGTGACGCCATCTTTTTCCGATGTGGTAAATACCTTGAAATTGTCGTACATCCCCGTGGGAATATACGCTCGTGAAAATGGAGAAGTAGCCTCGGCCGAAAACAAAACGGGAGACTCCCCGGAGGCTTCGCCCCCGGAGAGTTCGTCCACGTTTGTGCAGCTATATAGCAGCAATAATGTGGAAAAAGTTATTACTGTATTTAGCAGTTTCATTTTGCTTAGAGCGTGATGGTCACGGTCACATCGGTCCAGTCGTCAACACTGTCGACGCTGAAGAGGATAGGAGTGAGGATGGGGTCGCCCTCGTCGGTAAATCCTACGTTGTCTTTCATCACGATGTTGTAGATGTAGCGTTTGCCGGCGTCGAAGGTCGATACGGTGTTATCCGATGCGTCTTTGCCCTTCAAGGGGATATACACCTCGCCGTAGGAGCTGTCGCCGCCTACGTAATAGGCTTTGTTGGAGTCCTCACCGTTCCACACCTTGCAAGTGAGTTTGAGGTAAACGAGGTTGCTTTCAGAGAGCTTGCCGCCGATGCTGGCTTTGTCACCGTCCCACATAGTAGAATTGACGCCTACGACGTTGTTAACGGCCGCGTCGTTTGTGGCAAAGAAGTAGCCTTTAGCAGATGTGCCGTTGTCGATGAGCGTACCAGTTGCAGATGTGTTGTTGACAGTCACTACGGGGCTAATCGCTTCGGCAAGAGTAGCGTTGGAAGCAGCTACGTTATAGGAAGCGACACCAGCATCGTTCACGCGCACGTCACCTTTGGTCTTGGTAGAAACAAATTCCACATTGGATACTTCCACCTGGCAACCGCTCTGGTAGACGGAACCCTCGGCGGGCATTTGTATTTGCAAAGATTTGATTTTGGCGAATGCGTGGTGGAAAGTCAAGGGCACGCGCGTCTGCTTGCTCTGGTTGCCGGCAAAAGCGAAGAGGACATCGTGTGTGCAATCGACATTGGGGATGGTCATGACGACATCGCCGGGCGTGGCGTTGCTATTGGCAAATGTGGCATTGTCGGAATAGGGGAAGTAGGCATAGAAATCCATGGTGTTTTCGGGCCAGAATTTCAAGTCGGCCATATTGGCATATTCCCAGGAGGTGCTACTGTTAACATACTTCTGCTCGGTGCCTTTGTTGGTCGAGCTATACAAGTATAGAGCGTTGACGGAATAACCGGCTACGCCAAAGTTGTCGCCTTTCATGTTGTCGGAAGTGATATCGGCATCTACGGCGCGCGATTTAGTGGGATACGCTGCAAATGTGATAGCATCGGTCTTGTCAACGAAATTTCCTTCATTGACTTCGTTGGAGCAGCTGCTCATGCCAAGCACTGCTACCGCACTAACTAATAAAATGTTCTTTTTCATCTTGATTTAGATTGAATTGTTAATGATTGATTTTCTTTTTAAAGTTTCAGTGATTAAAGTTTATTGATTATTTAAGATGTTACATAATGATTTCTTGAGTAATGTCGTTCCAGGGCAGAGTCTCGGGGATAAACCCTTCGGCGTCGGACGAAGATGGGTCGGTAGGCGGCAATGCCAGTTCTAAATATATGTCCAAGTCGTCGTAGAGATTGCCGTTGGTGATATGCTCGTCGAGCCATTTCTCGATTTGGTCGGTGACGTCGACTTTCACGGTGTGGATGGAGTTGTTGACAAGGACAAAGTTAAGCGTCAGCTCAAATGGCTCGCCCGAGAGCAGTCGCTCGCGGTTGAAGCTGTAGCTGTTGAATGTCTGGGTCAACAGCGCCTCGGTGTAGTCGTTGCCACGGTACTGTCGGTTGATGAGGTTGAAGGCAAAGACGGTAGTCGGCAATCCGGGGGTCTCGGTGGCAAGGTTGACCGACCGCGATAGCCCGGTGATGTATGACGGTTGCATTCCCCGGCAATAGTTAATGCCCTTGACGTACGCGCTGATGTTAACACGCTTGGTGACGGGATGCTGCACGGTGGCTATCTCCTGTGTCACAATGTCGTGGATGTAGCCGTCGGGCTGGTCGTAGAAGTAATCACGGTAGGGCTGTTGGAACGCAACGCCTTTTACGTTGGAGACAGTAAGATAGTCGGGGTATCCGGAGTAGACGGTGTCGACGGCGATGTAGGCATTGAAATCACTGTAGCCGCAGTCGGTGCTAAAGTTGATATTTGGCAGCTCGACTCGGCTGTCGTTGATTACAATAAGGTTGTAAACGCCAGGGTCGAGGCTGATGCGCGGCGACCTCCAGTTGCCGTCGGGCGGCAGCTCTTTGGCTAATTGCTGCGTGTTGGCGTCAAAAGCTATCACTGTAACGCCGTTCAACGGGTTGTCGCGGTTGTAGCCGACATTCTCGGCCATAAATTCCGTTTGGCTCCAATCGATATTGAGCTGCACGAGGTCACGACTCTTTGCGTCGTAGTACAGATGGTCGCGGGCGCATGATAGAAGCATCACCGCCATGCCGATAACTATAATATGCCTTATGCCCCTACTGCTCATGACGCTTAATGTGCTTAGTGCGGTTAACGGTATATACTATTGATACGTTGAGAGATACGGGGAACACCGTTTTCAGCTGATGCGATACCCAGGGGTAGTCCTTCACCTTGATGTCGCCGTATTTCGTGTCGTCGACCTGCGTGTATTTGCAATAGGTGGTCTGCAAGTAGCCCACCGAAGCAGAGTACTCCATTTTCCAGTTCTTGCCGATGACGTGGCTATAGCCGAAAGTGGGGGCTACGGTCCAAAGGGAGCCTTGCACTCCGCGACGAGTCCACTGCAAGTCGTATTTCCCTGTGCCTACGGTAAGACCGGCAAAAAATGAGGTGTAGTTGGAGCGTTTGAAGTAGTACCTCGGCGTGATGGCGCCGTAGCGTATCTGCAAAGTCTTATGGTGGGATACGTTTCTCCACCAGGGGTTGACGTAGGTACCCTCGATTGTCAGTCGGTCGGTCAACGGCACTTCCACCGAGATGTTTAGGCAGGTGAGCAAGTCGTAAAGCAGGTTGGTCTTTACGAAGAAAATCGGGCTGACGACAAGCGAGTCGGGTAGCTCGTCGCCGGCGTAGTCGATTGCTGCTGAAGCCGGTATAGTATCCGTTTGAACCGGGAGGGAGTGGCATGGTGTCTCCACGTGTTGCGGCTCCATCGTCTCGCCGGCCTTGTCCTTAGCTTCGCCGGAGATGTGCAAAGTCATCTTGGCATATCGCATTGACCGATATTTGGTTTGGTTGGTGGAGCTTCGTAGGTGATTGGTGGTTAGTTCCTCTTTTTGACATTGGGTAGACGAGGAGATAGCCCGGAATGTTTCAGAATGGGCGTTGAGGTAGTCTAAAGCCGATTGGCCTCGCCGGTGGGATAGCTTTCGGTTGATGCTCAGGCTGCCCTCGGGCGATGTCGACGATGTGAGGATGAGGCTTAACGGGCTGATGATGTATTTCTGAGCGACAGAGTCGAGTTGCTGGATAAACAGCCCCAGCGAATTATGATTGTCGGGCATCTTGTCAATGTCGCTGCTGCCGCAAGGGAAATATACGGTTACGCTAATCGAATCGGAGTAGTCGGGAGCATCGGTGTCGGCGCGGAGGGTATCGCCGGGTGCAATGGCCGAGTTGGCTAATCGGGAGTGGGTGTCGGCAGTGGTTTGTACTTTTGCCGTCAAGTTGGTAGGGGTGTCGGTATATGATTGAGCCGTCGCGGCTAAGGCTGAAAACAGAGAAAGCACTACAATGAAATATGCTTTCCATTGCGTGTTTATTCGTGTGATTTTATGCCATAGCGTTATTGTGAGCTTTCTCATATAAAATTCTCCCGTATTGTAACTTGTAAAATTACGTAGAAAATTGAGAACTCTGCCCTCTATGGATTGAAAAATCGACCAAAATTAACTATAATTAACAATTTAATGTGGTTTACGGATAGA
>JAQXRH010000097.1 GCA_029218425.1 Bacteroidales bacterium | reverse complement strand
ATGGTTTCACCAGGCAACTATAGTGATCCATTTAATTTCGGTTCGTATATCCATATTGAAGATGGTACACATACACAAGAAACTCTTGACGGGACAGAAAATAACTACCTATTCCCTAAAGTAATGCCTCAAAAAATCTATTATACTTATTTCGTTAACGACAAACAGTGCATAAGCAAAAATTGCTTGCGGTTGAAATGGGACGAAAAGAAGCATACTATTTCCGAAGCATGGATAGAGGCTCTTTGAAAAAATAATCAACTCTGTTGAATAACCACAACTGCGGAGTCATAACAATGGTGTTGCAGGACCTCCAAAACTGCAAAATCCCATTTTATAATATATTGATTTTCTATCACTCTTTTATTGAAAGCATTGACTTAAATGGGGCTCTGCAACATTCGCTTATTAGTATACATTTGAAACCCTTTCAATGAATGAGATTGTTGGTATATACTGAAGATTCAATTACGAATATTAGTTCAAGTGTATAAACTCAGTACAATAGGTAGGATAGCGAAACACACATTGCTGGCAGTGTCAGCGGCGATGATTGCGTCATCGGCAATCTCATCCCACAAAAACGCTGATTGTCCGGATGAACGTCTCAACTGACATGCCATGCTAGACGCCCTTGTCATAGCCACACTCTACTCTGCCATTTCCTACTTTATATTGTGAAACCAACTTTCAATTGTCTTCAAAAAAATTCCGCAAAAAAATAGCAGATATTCAGTAAATTTTTGTACCTTTATCATTCTAATAGCAACCAAACGCCTAAATTGTGCGTTTATTAAATAAGTAACAACCACTATTGATAACAATATCAAGTATTTATTTATGAAAAAGACTTATCTAAGCGCAGCTTTGATACTTACAGTAGCTGCATCGATGTCATTCTCATCATGTATTGGTAGCTTCTCGCTGACCAACAAACTATTGAGCTGGAACCAGAATGTCAGCAACAAGTTTGTAAACGAGTTGATATTCTTTGGTTTCTGGGTACTACCGGTATATGAGGTAACGGCTTTGGCTGATATATTGGTGCTTAACTCCATAGAGTTCTGGAGCGGCAACAATCCTGTAGCAAAGGGCACCAAAGTGATTGAAGGTCAAGATGGGCGCTACTTGGTAGAATGCGACGGCAAAGGATACACAATAACCTCGGAAAACGATGGCTCGGTGGTACGTCTCGACTTTGACGCAGCCGACAAATCGTGGAGCGTGGAAGCAGATGGCAAGAGTGTAAAACTGATGTCGTTTGTTGATGATACGCATGTCAAGATGCTCGATGCCAACGGCGAATACCGCACGGTAGAATTGTCGGAAGCCGGAGTTATGGCCTACCAAGAGATAGTATCGGGGCAAATGTTCATGGCAGCACGCTAATAATCTTTTACAGCACGCTAATAAGAACATTGCAATACGCTAATAATCAGATAAATCAATAATAAAACACATTCAATGGAAAACGAAGAATTGATCAAGACAGTGACCGAGAAAGCCAAAGGCTGGCTTGGCGAAGGATATGACGAAGAGACCCGCAAAGAGGTAGAGCGCATGCTTAATGCCGACGACAAGACTGAGCTTATCGAGTCGTTCTACAAAGATTTGGAATTTGGCACCGGCGGTTTGCGCGGCATCATGGGAGCCGGTTCCAACCGCATGAACATCTACACCGTAGGAGCAGCTACGCAGGGACTTGCCAACTACCTCAAAGAGGCATTCAGCGACCTGCCCCAGATAAGCGTAGTAGTAGGCCACGACGTGCGCAACAATTCGCGCAAATTTGCCGAGATCGTTGCCGCGATATTCTCGGCCAACGGAATCAAGGCATATCTCTTCGAGAACTTCCGTCCCACTCCGGAGCTTTCGTTTGCCATACGTCATCTTGGATGCCAGAGCGGTGTCAACATCACAGCGTCGCACAACCCCAAAGAGTACAACGGCTACAAAGCTTATTGGGCCGACGGTGCACAGATTATTGCGCCCCACGACGTCAACATCATCGACAACGTCAACAAGATAAAGAGCGTAAGCGAAATCAAATTCGACGGCAACCCCGACCTCATCCAGATTATCGGCAAGGAAGTTGACGATGCTTTCCTCGCTGCCATCAAGGAATTGTCGCTGAGCCCCGACGTAATCAAGCGTCACTCCGACCTCAAGATAGTGTACACACCTATCCACGGCACCGGAGTAGAAATGATACCCGCATCGCTTAAGAACTATGGCTTCACCAACATCATCCATGTGCCGGAACAGGATGTGCCGTCGGGCGACTTCCCCACCGTAGAGTCACCCAACCCCGAAGTGCCCTCAGCCATGGCAATGGCTATCGCCAAGGCTAAGGAAGTGGGCGCCGACCTCGTAGTGGCATCCGACCCCGATGCCGACCGTATAGGCTGCGTAATACGCGACAACAAAGGCGAATACGTGCTCATCAACGGCAACCAGATAGTGATGATATTGCTCAACTACCTGATGACGCGCAATGCCGAGCTGGGCAAGCTCAAAGGCAACGAATATATCGTCAAGACCATCGTCACCACCGAGACCATCAAGTCAATAGCCGACGCATGGAACATCAAGATGTATGACTGCTACACCGGCTTCAAATGGATTGCAGCCGTAATCCGCGACAATGAAGGCACGAGCCGCTACCTGGGCGGAGGCGAAGAAAGCTACGGCTTCCTTGCAGAAGAGTTCGCACGCGACAAAGACTCCGTATCGGCCATCTCCCTCATGGCTGAGATATGCGCATGGGCCAAGGACAAAGGCATGGACTTCTTGCAGATGCTCCAGGATATCTACATCAAGTACGGCTTCTCACGCGAAGAAGGCATCTCGGTAGTGCGCAAAGGCAAATCGGGCGCCGAAGAGATTGTAGCTATGATGAAAGCATTCCGCACCAACCCGCCCAAATCGCTCGGCGGCAGCAAGGTAGCCATCATCAAAGACTATGCCGCGCTTACCCTCACCGACGTAGCCGCCGGCACCGTAGGCAAGCTTGAAATGCCCACCACATCCAACGTGCTCCAATATTTCACCGAAGATGGCACCAAGGTGTCGATACGACCTTCAGGCACCGAGCCTAAGATAAAATTCTACATCGAGGTGAAAGGCACTATGGCCACCAACGCCGACTACGACAACGCTATCAGCGAAGCCAACAAGAAGATTGCCGCAGTCAAAGCCGACTTAGGCATCTGATAAGATAAGTCAAACAAAGGGTGTGTCATAATGCCGCAACCGCGTCATTGTGACACACCCTTATTTTAACTCACAAGAACAGCAACATGGAGGTAGTCTACGAAGACAACCATATCATCATCGTCAACAAGGCAGTGGGCGAGATAGTACAAGGCGACAAGACGGGCGACACCCCGCTAAGCACGGTCGTAGGGCAATGGCTGAAAGAGAAATATGCCAAGCCTGGCAACGTGTTTGTCGGCGTCGTACACCGTCTGGACCGTCCGGTGGCCGGGCTCGTCGTTTTTGCCAAGACTTCAAAGGCACTCACCCGCCTCAACGAGATGTTTCGCAATGGCGATGTCCACAAGACCTACTGGGCGATAACGCGCGGCACGCCCGACCCGGCAGAAGGCGAACTTACCCACTACATCACCACTGTGGAGCGCACCAACAAGTCGTATGCCTACACGCAGCCGCGACCCAATGCCAAGGAGGCCCGGCTACGCTACCGGCTCATCGGCAAGTCCGACCGCTACAACCTTGTAGAAGTGAACCTGTTGACCGGGCGCAAGCATCAGATACGAGTGCAATTGTCGGCTATCGGATGCCCCATAAAAGGGGATTTGAAATACGGTGACAAACGGAGCAACCCCAACGGCGGGATATCGCTACTCGCCCGGCGCGTTGAGTTCGTCCACCCGGTATCGAAGCAACCCATCTGCGTCGAAGCGCCACTCCCAGCCGACGACCCGCTTTGGAAAATACTATCCGAGAACAAAAAACTGTTTGAACTACATCAACACATTACTCCGGATGGCGTCCGATAGGACGAGATGCGAGCCCCAGCGAGCAATATGAATAACCAGGGGTTGAGCGACAGCGATACCCCCGGATCTAAAGTACATAAATAACCCTGCGTCTGAAAGACGCGCTCCGGTACTGACTTAAATAATTTTTCACAATTTGCCCCATTCTGCATGAAAAAAGAAGAACTCAAAATAGTATTTCTCGGCACTCCCGATTTCGCTGTCGAAAGCCTTAACCTACTCGTCACCAATGGATTTAACATCGTCGGCGTGGTCACCGCCACCGACAAGCCGGCAGGACGCGGCCACAAGATGCTACCATCGGCAGTAAAGCAATATGCCGTAGAGCACGGCCTTCATCTCATGCAGCCCGAACGTCTTAAAGACGAAGCATTTATTGCGGAGCTTAGAGACCTCAACGCCGACCTTTTCATAGTAATTGCCTTCAGAATGCTTCCCGAGGTGGTATGGCAGATGCCGCGGTTGGGCACCTTCAACCTCCATGCGTCGTTGCTCCCCAAATACCGCGGAGCGGCGCCAATCAACTGGGCAGTCATCAACGGCGAGAAGGAAACCGGCGTCACCACCTTCTTCCTCCGTCATGAGATAGACACCGGCGACGTGATACAACAACAGGCCATCGCGATAGGCGACGACGAAAACGTAGGGTCGGTGCACGACCGGCTCATGCACCTTGGCGCGGAGCTCACGCTGCAAACCGTCAACGCCATCCTCGACGGCACCGTCACCTCAATACCGCAGGACCAATTCACCGGCATCCAACCGACACCGGCGCCAAAGATATTCCGCGACACATGCCATATCGACCTGTCACGCAACGCCGCCGAAGTGCACAACCTGGTGCGCGGACTGTCGCCCTACCCCGGCGCATGGACCGACATCACCCTTGCCGATGGCTCACTGCTCACCACCAAAGTGTTTGAAACACGGCTAACCACATCGCCCACGCCTGCTGCCTACAAGGGCAAAGTCTACGTCGACGACGGGAGGCTGATGCTCGGTACTGCCGACAATGCCGTGGAAATCATTGCACTACAGCCTGCAGGTAAACGCCGCATGACGGCCGACGAGTTCCTCCGTGGCACCCGCCTGTAGCCAGCGCATAGCATTTGCCATATCCCTCCCACAATAAGCCTAACGGATGGAAAGCGAGAGGATGGTGATATCGTCGCTTTGAGGCGCGCCATGAGTGAAGCATTGCAAGGCGTCGGTGATGTCGCCTACGATTTCGCGAGCGCCCCGGCAAGCGTCGGTGGCAGCAACGGCGTCATTCAGACGCTGCTCGCCAAATAGCTTGTGGTTGCCGTCCATGGCCTCCGTAACGCCATCGGTATAAACGATGAGCGTGTCAGATTGCTTCAACGATAGGCTTTGGGACTTGTAATCGAAGCCCTCCATCACGCCTACCGCCATGTTGGGCACCACGTCGACTGTCGACACGTGGCAGTCCGACAAAACCAACGGGCGCGTATGCCCGGCGTTGCAATATTGCAGGAGATGGGTGGCACAGTTGTAGATGCCGACAAACATGGTGCAGAAAGTCATATTCGGATTGTGGCGAGCGAGCACATCGTTGATTTCGCGCACGATAGCATCGGGAGCATCGCAACGCGACACGGCACTGCGAAACAGGGAGCACACCTGGGTCATGAAAAGCGCCGCCGACACCCCTTTGCCCGACACGTCGCCCACCACGAACAGGAGTTTGTCACCTTTTACCACATAGTCGTAAAGGTCGCCGCCGGTTTCCTTGGCCGGCTTGAGATAGGCGGCAAGGTCGAAACAATCCGACGCAGCCTTGTCGGGCCGGAGCATTGACAGCTGCATCTGAGCCGCCAAACGCAATTCGCTCTCCATAGCCACCCTACGACGGAGATCGTTGCGCATATGCCTGAATATCAACGTACAGCATATCAACATCAGTGCCATGCCGATAAGCGACACCACGGCCACGATATTGGCAGTGTGGTACACTTGGGCATACACTGCACTCTCGCTACATACTACGACGACACGCCATGGCATATGCTTAAATTTCTTAGCATAGACATAGAACCGGTCGCCATCAATATCAGCAACAAATCGTACGCCCGGGGCCGACACCTCCGCCGAATCAACTCTATGCAAAACACCGGAACTCTCCATAGAGTGCTGCATATCGGCGATGGAGCTGAAGGAAGCCTTATCGTAATTGAAGGTGGAAGTGATGATGTCGTTATTACCATTCACAATAAATACGCATGATTTGCCGGTGCCATAGGGCAATATTGAGGCGAGCCATTTTTGCAACATAGCGATATCGTAGGTGGCAATAAAGGCGGCAAAAAACTGTTCGGCTTCATCGTAGACAGGCACATAGAAGAGTATGATGTCTCCCGGCAACTGCGGCGACTTGCTTGACGGCAGGCACCAGACGACATGACGCTGGGGATGCGTTTCCCTGAAGGAGTCAAAGAGGGATAACTGGCTGCTGTTGGAGAAGTCATATCGATTGGTGTCGTCACGCTTCACCAATGGCGCGTAAATACCATCGCCAGGCTTCTCACCGTGCGCAAATATCAACATGGCCGAATTAGCATATGTATTAACCCGGAGGAAATCGTCCAATACGTCGTAGGCGGTGGCTCGCAGTTCGTGTTTAAAATCCTCGGTGGTGTGAAATTCGGTAAAGCTTGTGGAGTCCTGCTCAATTTGCCGTGCATATAGCAGACCCGAGAGGTAGCTTACGGCATCGGTTTCGGTATGGCGAATGGTGCGGTTGGCATAGTCACCGACGCGGTCTACAAGCAAGGCGTTCAGTTGGTCGGCATCCTGAAGTGCCTCTTTCTCCACATATTTATATGTCAGCACCATAGTGGCGGCAAATACCGCCAAGGAGCACACCAGAATCAGGATGATACGTTTCATATATATATACGTCTTATTTATTGACATTTGTAAGTACATATAGTGTAGACATAACGGTCTACGGCGCTTATATGCGTAGCGAATACATACCTCTCGGCGGGATAAATATCAGCCACCGCCGCCATTTCATCTATAAGCCCTACCCCTTCCAGTTTAAGCAAAGCCTCCTTGCGAGTCCACAGCACGGCAAATCGCACTGTGGGCATTTCGTCGGCCAAGATGTCGGCCATCTCGTCATGGCTGAAGCAATGCCGGCACAGCTCCATATCCAAGCTGTCGGGCACCGCCTCCACATCCACTCCTACCGGAGCGTCGGAGATTGCGCATACCACAGCATTGGGACAATGGCTTTTATTGAAATGCAGGTCGGGGCGGTCGACGAATATCGGTTTGCCGCCACTGGCGGCTACGGTGCGCTCCGGCAACATCGTTTCGCCCGTCGCATCGGCTACGAGGTCAAGGAGGAGGCTATCGGCTATGAGCGATTGCACCGCGGCGCCGCGCACCTTATAACGGTTAGCCCGAGCTTGGCAGTCATGCGGCAACCGCGACGTCATCAGCCGCAAATCGTCGTCGCCTATCTTCTCCGGATTTTCGTAGACCTTTACCCGTAGCATCGCTTAGCACTCCTCATCCTTAAGGTTGATTTTCACCATCGTCATATTCTGGCCGAACTGGTAACGGTAGAAGATGTCGGACGCCAGTCCATTGGCTATCATCAGCCCGTAGCCTTTATCTTTGTTTTCAATAGGGTTGAAAGGCTTGCCATCGTCGCATACCGACAGAGTCAGCACATTGTCGGCGATAACTATCCTCACGTCGGCATAGGCATTGGCATTCTTCTGCTGGCTATGGCGAGTGATATTCGACATAAGTTCTTCAGCCACTACCCTCACCTTGAATATCGTGCTCGTGGACAGTTGACGCGCCTTAAGCCACTGCGACATCTGATCGAACGTAGAGTGCATCGCATCGTCGGCATAAGCGAAGGAGAAATCGGCTGACTGATTGCCTGCTGTTCTTGGCAACAGCAACACCGGCACGACATTTTTGTCGCGCGACGATTTGAGCCATGCCACCGACAGCACCACTATCGCCACTGCTATATAGGCGAAGAGATTGCTCCACCACACCATATCGGGAAATTGCGTCGCCATGAGCCACATCACGGGTATTACCGACAGGTTGAGGAAGAAGCTGATGAAATTGGCAAGCGCCGACTCTCGCAACAGCTTATAGTTGACCATGAGCAGGTAGAGCACGCAGAACAGCCAAAACGCCACGCCATAAATCCTTACTCCGCCGCAACATTCAGCCATCAGCTCCTCGGGGCAATCAAACATACCGGCAACCAACTGCGGCGCAATACACATCACGGCGCAAGCCACGGCAAGGCTGATGTTGAGAAAACGGAAAGCCGTGTACACCGTGTGCCGGTGCCCATAGTTGTCGCCCATACCCAATTGCAAGGCGGCCAACTGCTGCATGGTGGCGCACGACCCCGATACAAACATGTTGTATATGGTCATGATATTGAGCATCACGGAGAAGATAAACAGTTTGTCGTGGCCCAACGCTTCGCCAATAATCGACTGGGTGCTATACAGGTAGATTGTCATGCATACACTCGCCACGGCAAACGGCATACCCGAGCCGCAAGCGTCGCGCAAGCGTGCCAAGCTCCGCCACGCATTCCATTGGAAAACAAACTGCGACTTGCCACCGGCATAGTGGCTCAGCATTATAGCGCACGCCGTGGCATGGCCGATAAGCGTGGCTATCGAACTGCCTGCCACACCCATATCAAACACTTCGATAAGCACCACATCCATAGTGAGGTTGACAGCATTGTCAATCACCATGGCCACCGACACGAGCTTCGGCGCACCGTCGATGGCGGTAAATCCGCCAAGGAAATATACAGCCATGAACAACGGCGTGCCCACCAGCAGCGGCACGAAATACTGCATCGAATAGTCGCGAAGCGCATCGGCAGTGCATACGGCATCGACCACCACTCCGGGGCACAGGATGCCCACTGCCGTTTCCGCTAATCCGAAGAGCAGCAATACGACTATCGCCATGGAGAACAGCCCGTTGGCACGCTTATGGTCATTATTTCCCAAGGCCTTAGCCACTAATATACAAGCGCCAAGCCCCACAAGCTGGTAGAACGTGTAATTACCTTGAATAATCGGTTTGCTCAACGACGTGGCCGACATGGCATTATAGTCGATGAGGTGGCTCACAATGATACCGTCGACGATATTGCCCAGCATTGCCGACAGCGCCGTCAGTATCGACGAGCCGATAAACATACGGAAGGCCTTGCCGGTGAGATAGGGTTTGCGTTGCATATTATTTTAGTATTATTTTAGAATGAATAGTTTAGTGCTACGCAGATGCGATTGCTCACTGGGCGGTATTCTTTTGTCGAGCGACTGCCTTCGGCGGCATTGGTATTGGAATCCTTGGCCTTACCGTCAAGCCCTATGGTGCCGTAGAGCGACAGGTTGAACGGGCCCAATGTCTTAGAGACTGCGAGATTGGCATGCGCACAGGCACCGAGAGTGGAATTGGCTCGCGACACCTTGCTATAATACACTATCCCGGCCGAGGTGTTCCATCCTCCGGGCAATTGCCATGTAGGTAGCAACGATATGTTGAAATAGTCATAATGGTCTTTACCGCCCGACACCTGCTGGTCGTTGTGAAACAGATTGGCAGCCAACGAGATGCTCACCCTGCGATAGCTGTATATAGCCATAAGGTTGCCGCTGACGATGTCGTTGTCGCCATCGTTGATAAATGTGCGGTAGCTTATAGGCAGGCCTATCATACCACTCGGCGGCGTAACACCCACATAATGCTGGCAGATGATATCGCCGACATGGTTGTAGCGAGCTCCGACATTTACTTGCAATGCATGGCCGCCGAAACGCATATAGGTCACATACTCTGCGCCTATCTGGTGGAGCATAACCGTGGCAAGGTCGACATTGCCTTTTGAATATACCCTGTCGACAGGATGGTAAATCAGATAGGGATAACTTTGTTCGGCCGAGGGGCGTTGCAGGGCGCGGTTGAGGGTGAGTCGAACGGTATGAGCCCGGTTGATATGCCATTCGGCCATCATATTGCAAGTGAAATCGTAGCGGTGCTGCTTGAAGTCATCTTTGACAGCCATTGTGCGCCTGAAGATATTGTACTGCGCCTCAGCCTTAAAGCTGAAGTTGCCCAAAGTGCTTTCTGCCGAGATATATGGCATGAGGAATAAAGAGCCACCGTTCGCATCGTTGTGCATAATAGAAGCATCGGCAAAGGTGTTGTCTAAATTTTCCAACGACTGCGACACCCACGACTTGTTGATATTGCACCCCACCGCCAAGTCTAAATAATGGGCATCGGAGGTAGCTGAAAGTGGTGAAGCCGTGAGCTTCACGCTTCCGCCGAGGTTATGGCTATACTTATGGCTGTCGTAGTAACGCAAGGTGCCGGTATTATAGCTTGATACTTGCGGCGAATAGACATATTGCGCTTCCACTTCCAATTTAGAGCGTAGGCCAAAGTCGTGTTCATATTTTGCATAGCATTGCAGCTCGGTGGTTGTGGTATACTGCTTCGTAGGATTGGTGGCATCGGCAGCGTCGGAGTCAATCTTATCGCGTTTGCTCGAGCGATGTTGCGACAGGTTGAATTTCAGTTCGTCGCGTTGCGTGGGATTATAGGTGCAATAAGCCCTTGCCATCTGGCTCCAGAATTTTGAGGTAGTGGACGTAGTGGCAGCGGGGCCTACCGGCTTGCCCGCCTCAAAGCTCTGCTCCACGCTTTCATCCGTGCCGTAATAATAATCGGCCATCGCTATACCTCTTATCAACAGCCGCTCAGTGCGATATGCCACATTAGCCTGGCCCATGACGTCGGTGGCGCTGGTTGCGCTTAGCGATGCGCTGCCCCATGTGTTACGTTCCGACGACGCCGGCTGGCGAAGCGTGATGTCGATTGACCCGCCCTGACCGTTGTTGAGATAGCTCGACACAGGACTGTCGCTCACCTCAATCTTCTCGATGTCATTGAGCCGCAACTGATACAAAGTAGCATCGGAGGAGGCATCGCCAACGCTCATGCTTTGTATCTTAATATCATAGTTGGATATAGCCGACAATCCCGCTATGTGGCGCTCAAGCAGTTCGGGAAGCAGGGCAAGCACTGTGGCTACGCTCGTGCTTGGCGCAAGGTTGAGCGAGTCGGCATATATCACCTTCTTGTCGAGGCTCACTTCTACTGCTTGGCCGTGGGCCGAAAGTGCCGACATCGTCAGCAGTGTCACTATAATTATCTTAACGTACCGCATATCTACTGTGCGTTTTAGTTGAATTATTACCTTTTATTTTCAAAGAAATCAAGCGCGGCAATGGCGCTGATGAAGCGCTGCACATATTCCATCGAGGTGACATCCCAGTGAAAACCCATTCGGGCAAGAACATTTATAGTATACGGATTATACTTCTTGAAAATGGTCACTTTGTCTTTCCCGACGCTCTTATATGCGAGCATTGACTGCAATATCTTGGCTTTTTCGGGGTCGCTGGCAGCGGTCATGAGCCGCTGCTGGAAGTCGTCGTCCTCCACCTCGGCAATATCGGTCTTCAATGCCTTTGCCATTGCACGGGTGACATCGCCAAGCAGCTGTGTGTGGTTGTTGAAGGGATGGAACACACAGCACTCCTTGGGGGTGGTGGCAAGGAGCAACACCGCGCGCGCCACCTCGTCGATAGGCGAAAACTCAATTGTGCCCATTGCCTGAGTATAGCTAATGGCGCCGAGCATCTGGTAGATGTGCAGTCGGCCCATTGCCGAGTTGGAGCGGAAATTGATTTGAAATTCGCCGTCGGTGGCTCGCGGGGCCAAGTTGCCCAATCGCATTACTTTGGCTATCAGCCCTTTGTTGATTATTGCTTCAAGCACTATGCGTTCGGCAATGAATTTGGAATGGGTGTATTTGCTGCTTAGCACCTGTCCGAAATAGTGGGTCTGCTCGCTGAAATCGGTGTTGGGGTCGGGATAGCCGTTGACCGACTGTCCGCCGGTGCTATTGGTACTTGTCTGTATCAACCGTGCTCCCCGCTTCAGGCAGAAGTCAACGCAGTTTTGGAGTCCTCCGATGTTGATGTCCTCAATCTCCGTTCCCTCGGAGAAGTGTTTGACTATGGCGGCACAGTTGATTACGGTATCTACATTGCCGGCACAGTCAAAGGCCTTGGGGTCGGTGACATCTCCGTCGATGACAATAAGTTGCGACCCGAACCGTTCTTTGTAGCTCTTCTCGAAATAGTAGAACAGGAGGTTGCGAAGACGTGCCTCACTACTTACGCCATTTCTGCCATGACGCACCATGCAGTACACCTTGGCGTTGGCATGCTCCACAAGATGGTTTTCAAGCAGGTCGTGCAATATGTGGATACCCAGATAGCCATTGGCGCCGGTCAGCAACACGTTGCCAAGCGGCAGTCGCTCGCCATTGCGGAAACTGTCGAGGGTGTTATTGCCGAGCAGCGAGTTGATGTCGCTGTAATCGTATTCAGTGACTTCGGGGTCGGCGTCGAGTTCTTCGGCATCGCTGCCGGCCTTTACGAGCCGTGCAAGCTGCTGCGGGGTGGTGCTTTTGAATATATCGGCATAGGATATTTCATAGCCCAAGCGCTGCGCTTCAATCATCACACGGGTGACGGTAAGCGAGGTGCCGCCAAGCTCGAAGAACGAATCGGCAGCGCTCACCTTGTCGAGCGAAAGGATGTGGGCGAAGATGTCGCAAAATTCCTTTTCCTCTTTGCCGGCAGGCGCGACGTAATCGCCGCCCACTTTTGCCAATTCAGGTTCGGGCAGATGCTTGACATCGGTCTTGCCGTTGGGGGTGAGTGGGAATCTGTCCAGCTGACAATAGGCAGTGGGCACCATGTATCGGGTGAGGGTGCCGCCTATCTCGGCCTTGAGTTCCTCGATGTCGATATGGCGGTCGGCAGTAAAATAGGCTGCGAGATGCTCTACATCGTCGATTTTGCGCACCATGGCTACGGCTTGCTTCACGCCCTGCACTTTGCATATTGCAGCCTCGACCTCGCCAAGCTCGATGCGCAATCCGCGAAGCTTGATTTGATTATCCATGCGCCCCAGCACCATGACGTCGCCGCCGCGGCACCAACGGGCATAGTCGCCTGAGCGGTAGCACCTTATGCCCTTGTAGTTGACAAACCGCTGTTTGGTAGGCTCGGGAAGGTTGTTATACCCTTTTGCGACACCTACTCCACCTATGTATAATTCGCCGACTACGCCCACGGGCAATTCGTTGCCGTCGGCATCAACCACATACTCTATGTAATTGAGCAACGGTGCCCCGATGTTTATGACGTCGGTATCAGTAAGCTCCTTGCAATTTGACGACACTGTTATCTCGGTGGGTCCGTAGGTGTTGAATATGCGCGCCGTGGTGATGGCATGTAGACGGCTCAGCAGTTTGTCGCTATAAGGCTCGCCACCGCTGAGGATACATTTGCACCGCGATAGCGCATCGCAAAATTCTGGCAGCTCCATGTAGTTGAGCAGTCGCGAGGGGGTGGCGTTGAAGATATCGGCACCCGTGGTTTTAAACAATCGCGCTAACTCTATCGGGTTGTTGCTGCTACTTTCATCGGCAAGCACGAAGGTAATGCCGTTGAAGAAACAGAAGCCGTACTCTTTGAGCGACATGTCAAACGACAGGGTGGTGACACTCAGCAGGCACGAGCCCTCGTTGGCCATCGCATAAATATGGCGATTGGCGGGATGGCTCTGCAGGTAATTGCATATACCCTCATGGCGAAGCATTACCCCCTTTGGACGTCCTGTCGACCCTGACGTATATATCAGATACACCAAGTCGTCGGGGGTGACGTCGACGCCGGGATTTCCGGTCGCCACATTGTCGGCGGCCAGCAGTTCGTCAATATCTATCCCCTTCCCCTCGTGCTCGGCAAGATGCTCTTTGGTGGTAATGACGAAGGCCGCGTCGGAGTCCTCGGTGATAAGGGCTATACGCTCAGCCGGATATTCGGGGTCGCAGGGTATAAAAGCCGCGCCGGCCTTGCTCACGCCGTAGAACGACAGCAAAACGGCACTCGAGCGAGGTAGGAGCACCACTACGCGGTCGCCTTTCTTCACGCCACGGGCCATCAGCGCATGGGCTATGCGATTGGCTTCGCGGTTGAATTCGGCATAGGTGAGCGTGCGGTCGCAAGCTACCAAGGCCGTCTTGTCGGGAATATCTACGGCAAACCGTTCCAAAGGCGAGTAAAACAATCGCTCTTTTACGGGCGCAACGGCAACGGTGCTATAACGCTCCACCTCGGCTTTCTGAGCATCGCTCATGATTGATATCGCCTTGGCTAACGCTTCGGGGCGCTCCACGAAATGGGCCACTGTGGCGGCTACCGACTCAGCCAATCCCGATGCCAATTCTTCGCTATACAATGCTTCGTCATACCCCACCACGATGGCATTGCCCCCATCGGGCCGGTCGTAGACTGCGATTTTCAGTTTGAATTTTGCCAAATCAAGGGATAGCACTTTGGTTTCCACTGGCTTACCATCGACCGCATAGTCGGCAATTACACCCACCTGATACTCAAATACAATTTCGGGATGGAAGCCATAGTCGGCGGCTATGCGGGCAAATGGATATTGCTCGTGCTCCATGGTCTCGCCAAATGCCGCCGCGGTCTGCTGAATAAACTGCGCCACAGTCTGCTCGCCTATCTCACTGCTTAAAGCCAAAGTGTTGACAAACATTCCGGTGGTGTTGTAGGTGCGCAGGTTGCTGCGTCCGTTGGAGATGGTGCCTATGTATACCCGTTTGTTGTTGACATAGCGGCTCACTGTGTAGTAGGTGGCGGCAAGGAACACGCTCATTGGTGTCACGCCCAATCTCTTGGCCATTGCCTCCACCGGTTTCAAGTCCACCTGGCGACAGCAGGTGCCCAAGGTGTGCAGCGCCGTTTCGTCTTTGGTCTTATCGGCGGTTATCTCACTGGCGCCTTCACATTGGCCCAGCTCGCGGTCGAAATACTGTTTTGACGCCATGTATTCCGCACCGCCATCGGCTGCAGCTTGGTCGGCGGAATATTGCAGATAGGAATAGGATTCCGTTTCTACGCTCTCGCCATTTAGTCGGCCGGTAATCTCTTTGATGATGATGTCGACCGAGGCCCCGTCGGTTATGAGGTGGTGGATATCGACAAAGAGGTGGGATTTTCCATCGGGAGTTGTGACTATCTCAAAGCGATACAACGGGCCTTCGGAGAGGTTGAACGGTCGCATAAACGAACCTTGGTGCTCAATAAATTCGGCATCTGTCATCGGCATTACCGGCACAGTCACCGGCATGCCGGCCTTCACTCGCTGGCACGGCTCGCCATCGTTGTTGACTATCACAATGCCGAAGCTCTGATGATTGGCTACAGTAGCTTTTACAGCTTCAGCAATACGTTGTGCATCGACACCCGCGGGGAACGACACCAACGACGGCACATTATAAAGCGTGGTGCCAGGATTCTTGAGGCAATCCAAATATACACCTTGCTGAGAATAGGTCAACGGAGCTTGCAACACACCTTGCGGTGCGCTATCATCAGCTTTTGTATCGTCGTTAACGTCGGCACTGAGCAAGTGCTCTATTACCGCGTTTTCTATGGTCTGCAACGTGCCCGTCTTTGCCAACGTACGGGCATTGACTTGCACGCCAAATTCCTTGTAAATCATCGTGGCGAGCTTGATGCTCGATATTGACGTGAGACCCACATAGCCCAGTATGTCGGTGATGCCGAACTGAGGCTCGCCGTCGGCACCTATCGCCGGGAGGTTGACCACCGGTGCTATGACATCGTAAATGCGGCGTTCCAGCACGTTGAACGGTGCAGCACTCTCATGCCGCTCCGCTTTCTGTAGTTGAGGCTTCGGCAATGCCTTCTTGTCAACCTTCTGGTTTACGTTTAGCGGTATAGACTCTATCTGCATTGTGACTGCCGGGACCATATATGGGGGCTTCTTCTCGAGGATGAAGCTATTGAGCGCGTCGATATCGACATTGCCTGCATCGGATACGACGTAAGCGGCTATGAATTTGCCGCCGTTGTTGTCGTCGAAAGCTTGCACTGTGACATCGCTGATGCCGGGATAGTCGCGTATCACGGCTTCCACCTCTTTAAGTTCGATGCGAAATCCGCGTATCTTCACCTGGCCGTCCTTGCGTCCCACAAATTCGATATCGCCGTTGTCACGGTATCTAACGATGTCGCCGGTGCGATACCAACGTCTACCGTCATACTTGACAAAGGCTTCGGCAGTCTTGTCGGGACGGTTGAGGTAGCCCCTACCCACCTGTTGCCCCGATACCCACAGCTCACCGGCGGCACCCACCGGTACTCTGCGGCATTGCTTATCCATGATGTAGAGCGTGGTGCTATCAGTAGGCTTGCCGATTGGAATGTTGGGCTGGTACTCATCCACCTGGAAATGGGTCACCGCTACGCTACACTCCGTAGGGCCGTATAAATTATGCAGCGCGAAGTCGTCGCGCGGAGTCATTGCCATCATCTTCTCGCCACCCATGCTAAGATGCTTTAGCGTGGTGCATCGCTCGACATTCAAGGCAAACTGCTGGGCCACCTGCGTGGTCATAAAGGAAATTGTCACTCTGTTTGACTCCATAAATGCGTGCAACGCCGATATGTCGAGACGTATCTCCTCGGGGATGACACACAGCGTGGCACCGCATGTGAGCGGTGCATACATGTCCATCATATTGGCGTCGAAGCCAAACGAGGCATAAGCGGCTACCACGCTGTCGGCAGTCATGGCATAATTGCGCTGATACCACTTAATATAAGCCATGACATTGCGGTGCTCGAGCATTACGCCCTTAGGCACACCCGTCGACCCCGACGTGTACAGCAATATCATCAGCGATGCGGCCGACAGATTTCTCGCCGGCATTTCCGGCGCTTCATAGGCTGCTATCTGCGATGTCAGCAACGTCGCCCCGTGGTATTCGTCGATGATATCGGCGTACTCGTCGTCGGCGATAAGCAACGAAGCGGAAGCATCGTTGACCATGAAGTTGAGGCGTTCACGCGGATATGCCGGGTCCAAGGGCTGATAGGCGCAACCGGCTTTCATGGCCGCCAACGGGAGTATGAACATATACTCATTGCGCGGTATGATGATGCTGACAACAGGCTCGGCCACTTCGGCATTGTCTTTTATCTTATCGTAGATAACGGCGGCGACATGGTCGGTGAGGGCATCGAGCTGTGAATAGGTGTAACGCTTGTCGCAATACACTGCCGCAATGTTGTCGGGATACTGACGTACTGCTTTTCTGAAAGCGTCGATAATGGTAAGGTTGTTATCGTCGGATGCTTCGGCGACGGCGTGGGTGTTGAAGCTGTCAAGCTGCGCCGTTTGACTTGCATTGCATATTGCGATGTCGGCCAAGTTGACATTCTCACACATCCCTTTCACCACATTGCCAAAGGTGTCGACTATACCTTGAATGAAGTTAGTGCTGTAACGGTGGGTGGGATAATCGAAGCTGGCAGTGTAGGAGCCGTCGGGCTCTACCATGACTCTTACACTCAACTCCAATCCGGGATGATGCTTATAGAGATACTCCGCGGCTTGCTCTTTGCCACCGAGCTTTAGAGTGTAGGTGTTGAGCGTTCCTTGATAGGCGAAGCATACCCCCGGCACAAACCCCAGGTCGGCACAAACTTCGGCAAAGGAATAGCAGGAATTACGCCGGGCGCCGTCGATCTGCTCAGTGGTATGGCGGAGCAATTCGGCCACCGTGGGCGTTTTGGCATAATCCTGGTAGACCGGTATTGTCTTTACCATCATGGTGTAGGTGGAGCGGGTGCGGCGGTCGGGGCGTCCATGGTAGATGGTTGAGAATAATGCGTTGTCGCTACCAGCAAAGATGGCGAGAGTGTAGCCGAAAGCCGCAGTCAACAACGAGCTTTCCTTATTGCCTGAAAGGGTGCAATAGCGTGCTACGGCTTCACGGTCAATAGCCAACGGCAACTTTATATCGACATACGACGGCACGTCATTACCGTAAACGTCGCCCAGAGGCATGGAATCTATCTCAGCAGCTGAGGCATACTCCGAGGCGTACCATTGCTTGGCGTCATCATAGGCCTGACTTTGGCGCATGGCAATCTCGGCGGCCGATATCTCCTCGCCCGACACTTCTTCGGCGGCAGGAGTAGCGCCATCGTACACCCTGCCCACCTCGTCGGCGAAGTTAACAAACGACATGCCGTCGAATATGACATGATGGAAATCGGCATAGAGATACGAGCCTGAAGGCGTTTGGTATATAACCAACCGGAAAAGCCGTTCGCCGGAGGTCAGGTCATAGTCAGCGCCCAACACATCTCTCACCTGGGCGATATCGGCAACGGCGACTATGTCGGTGTGGAATCGTTCATCGGGGTCTCTCACAAACACCGGGGAACCGGTTTCATCGACGCTAAGGCGCGACATGATGAACGGATGCGCCGCTACCACGGCATCTATCGCCGCGGCCAATCGTTGGATATCAACGTCGGTATCGAGCCTATAGAGCGCATCAATGTTGTAGCTACCCCCATCGGTAGCATTAATGCTCGCGGCATATATCCCGAGCTGAGTTTGTGTCAGTGGTGTAAACATATCCCGGTATTTTAATGATTTGTATCTTGAACGATTACCTTCTATGTGATAAATTCAATGAATATTTGGCGAAGGCCTATGGCGAGAGCCTCTAAGCGGGCGCCGTTCGCGAGGGCCGTTGTCGGAATGGACGATTACTGTATGGCAAACATATTGTCGAAGCCGGTGAGCTGAAATATCTGCTTTATGTCTTCGCTCATGCCGGTGATGCTCACTTTTCTGCCGTAGGCGGCAGCGCGTTTCGCAAGCACTAATAATATGCGCATTCCGGCCGATGATATATAGTTGAGCTTGGAAAAATCTATGGTTATCTGCTTCTGCACATCATCTTCGGTAAATGCGTCAATATCAGCAGCGAACGATTGAGTGGCTGCGGTATCCAGTTCCCCCTGCAATTCGGCCCCGATAAGGTCGGAATCACGTTTCACGATTTTAAATTCTATCATTGTCGTATGTCTTGTTAGTTTTACACCGATTGCTTTCCTCAATGTTTTGAAAGATAAGCCTTTGATCCACAAATTTAACAAAACATATCAAAAATATAAGAATTTACATCAATTTTTTTACTACCCCGGCTTTATAATGGCCTAATAATAGCGAAGTTCGTGGGCGTCAATGTGAAAAAAGTAGGTTGCGAAGTAAGGGCAAACGTCGCATGACGGCCGACGAGTTCCTCCGCGGCACCCGCCTGTAGCCTGCTTTTTTTGTTTGATATAATCAACTATGATATTGCGATACAGGTTATACCAAGCTTCTCCTCGATATTGGCAATACTTTTGAAACTGAGATTTTCTGTGCCGGAAAGCAATTTGCTCACATACTGAGGACTCACGCCTAATTTTGCGGCGAGATCTATTCTTTTAAGGCCATTATCCTGCATGTAACCCATAAGGATGACTGCAAGCTGTCGCGACCAACGTAGCCAGCTTGCATTCTCTTTACGCCATTTCGCTTCTTCCTGAAACAGCGACGGCATATCACTCTGATGAGCCTCCAAAAATTTAATCGCCTTGCTTTCCATATATATTATTCATTTGTAAGTTCAACAAAACTATCACAGTCAAATACTCCATTTGCCTTTAGGAAATTCTTGCAACTGTCAAGTTTTTTCAATTCGAGCGCCGTATGTTCGCGCTCCTGCATTGTTCGCGTGAGCTTTATTGCCCCTCCAGTAACAATATAAACGTTAGGTTCAAGCCTAATTGCATATATTCTTAACCAACTCGCATGCCGGGACCGATTCCAGTTGCGGGCTTTTTCTCTGCTCAATTCTCTGAGTCGGCTATCTGAGGAGCCCAATGGCTTGAAAAGGTTGTCAAGATGTTCGGTATAGGGGAAATCAAGCACAAGTTCCTGCAATGCCTCTGCATCTTCAAACGTATCGCTGACAGCCTCATCGAGACGCTCTATATGAAAATAATCTTTCAGATCATCAAAGTGCTCCATAAAGAAATCAAAAAGGTATTCACCATTATTCCATTTACGGAACAGGATTGTAAGTTCATCAAAATCTTCATTATCGTTTTTTACAGCCCATAGATGATCATAACCTTCAATTATCTTTGAGAACTTCATAATATAAACGTCTTTAGTATTCGCAAAGTTAGGTAAAATAGTTTAAAGATGCAACTTATAGGTTTAATTTTATCTACATCTACACAAATATTCAGAATTATAGTTCAAACTAATTGATTATTGCAAACGTCGCATGGCAGCCGACGAATTCCTCCACGGCACCCGCCTGTAGCCTGCTAGGGATTTGCTTGGGATTTATTAATCCGGTGGCATAACAGGATTTTTTATATGTAATTATTCGTATCTTCGCTTTATATGTAATTTTATTCGTATCTTTACGGTGGTTTAAAATTTAACAAATTCAAACATGAAAAAATTACTTCTTATTTTGGCCGTTATCGGCACATTCGCTCTTACCTCATGCTCCGGAGGCTATGACGGAGAAAAAGCTAATGAACTGACCGAAAAAATCAAAAGCAATTCATTTTCCGAGTCTGATGTAAATGCTCTTCTCGGACAATACGAGGCTTGCTGGAAAGAAATTAACCAGTTCGCCAAGAAAAAGGCGGAAGGATCTCTTTCAGATGAAGAAAACAGCAAAATGAAAGATTATTGCTATGCACTCAACGAAATGGAATATGCGCTCGCGTTCAAAGCTGCCCGCGAGTATCCAGATGTTGAGAATAAAGTCCGTGAAATAACAAGAAAATACAAAGTCGACTGACCGACGAGCATCACTGCCCTAAAGCAGCGACACAAAAAAAGGTCCATGTCACAGCCTCCGGTTCAGGCGACATGGACCTTTGATATTGTATTCAAGTCTATTTGAAGAACTGTGAGAAGGCTTTGATGATATAGCAGTGGTCACGCACGGAGGCTGTCTCTCTTACTGAGTGCATAGCCCATTGCGCGGCGCCCATGTCTACTCCGCGAAGGTCGATTTGCGAGGTCAGGATGTTGCCGAGGGTGGAGCCGCCTGCCACGTCGCTATGGTTGACGAAATATTGGAAAGGCACTCCGGCCTCTTCGCAAATAGAGCGGAACACAGCGGCGCTGTCGGCATCGGTCATATACTTGCAATTGGCATTAATTTTGATTACGGGACCGCCACCGAGTACGGGATGGTTAGTCGGGTCGTGCTTCTCGGCATAGTTGGGATGCACACCATGGGCATTGTCGGCCGACACCATGAAGGAATTTGCGATGGCTCGCAGGAGCGACTCGTTGTCGCCGCCAAGGGCTTCGTTGATACGCACGAGAATATTGTAGAGTACGGGGGAAGCGGCGCCCTGTTTGGTGCCGCTACCTGTCTCTTCGTTGTCGAAGATGGCTGCTATGCGTGTCATTGCCGAGGGAGTATCGCGCTCGGCCACGAGGGCGGTGACGGCGGCATGCACCATTGAGAGGTCGTCGATGCGTCCCGAAGTGATAAATTCGTTGTTGTAGCCTACGGTCATGGCAGGAGTCACATCGTAGAGCGTGAGGTCGAAATCGAGGATGTCGTTAATGTCGACGCCAAGTTCGGCGGCCACGGCCTTGAGCATGAAGTTGTCGGCTTCGAGCGGGTCGTTGACCTGGGCTATTACCGGGAGCATATCCTTCTGCTTCGACAGCTTGTTGCCGTCGTTGACGTTGCGGTTGAAGTGGATGGCGAGGTGCGGTATGGTGAGGATTGGACGGCGGAAGTTGACGAGGGCGTGGCGTGGATGCAATGGGTCGTCGCTACGGAGTATCACTCTGCCGGCCACCGATAGCGGTCGGTCAAACCATGTGTAGAGTATCGGGCCGCCATAAACTTCGGTGTTGAGCTTGACGATACCGCCATCGCAAGCCATAGCGGCATTAGGCTTGATACGAAATCCAGGGGAGTCGCTGTGCGCTGTGATTATCTTGTATCCGGCATGAGCTTCGCCCGTTCCGACGCAGAATGCGAATATAGCCGAGTCGTTTTTAGTCACATAGTATTTGCCGCCAGGGGTGAGCGTCCACTTATCGGAGGCATCAAGACGGGAGAAACCGGCATTGTCGAGCATTTCGGCCACATTGGCGGCGGCATAGAAATTGCAAGGAGAATTGTCAAGAAATTTCATCAGGTCGCTTACCTGATGTGGGACTGTCGTTTTCATGATAGCAAATAGTTTTAAAAAGTGTAGACGGTTAGCGTTCGGCTTCGGTATCGGCTTCCGGCTCGGTATTTTCGTCGGTTGCTTCGGCATCGCTGTCGGCGGCTTCGGCATCGGAGGGTGCTGGTTGCAGCTCGCTTTCAACGGCGGCATTGGCGGGATTAACCGGCAACGCGGCGTCATTTCCAATTAAGCCAACCGACATAGGCAATGCTTTCGTCGACGGCTTTGTTGATGATGCACCGGGGCGCGTCGATGCGCCCTTGCTTCGGGCTGCTACGAAGAGGGCTTGCAGGTCGTCGGAGAAGTTGAAGATATCGTCGGGGTTGGTGGGACGGAAGTCGACATACCAACGGAACTGTTGCAAGAAGAAGAGTGATTTCTTAGCGAGATAAAGGGGTGTGATGGTGGCATTTGTCTCCGACCACAGCTTCATGTAGGAGATGGTGTTGTCCTTGAAGTCGGCGGAGAGAAATGAGCTTTCAATGTTGCAAACCTTGTTGATGGTTGAGTCGTTTTCCTCGGGGAAAGTGATAGCGAGCACGTTGCCGCTAACGTCGAGATGGCTTAGCAAGCCGTTTTTGAAAGTAGCCACCATTTCTTTGCCGCTTAACTGGTTGAAATATCCGTCCTCAATAAGCTCGGCCATGAATCCGCCGGTAGGGATGATAGCTTTATCGGGTGTCATACGCGATTTTGCCACAGAGTCGGCGTTGTAGGTGACGGTGTCTTTGAAATGGATGTTGATAACGTCGCCGAATATCTGACGGTTATCGCTCCACACTATCGGGCTATAGTTCATATACAGCATAGAGTCGGCCGACACGTAGGTGAGCGAGTCGCATAGCCCTTGAATATCTTTGCGGTAGAATTTCACATGTGGAGCCGCCACCATATAACGGATGGTATCGACGACCTCTTCAACGCGGAATCGGGGTTGCGCGGGCAAAAGTTGCGCCTGAGGCATCTCGGTGGAGTCGGCAGCAATAGGCACGGAAAGGCTATCAGTAGGCACGGCAAGGCTATCAGCCGTCATGACAAGGGTATCAGCTGGGATGGCAATGCCATCGGAAGGCAATGCTATGCTATCAACCATGTCTATGGTATCGGCTGGGATGGCAAGGCTATCGCCGGACAAAGCAAGGCTATCGGCAGATAGTTTTATCGAGTCGGCGGGCAGAACGGGGGTTGCCGGTTGGTCAAAGATAGTGTCGGTGCGCTGCACAATATTGCGGAAAGCGCGGATAGTGTCGCCATGGAGATAGATAGTCTCAATGGAACGAGTGAAGCGGTCGTTGACATAAAGGGTGTCGACTTTATCGGGGTCGAAATCTTCGCCGTCGGCAACCGGCCGGTATTGAATGGCGCGAGCGCGTCCAGTGACAAATGCACTGTCGATATTTTGGTCGAAAAAGCCGTAATCGCCCTCCAATATGGCCTTGTTGATGGTGTCGGTGAGAATCATTTTGCCGAATGCTTCGCCTCTGCCAAGACGGCGGTCGAAGTAGATAGTATCGGCAGTGAGGGTGGTGCCACGGCTGCTCTCCATCATTGACACCACTGTGGAGCGTTGATAAAGGCGGGTGGTCATGGAGTCGGTATTATACTCACCATTGGAGGTGTAGATGATACCGTCGGTGTTGCGTACCGTCGACTCGTCGTCCATACGGGCGATATGAGTCATGGTGTTGTAATAGAGATTGTCGGTATATATTTCGAGAGTGTCGGTATTATTCTTGTTGCGGCTTGTGAGATGCACGTTGGAGGTGAAAATAGCCTCTTTGGTGGTTGGGTCGTATTCGCCGTTGACAGATGTGAGCACATTGAGCTTGTCGAATAGCTTACCGCTTACATTTTCATAATATCCGAGGTCGATGCCCATGTCGTAGTTGAACACGGGTGTTTCGAGGGTGACATCGCGGTTGATAAGTCGTACTACTTTGCCATCGTCGGCATATAGCACGGCGAGCTTTATCGAGTCCTCGTAGGCGAGCTGGTCGGCATAGATGAAGAGGGTGTCGCCTTGCTCCATTCTGACGTTGCCAAAAGCGTCGAAATTGCCGGTCACGTCGCTGAAATGCGCGCTATCGCAATACATATACATGCCACCGCGTCTGAATTGCACATTTCCGACAAGAATCTGGTAGTCGACGCCGGGTTTCGACATCAGTTGGTCGGCATGCTCAAGGAAAACGCGTTGCGGGTCGGCATGGTTGGCCGTGGGTATTACCGGCACAATAGGCGTAGTGTCGCGCTTGGCATTTTGGGCGCGCGAGGGACTGACAATGGTGATAATCACTAATGTCAGTATTAAGAGCAATATAGGGATTGGACGTCTTGTCATTGCAATATTTAGCGCAGCTATGGTCGACGACTACGACAGGGCGGTAGGGGCGATGAAGATGCGCTCGGGTTATCGTTTCAGTTTCAACCAGCCGCTGTGTATAAATTCGCAATCATCCCAACCGTCTTCGATGCGCACGTAGGTTTCTTTGATTTTCTTGTCGAGCCATTCGACGAGTTTCTTGGACTTGAGCGATGACTCGCACATACCTTTTATAAGCTGGAAGTCGTCGGACATATTGGCCTTATGCGACTGAATGCGGTTGGTAAGTTTCACTATTGCGACGATGTCGCAGTTGCGTTTTGGGTCGGTCATGATGAATGGCTCGGAGATTTCGCCGACTTCCATTTTGTCGACCACTTTGGCTATTTCGGCGGGGAGCTCGCTCATTTGGAAGCGCGTGGTACGGTCGTTGTCGTTGACCATGACGCCGCGGTTGTTGCGCGTGTCTTTGTCCTGCGACAGGTAGGGGGCCGACTCTTCAAAGGTGAATTTTCCGGCTACGATGTCGGTGCGTATAGAGTCGAGGCGGTGTACAGCCTTGGTGAGGTCGGCATCCGATACTTTGGGGCGAAGGAGAATGTGACGGGTGTTGATGCGGTCGCCACGTTTCTCTATCAGCTGTAGGATATGGTATCCATATTGGGTTTCGACAATCTTCGACGCCTTCTTGGGGTCGTTGAGGTTGAAAGCCACGGCGGCATATTCCGGTTCGAGGTGACCACGGCCGAGGAATCCGATTTCGCCGCCTCGGCTGGCACTGCCGTCTTCGGAATAGAGGATTGCAAGCGTGGAAAATTCGCGCTCGCCACGGTTCACCTGGTCGGCATATTCGCGCAGGCGGGCTTTGACATCTTCGATTTCGGCACGCGGTATTTCAGGGTTGATGGTGATGATTTGCACTTCCACTTGCAAGGGGACCATGGGGATGGAGTCCTGCGGCAGGTCGTTGTAGTAGTGTAGCACATCGGAGGGGGTGGTCTTTATGTCGCTGGTGATGTTGTCCTGAACCTGCATTATGCGGTAGTTGTCGCGGATGGATTGCGCCAATTGTTCGCGGAATTCGGGCAACGGTTTGCGGAAGTATTCTTCGATTTTTTCTTTGGAGCCTATTTGGTCGATAAGCATATTCATACGTGCGTCGACTTGCTGGCTTACCATGGATTCCTGCACTTCCACGGTGTCGACTTCGGCTTGGTGGAGGTAGAGCTTTTCGATGGCAAGCTGCTCGGGGATAACGCAATAGGGCTCACCTTTGATGGGCACGCGCTCATAGCGCATCTGCTGGTAGACCTCTTCGATTTGCGATTTATAGATAGGCTGGTCGCCTACAACCCACGCCACTTCATCAACGATATTATTTTGGGCAGCGGCTGTCAAAGATGCCAATGAGGCTACTGCGCCAAGCGCATATTTCCGGATTGTTGACAATTGCATAAATGTGTATATACCTGATATTGTAATGTAAAAAATGCCGATTGGCGCCTGTGTCGCCTACGGCGTGTAGATATTTGGGACAAATTTAACGCTTTCTTTCTAAATATCACCCATCCGTGCTTTAATATTACCTTATTACTAAGTATTTTTAACAATATCCCAAAAAAAAGCGATTGCAAGGCGTGATTTTTTTGGAGATATTCTTTAAATTTGCATTTTCAATATCAACCAAATATTCTAAAATTTTAGCAAGATGGCGGAAATCAAAAGCAACAACAACCAGCTCGATGACGCGCAAAACGCTGAAAGCCAAGAAACAAAAGGCTTTAACTTTGTAGAAGAAATCGTATATAACGACCTTAAGGACGGGAAAAACGGCGGACGACTCAACACCCGTTTCCCACCCGAGCCCAATGGTTATCTGCATATCGGTCATGCCAAAGCTATATGCATGGACTTCGGTATAGCCGAAAAGTTCGGCGGCACATGCAACCTCCGTTTCGACGACACCAACCCGGTGAAAGAGGACGTCGAATATGTCGACTCTATAAGGGAGGATATCAAATGGCTCGGCTTCGACTGGGGCAACCGTGAATACTATGCTTCCGACTATTTCCCACAGTTGTTTGACCTTGCCGTGCGACTCATCAAAGAGGGCAAAGCCTACGTCGACGACCAGACATCGGAAGAGATTGCCGCCCAGAAAGGCACGCCTACCACTCCCGGTACGGAAAGCCCCTACCGCAACCGCACTCCGGAGGAGAACCTCGACCTATTCATGCGCATGAATGCCGGCGAATTTGAAGAAGGCTCACGTGTGCTACGCGCTAAAATCGACATGTCCTCGTCGAATATGCACTTCCGCGATCCTATCATGTATCGCATCATCAAGCACCCCCACCACCGCACCGGCACCAAGTGGAAGGTGTACCCGATGTATGACTTCGCCCACGGACAGAGCGACTACTTCGAGGGGGTGACCCACTCAATATGCACCCTTGAGTTTGTGCCCCACCGTCCGCTCTACGACTACTTCGTCGACGAGCTTGCCGATGAAAGCTACCGCCCGCGACAGATAGAATTCAACCGCCTCAACCTAACTTACACCGTGATGTCGAAGCGCAAGCTCTTGCAGCTGGTGAAAGAAGGGCTCGTGGCCGGTTGGGACGATCCTCGCATGCCTACCATCTCAGGAATGCGCCGACGCGGCTTCACTCCCCGGTCGATACGCAATTTCATCGACCGCATCGGCTACACCAAATATGAGGCTCTTAACTCAGTGTCGCTCCTCGAGTACGCTGTCCGCGAAGACCTCAACAGCATCGCCACTCGCGTCATGGCCGTCATCAACCCCGTAAAGGTGGTCATCACCAACTATCCCGAAGGCAAGACCGAAACAGTGGAGATGGAGAACAATCCCGAACAGGAAGGCTCGGGCATGCACCAGATGCCATTCTCGCGCGAAATATACATCGAACGCGAGGACTTCATGGAAAATCCCCCGAAGAAATTCTTCCGTTTGGCACCCGGCGGCGAAGTACGCCTCAAAGGCGCATATATTATCAAATGCGAGGATGTGGTCAAAGACGCCGACGGCAATATCACCGAGATACATTGCACCTACGACCCGGAGACCCGTTCGGGACTTCCAGGCAGCCAGCGCAAGGTCAAAGGCACCCTCCACTGGGTATCGGCAGCCCACGCTGTCGATGCTACCGCACGTCTCTACGACCGCCTTTTCAACGTGGAGAACCCCGCCGCTGAGCCCGACCGCGACTTCCGCGAGATGCTCAACCCCGACTCGCTCAAAGTGGTAAAAGGCATAAAGGTAGAACCTTTTGTGGCACAGAACGCTACGCCCGGCACCAAGTTCCAATTCCAGCGCATCGGCTACTTCACCCCCGACTTGGACTCTACGCCCGATAATCTCATCTTCAACCGCACTATCGCGCTGAAGGACAGCTGGGAAAAAGAGCAGAAGAAATAACCAATAAACCGGCGCCATGGGCGACCAGGGCCATAAGAGGACGCGGCGGACAACCGCGTCCTCCATGCGTAGCATGGGTCGCCACCTATGGGTCGACAGGACTGTAAGTAGACCACGTTAAGCTCCAATCGTTCCATCCACAAGCATCGTCCAATGCCCCGGCATCTGTGACAGCCACTCTCTCCACCCGGCCAATTTCGCAACAATCTTTCTTCAACCAGGAATGAACAATCAGTTAGAGAAGCTATATAATAAATTTCGCCAAGAGCTCGCCAACAACGACGTATCCATCTACTACGACGAGGAAGACCTCGCCGACATCTTCGACTATGCCGGCGACATCCACGACGACTATGTACGTCTGGAAGTCATGCTCTTGGGCAACCGCCTGTTTCCCGACAGCGAGATAATGCTTGAGCGGCGGGCCATCTGGCTCTCCTACATGGGTAACGAGCCGTTGCGCCAGTTCATTCTCGACCACCCGCGCACCAATCCGTCGGTGATGTGGGAAACGCTACGCATACGCGCCAACGCCCCCTACCCCGCCGATGTGGCAATACGCGAATTGGAGTCGCTTCTCGACCGCTTCCGCTTGGAGGACGACGAGTCAATCATACAGTTTGTGAGCCTCGTGCGCCTACTTGAACAGGAGGAATGGTTCTCCGAAAACATCGACCGAGTGCGCGACCGGTGCGACTACCCTCCTACCCTTCTCTTTGAAATAGCACGCATGGCAAGCAACAAGCCGCAATCGCTCGAAGCACTACCGCTATTGGAGGACCTTACCGAGCTCGACCCGTTCAACACCGACTACTGGGGGCTGATGGCCGAGCTGCAATCCAACTGCGAGATGTACGAAGAGTCGCTCGCCTCGCTCGATTATGCCAAAGCGCTTTGTCCCGACGACGTGGAGCTGCTCACCATAGAAGGCTTCAACCACCTGAAGCTCAACCATATCGACAAAGCAATCGCTTCATTCAAGCATGCGCTCGACATCGACCCCAACTATTTCATAGCCAAGCGCAACCTCCTCGAGGCATATCGCATCAGCAACAGCAATGCTGCGGAACGCGCCGAACTGGTGCGCGAGCTTTTTCAAGCCAGCCCTACCGACACATCGCTGCTGTGCGAGATGCTTGCGTCGTTCCCCGAGGAGATTGAAAGCACCCTCGCCCACTACTATGCCAATGCCGACGCCGAGGAAAACGAAGCCATCATGCATGTAAGCGAATTGTGCCGCTCCGGCAACGATGCAGTGGCGTTGAGCTACCTGCAATGGTATCAAGAAGCTTTCACGCTGTCGATGCAGGGGAAGATGGTGCTCATCGAGCTACTTTACCACAACGGACGCTATCAAGAAGCCTACGACTACCTTATAGCCAATATCAAGTCGCCTACGCTTTCGGCCTCCGAGCTGCCCATCATTGCTGTCATCGTGTCGATATTGCTCCGGCTCCACATCTTCGATGAGGCGCTCCATTTCAGCGAAATGTGGTTGGATAAACTTCACAAAGCAAATATCGAGCACAATAGTTTCCACTTGGTGAACCGCGGTCTGCGCGACATACTGACCGATGTGAAGCAACTGCTCACCATAAGCCCCATCCCCACCGAAGAGCAAATCAACCGCGTAGTGCTGTAACGACTCAGGCAACGACAATGAGCACTGTGCCGCGCACTGTAGCCGTGGCGATTAACATATTTTATAGCATATATCTTTATTATCATTGCCGAAATTTACTAAATTTGGCAAAAACTTTGACATTACCATTAGCGTTATAATTCTGCTTTTCAAAAACTAATGGTAATTAAAAACTCAAAAAGATGAAGTACAACAATTATGCGGCGCCAAAGGTAGTGCTACCGCTATCATTCAGAATAGGTTTTGGCTTATTTATGATTTTGGTTTTCGGTTTCGTTGGATTAATGTTGCTATTCAACTGGTTTAACGTAATCTACGACCCGAATTGGAATTGGTTGCGCTGGGTAGGCGGTCCGATTTTCATACTCTATGGCATATTTCGCGGTTATCGTCTTTTCAAATCCACCAAGCCCGAGGAAGAATATTATGAAGGCGATGAAGACGAGGGCAAGATATACACCGGCGACACATTATCAAAAACGCGCAATTTCACTACAGAAAAATGACAATATTCAAGACCAACTCCATCATAGCCATGGCAGTGGCAGCAGTAGCAGCCAATACCATAGCTTGCAATCCAAATCCTAAGGTAGGACAGTCGGCCAACTCTTCGTCGGCCACCGCCGGGGTGACCGTCATGGCATGCGACGAGACATTCCAGCGCATCATGGAGCAAGAGATACAAGTGTATGAATACCAGTATCCCAACGCGTCGATACTCTCGCGCTATCTACCAGAGCAGGCATGCATCGACTCGCTATTGCACACCAACAACACCAAGCTTGCCGTAACATCGCGTCCGCTCAATGCAGCCGAGATGCGCTTCCTCGAGCTCCACAAGCGGCAACCGCGTTCCAAGATGATAGCCGTAGATGCCATTGCCCTTATAGCCAACAAGGACAACCCCATCAACGAGATATCAACCGCCGACTTAGGTAAGATACTTGCCGGCGAAATCAAGGAATGGAAATGGGTGGAACCGGGCAACAAATCGGGCAAAATAGACATCATATTTGACTACAGCGGCTCGAGCACCGTGCGCTACATGAGCGACAGCATCATGGAGGGGCGGAAATTTGGCAACAACGTCTATGCCCAGAATTCCAACAGCAAAGTGGTGCAGACAGTGGCCGAGCGTAAAGGAGCGCTCGGAGTGATAGGAGTGAGCTGGATATCTTCCGACATGAAAAATGTAGAGATGACCACCGAGGAGCTATCAGAAGCTTCGCAAAAGAGCGACACCACCAACCTCAGTTTCACCAGCGATGTCAAAGTATTGGCAGTGACAGGCAAAGGCCAGTTTCCCGGAGAAGGGAAGAAACCCTATCAGGCCTACATCTACGATGGCTCTTATCCCCTCTACCGCCCCATCTACCTGACGGTAACCGGCTATCGCAACGCCGTGCAAAGCGGATTTTTCACCTTCGTGACAGGGTTTGCCGGACAGAAACTGATACAGCTCACCGGAGTGCTGCCCGCAGCTATGCAGCCGAGGATAGTCAACGTGGATTGAGCGCCGACCGCCCAATGATAGGCCAAGCCATAGGGCTCGACATGACATAACGCCGTGCGAAAGCGCCAAAAGCGAGTCAGCAATAATGATTTAAAGAAGCCATGATATGTTAATTTGAAACAATTAATTAAAAAAATTACATATTATAGCACAGGAATATCGGCAACACTTTGCAATAAAATATAAAAATTAGTAACTTTACAATCGCGAATTTCGTAAGTCTAATAATCAAACGCAATTTAAATTATATCCTTTACGTTATAATAATAGATATCCCCTAAGCCCTACTTATAACAGGAAGCAATAGCAGAAAAAACAATTAAAAAACATATACAACATGAAATTCAAATCATTATTAGCTTTCATGCTCGGAGCAGTTGCCGTCAGCGCATCTGCTCAAGGTTTTAAAGACGCAGTGGAATACTATCGTGCCGACCAGCCCGACGAAGCGGAAATCATCATCAACCGCACCATCGATGCATCTGGCACCGACAAATCCATGGCCAACTTCTACTTAGGACAGATAGCTTTTCTGCGTCAGAACTATGCCAATGCCAAGACATTCTATGAAAAAGGTATTGCAATCAATGCCGAGAACGGCTACAACTACATCGGACTTGGCCGCTTGGCACTCCAGCAAGGCGACAAATCGGCAGCCGACGATTTCTTCAAACAGGCAGCCAAACTCAACAAAAAAGATGCAGTGCTGCTTACCACAATCGCACGCGCATTCTACAACGCCGACGCAGTGAAATATGCCAAAGACATAGAAAAATATATCAAGGACGCACGCAAAGCCGACAAGGACTGCCCGGCCATCTACATCCTTGAAGCCGACATGCTCGCCCCCGTCAACATTGGCGACGCTGCTGGTTACTACGAAATGGCAATGAACGCTGCCGACGGTGTCAACTACCCCGAAGCATTCGTCAAATATGCTCGCACCTACTTCCCCGTCAACCCCAAATATGCTATTGACGGTTTGAAGAAGCTCCTCGAGCTCCAGCCCAATTCGGCACTTGCACAGCGCGAACTCGCCGAGAAATACTACGACAACGACCAGCTCACCATGGCTGCCGAGCAGTATGGCAAATATATCCAAAACCCCAACCACTTCAAACGCGACGAACAGCGCTACGTAGGCCTCCTTTACTTCGGTAAAAAGTATGAGGAATCCAACGCACTCGCAGCCAAATTGCTTACTGAAGACCCCGACAACTTCTACATGAAACGCATGCGCATGCTCAACTTCGCAGCCTTGAACCAGCCCGAAAAAGCGATTGAAGAGGGTGATAAATTCTTTGCATCGAAAGGCGAATTCGTGCCCAACGACTACACTACCTACGGCGACATGTACATTGCATTGGGTCAGGACTCCATCGGTGTGATCCAATACGAGAAAGCCTTAGTACTTGCGCCCGAGAAAGCATCGCTCTACAAAGACATCAGCCAAGTATACACCTCCGCCAACATGTTTGGCAAAGCTGCCGAAGCCCAACAGAAATATATCGACCTCGACCCTGAGCACACTGTCAACGACGTGATGATTCTCGCCCGTCGTTACATGAATGCCGCCGCAACTACGCCCGCGGAATCGCCCGAGCACGATGCCTACGCTAAAGCAGCATTGAAAGCCATCGAAGAAGTGTATGCCAAAGTGCCCGACAACCTGCAAGTGCTCACCACCCGCAGCCGCATCTACCTTGTGGCCAACAACAACGAGATGAACGATGAGATCGAACAGCAGCTTGTTAAGATCATTGAAATCCTCGACGCTGATCCCGAGAACGTCACATCGCGCAAGTCGGACTACATCTTCGCCCTCAACCTGTTAGGCAAATACAACCTCAGCAAAGACCGCGAGAAGGCTAAGGCATACTACACCAAGTTCCTCGAAATCAACCCCGAGAACGAGCAGCTCCGCGCTTTCGTCGAAAGCCTGAAATAACCAGAAAGTTATTTCACCATTATACAACAATACAGGCTGTGCCCAATCTACGGCACAGCCTGTATTGTTATATAGATGCAAATTAAGGGGTCAAGGCTATCGCATTTAACATTTTTTAATAGTTGGGGGGGGTAATTTGAGCGATTGTTAATATATTTGTAAAATATTAAATATATCAACATCAATCGTTATGGAACAAACTGCTATTGACCGTCCGGAAGCCAAGACTATGCTGGGCAAATCGTTTAAGATTGCCGCTATCGGAGCCGCCATCTGCTTGATCGGCTCCATCTTTGACGTCATTATGTTTGTTAAAGAGACCGACTCTCTGATGACATTGAGCGAAGTATCAATGATAATTGGCCTTATAATATGGGGCATAGGCCTTATTGGTGCGGGCAACACATTATGTCGTATGGGACATCTTGAGACCGGAGTCCGTTCTGCCGGCGGAGCACTCATTCTCTGGGCTATAATAGCAATTGTATCTATGTTCGTGATTAAAGAAGATACAGACCCCGTAAGCGCCAAATTTCTCATTTGGGAAGGTCTCTGGCTGATAGGTCCTGCAATCTTCTTCTTCTCGTTAAAGCATGAAAAGAATAAAGAGGATAAATTTTTTGATACAGCTGCAATGGGTATAGGCACAGCCGCCGTGTGCCAGCTCCTGCTTGTGTTAGCAATAGCGCTCGCTATGAGTGCTATGGAAGGGCATGGTGTATCTATGAAATCGACTGGCGATTATATTGAGGTGAGCTACAGCAAAGGTTTCACCGTTGGGAAATTGGTGGCCGAGAACTTTAAGCTCGTCACCATAGTCCTTTCATCGGCAAGCGCATTCGGCCATCTGATGGCATTCGGCAGCATGTGCTCTCACAATGATTTCATAAACGGCCTCAACGAGGAAAAAGCCGAAGAGGAAGTCAAAGAGCTCATCAACGAAGTCGTTTCCGACTACAAGAGCAAAAAGGCCGCTGAAATGGCCAATTCCAAGGAAGACTGATAAATCAGACCCTCATCTGACATCAACATATACGACTCAGGCCGGCGGACAGTATCACTTCGCCGGCCTGTTTTTATATCCACTTCAACTGATGGCGTTAAAACAGTTTCTTGGGTTTGGTGGCTTGGAATTCTTTGAGATAGGCCGGTACGCTGTAGGCCAAGTCGAGGAAATCTTTGCGCATGAAAGCCTGCTCGGCGAGAGGCAGCATGTTGGAAGCCAGGGGGTGAATATCGGGGATGAACACCGCATTTTGCGACGTGATGACATCGCGGGCCTTATCGGAGCCGTTGCCGAAGAACAGCAGTCGGTGGTCGGCAAGATAAGTGTCGAATGCTTCGGGAGTAAGAATGAGCGGAGTAGGCTCAACGAGCGAGGCGAGAGCCATGTCGTAGACGGCGGTGTATACCTCCATGCGGCGAGCGTCGATCATCGGCACAAACAGTTCGTCGCCCTCTATAGACTGCGTGAACATAACTTCAACGGCCATTATCTTCAGCGTATCGATGCCTATCAGCGGAATACCGAGCGCATAGCACAGTCCTTTGGCCTCCGACAGCCCTATGCGCAGGCCGGTGTAGCTGCCCGGGCCGATGCTTACAGCCACGGCGTCGAGCTTCATTTCATGCTGAGCAATGTGGTCGAGGCAATCCTTAATAAAGCCGCTCAGCAGAGTAGCATGGTTATGCCCGGCGAAATCCTCGCGGTGGCACAGCACCATGCCGTCGGTGGTGACGGCTACGGAGCATACGTTGGTCGACGTCTCAATATTTAGTATAGTCATTGGGCCAGATATTTTTGGGGAACACTCTAAATTTTTAATGCAAATTTACGTTTTTTCCGCGTATATGTGTAATTTTGTAGAAAATAAATAATTTGGATATGCTATTATCAATGACAGGCTTCGGCAAAGCAATTGCCGAGAACAGTTCCAAGAAATTCACAGTAGAAATAAAGACCCTCAATTCCAAGCAGCTCGACTTTTCGAGCCGTTTGCCAGCCGCCTATAGGGAGATGGAGGTGGAATGTCGCAATCTCATAGCCGCGCGAGTGGAGCGAGGCAAGGTAGATCTCGCCGTTACCGTAGAGACACTGGGTGCGGCGTCTGACACGAGTATCAACATAGAGAAAGCAGCAACCTACAAGGCGCAGATCGAGCAGATGTCGGCGGCATTGGGCATACCCGCCCCGACCGATTGGTATTCGGTATTGCTACGGATGCCCGACGTGATGCACAGCGACAGCGTAGAGGGCATCGACGACGAAGACCGCGCCACCCTGCTCAAAGCCGTTGACGAGGCATGTAATGCTTTGCGCGAATTTAGAGCCAAAGAGGGGGCGAAGCTCACGCTGTTTTTCACCGAGCGTATCAGCCGTATCGCCAACCTATTGGCCGAAGTACCTAAATACGAGACCGAACGCATCGCCAAGATACGTGCCCGCATCGAGGATGCTCTCGCACAGATACCGCAGGTGGAATACGACCGCGGACGCTACGAGCAAGAGATGATATTCTATATCGAGAAGCTCGACATCAACGAGGAGAAGCAGCGCCTGGCGCAGCATTTGGAATACTTCGCCGAGACAATGGAGGCGGCTCCCGGACAAGGGAAGAAACTCGGATTTATAGCCCAGGAGATGGGGCGCGAAATCAACACCCTCGGGTCGAAGAGCAACCATGCCGAAATGCAAATCACCGTGGTGAAGATGAAGGACGAGCTTGAGCAAATCAAAGAGCAAGTGCTCAACGTATTATAGCCCGGCGCACGCATGGCATTATAGCCCGGCACACAGGTCATTGAGAAAGTATATACAGCCAAACATATAACATCAGCAACCTCAACTACTTATGTCAGGAAAGCTCATCATCATATCAGCGCCGTCGGGGTGCGGCAAGTCGACAATCATCCACGATTTGACCCAACGCGGCAATATCGACATGACATTTTCAGTGTCGGCCACCAACCGCAAGCCACGCCAAGGCGAAATCGACGGCGTGCACTACCATTTTCTCACAAACGAAGCATTTCACGACCGCATCGCAGCCGGTGATTTCCTCGAATACGAGGAGGTGTATCCTGGGCGCTTCTACGGTACGCTCAAGAGCGAAATCAACCGTGCGCTCGACGCAGGCACCAACATCGTGCTCGACATCGACGTGAAGGGCGGCATCAACGTGAAACGCCTGTACGGCGAACGAGCCATAGCCATTTTCATCCAGCCGCCATCGGTCGACGAGCTGCGACGCAGATTGGAGAACCGCGGCACCGAGTCGCGCGAAGTAATCGACGAGCGCATCGCCCGTGCCGAATTTGAGCTGTCACTCGCTCCACAGTTCGACACCATCGTTGTCAACGACAACCTCGATGAAGCCGTCGACCGCGCCGAGAAGACCATACTCAACTTCATAGCCCAATAGCAGGGAAGCTACTACGAAAACCGCAATGGAAAAGCGCAGACGCATCGCCCTGATGGGAGGGTCGTACAATCCGGTGCACATAGGCCATCTCATGGTGGCAGAATATGTGAGGCAGGCTGCGCATTTCGACGAAGTGCTCATGTGCGTCAGTCCGCTCAATCCGCTTAAGGCCGGCCGTGACGACCTCGCATCGGATGCCCACCGCATGTCAATGCTTGAGATAGCGTGCCGAAGCCGCCAAAGCATCACACCATGCGATATAGAGCTGACCATGCCACGGCCGTCGTTCACCATCGACACCTTGCATGAGCTGTCACGGCGCTATTCCGACGCCGACATTGCAATAATCATAGGAAGCGACAATTGGAGAGTGTTCGACCGCTGGCGTGCGGCCGACGAAATCATCAAGCGATACGGCGTCATCGTATACCCACGTCCCGGATACGACATCGACGAAAACACGCTGCCCGACAATGTGAGCGCCGTAGCGGCCCCCACCGTCGACCTGTCGAGCACACTGTTGCGACGGCTCCTTTCCGAAGGCTACGACATGAGCGTCTTTATGCCCGACGGAGTATATAACTATATCAAAACCAACAAATTGTATGGCACCACTTAATTCCAACGCAATAGCATTCACCGGACTTGCCAACGAATATTGCCAGGCGGTAGAAACCGCTCGCGAATATGAGCTGCACGAGTTTGTCAAGACAATGCTCAAGCTGCTACCACGACTATATATCACGGCTACCGATCTCAACACCGAAGATGCCGAGCAATATGACGCATATATCGATGCCGCCCTCGACGAGGACTATTACGATGCGGTGCGCAGGGGCATGGAGTCGCTGTTCGGGCCCGATGATGTGTATCTCGAAGTGTTTGAGGAGGACATGAAGTTCAGCGACACTCCGGTATCGGCAAGTATAGCAGAGGGGCTTGCCGACATATTCCAGGTGCTCTACAACTACCTCGCCACCGTACGCGACACTACCGACGACACCGTGGCGCTCGCCTTAGTATCGGTGAAGGACGACTTCAAAGCCTATTGGAGCAGCACGCTGTGCAACGTGCTCCGCGCCCTCAATGCTATCGCAGTAAGGGAATAGGTACGACGTCATCGGCAACCGTCGGCTATCATCGGCAACCGTCATGGGCAACCGTCGGCTATCATCGGCTATCATCGGCAATCGTCATGGGCAACGATCATCAATCGTCGCCGTCGGAGGTACTGATTTCCGATAGCTCGCGCATCTCGGCGTACTCAGCCCAATCGGGGTCGTTTTCGGCATAAATCTCAAGCGGCAGCATGGGGAATGGCGCAAGCGCCTCATTGAGTTTCTTCTGGAAGATATTGGTGGATAAGGTATAGAATATCCAGTCGCGGCGGTTGTCGCCGGTATATATGCCTGTAATCACCGCTACGGGATCTTTGTCAAACGTGTCGACGAGGGCATCGTGAACCTGCTCCATAAGCTGCGATGTCGACGTGTCGGGCATGCCATTTGAGCCGCCGGCGTATTTCCACGCCACCTCAACACGGATTGAAAACTTGGGATTATTGCGGAATTTATCAACATCGCGACGACCAGTCACCATTATGAGAGCGCCATTTTCGGCTTCGGTCGGCGATGTCCACCAATCTTGTTCTTGTGCCATATTTTTTTATTTACAAAAATAAGCAACCTCGCTCAAAATTTCAAAAAGTACTGGCGCAATTTTTTGGCATGTCTTGGAAAAAAACGTTATCTTTGCGATTAACACATCAAAAAGCAGCCGCTTACATTTCCATTATTATCACACACCACCATTTACAAATTAGCACCATGAAAGAAAGAATGCATATAGTATGCGCTACCGACAACAACTATGCCGCATTGTGCGGTATCATGCTTTCTTCACTATTAGAGAACAACAGGCATAGGCCGATATCGGTATATATCCTTACCGACGGATTGAAGCCAGGACATTGCAAGCGATTGAAATCCCTCGCCGAGTCAGGCAAATATGACGCGGAGATAAATATATGCGTAATCGACACCAAAGCGTTGGAAGGATGCGACACAAGCCACAATCCATATCTGGCCAAATACTTAAACAAAGCAGTATTTTCCAGATTCCTAATTGCAGATATTTTGCCTGCCGACTGCAAAAAGTGCCTTTACTTGGATTGCGATATCGTGGTTGACGGCGACATCTCCGGATTGTATGACACCGACATTACCGATTATGCAGTGGCGGCAGTCCCGGAGCACGATGGAGAAAGCGGACGCTGCATTGGTAAAGAAGCTATCGAAAGGTTGAACTACCCTCTAAAGTATGGCTATTTCAATGCAGGTGTAATGTTGATAAACCTATCCTATTGGCGCGAAAACGATGTCAAGCATGCTGCTATTTCCTATTTTGTGAACAATGTGAAAAAATGCTTTTTTTTCGACCAAGACGTCCTGAATGCCATACTTCACGATAAGAAATTATTCCTTCCATATAAGTACAATGTAATGGCCAGTTTTTTTGAATGTGCCTTTGAAGATTTCACGGCGTTGCTCATCGAAGAACGGCCGGTAATCATACACTACTGCTCGGCGGCCAAGCCATGGAACTGGTATTTCGGCGACTACCCATTCAAGAATCGATGGAAATCGTATAGAAACAGGTCGAAGTGGAAGCATTGGAGAAGCAGGATGCCATTTAAAAAGCTTGTAAAAGAAATTGCGCGCAACATATTGTACTTTTCAAAAGGGAAACGGTATCGCTATTATCGGAGCAGCTGGAGAAAGTGGGAATAGCGAGAGCCACCAACGCAAGCAACGACATCAGTGCCATCCCAGCCGACAAGGCGTAATGACAAACGGGAGCCGACGGCATTGGAGCCCATTGCAGCCCATTGCAACAACGCATCTGAAAATTGGTTTGAAAAATATTTTTCGTTATATCAAAAAATAGTATTATCTTTACAAAGAAAATAATTATAACAAAACATATACAATGGAAGTAAAAGGAAAAATCATTGCCGTGCTCCCCGAACGCACGGGCACATCGAAAGCCGGCAACCCTTGGAAAGCAAGAGAATACGTACTTGAGACATTAGAGAACTACCCCAAAAAGATACACTTCGATTTCTTCGGAGAACGTGCCGACCAATATCCTCTCAACATTGGCGAAACCATCACATTGAGCTTCGACATAGAGAGCCGCGAATACAATGGCCGTTGGTACACAAGCATACGCGGGTGGAAGGCTGAGAAAGGCGACGCCGCCATGCCCGCCGGCGCCGTTCCTCCTGTGCCGCAAGAGCCAATCAGCTACCCCGGCGCCGGAGCCCCTGCCGCGCCACAAGCCCCTGCCTCATTCCCTGCCAGCGACGGCACCGAAGACCTTCCTTTCTAAGAATGCGATGCCGATATGCGACAATAGTCGCATATCGTAACCACAAACATACTGATTATCAACCCGATGGGACGCCACGCCAGCGTCCCATCTTTGTTGTAGCAAGGTCGGAAGTCAATAATTCGAGCAAAAAATTTCTCTCTCGTAGCATATGACATTTGTTATGTTTATTAAGCTATTTGTGCTACTTATATAATAATTGTATAGGTAAATTTGCGAACTACGATAACTAATTTTTAACCTAATTATTAACTTTAAATCCTAGCAATGAAAAAAGCTTTTACTCTTACCCTTGGTTTGGCGGCAATGGCTATTGCACAGACCGGGGCTGCGGCCGAGCATTATTATGTGAAGATCGACCACAACAATCCTGACATAGCCATAGTACAGGGAAACGGAAAATTTGACTTGACCAACCTCCTTTTGGGCAACGTTTCGTCGGATCTGGCTGTAGATCTCGGCGAAGTAGATTTCGACAAAGGATATGCCGGAGCATACGTAGATGCTGCCAACGGATGGGAAAACAACATTGACGGAGCCGTCATACTCAGTGCCGGACAGGACTTAGCAAGCGCCACTCCATTCGCAAAAATTCCCTTCAAGCACTTCTACACCTACAATCTGCCGCGCCGTTATGGGCAGAACTTCGGAAGCAATATCGAAGGATATACCGCTCCCACCGGCAAGCAGCATGTGTATGTATCGTTTGAGCAAGAAAAGTCAACGACCAATCTTTTTGGCGTCGGTCTTGTCGACACCCCCTACACCGAAGCCGACTATGTGAATGATAGCTATACCAAGCCATTTGACCAGATTTACACTACCGACGCCGACAAAGGCATCCGCCTTCTCTGGCCCGACGAAGATGCCCGCTGTGCCGACAAAGGCATCGTCATCAAAGGCAACGGTTTCTACAACGTAAACGACCCCGAGCAGACCACCGATGCTGGTAAGATAGATGGCGACGGTTCTATAGGATGGACTGGCAACAATCTCACCATGAAGTCTCGTGAGACAGTCGATTTCGGCAACAACAAATACGACCAGGTGGTCATCCAGACCAAGATGGCGACCTGGGGCGCCAGCGTAAATCTCAACAAATTTCTTGAAGTTTACATCGACGAAGTGGCAGAAGGCAACAGAATAGGACGAGTATGGTACGGCATGCAAGCATGGCGCGACAACACCTTCGTTCCTCTTGTCTGCAATCTTGAGAAAGAAGTAACCGGAGCTCACTCTGTAATCATCAAATGGGGCAACGAAGGTGGTTGCAATGTAATGAATGTAGGTCTTTACGAAAACTGCCACTGGCCTGTCACCCAGATACCCGACTCGTCGCTTTATCCTTGCGACGACCAGCCCATCGACGATGCTTTGGTATTCAATTTCGTACAGGGCGGCGACAACACCCGCAGCGACGTTGATGGCGACGGCAACTCAAAAATCTACAACAACGACTGGAAATGCACAATTCTCAAGGAGGGACGATGGGAAAACGACAATGTCGGTTATACCAAGAACGGCACCGTGCTCCGCATCTCGGCAGCCGACGGGTCAGACTACGACTTCGGCACTACTCCTTTCGAACATATCGTTGCTCGCTATTCGACCGGCGACGGCTCGTACAGAGGCCCAATCGACGAATCAAATTTCAGATTTTTTGTTGACCTCGAAAAGGATGGCGAAATCGATTGGAGCAACAACGACCAAGTAAACAACGCTTTGGAAAACAATGAGTATGCCGCAATCGTACGCATGCAGGCAACTGGCGGCTGGGGCAATGTAAAGGGTCTGCGCGGCGATGTCACCAACCCTGACAAGCTCACTGGCAAGCACACCCTCTATATTGTTTACAAGAGCAATGACGGAGCAAACATCAAGAGCCTCCACTTCGAGCGCGGTGCAGAAGTAAAGCCGACAATCCAGCTTGGCGCCAATCCCCAGATCACGGTCAACAACGGCATTGCTACAGTCACCGTGGGATATACGGTTAGCGAAAATCTCGTTGGCAAGGACATCACTATCTCTGTTGACGGCACCTATGTCTACACTTTCGTTCCCGAAGCAACCGAAGGCACCGTTGACGTGAATATCGACACCACAGAGAAAGCTCAGGATGGCGCCGTGCTCTACACCATCGGTTTCATGGCCGAAGGCATGGACGCACCCGCCACTGTTGAAGTAACAATCCAATCGTCTGCTATCGGCGCTATCGAGTCGGACAACGCCAACGGCGCACGCTACTTCAACCTCAACGGTATTGAAGTGACCAAACCCACCTCAGGAGCTGTATACCTCAAGATTGAAGGCAAGAAAGCCACTAAGGTGCTTGTAAAATAATCAGGTAAAGACAACAGGGCATTGCCAGTCACGACAATGCCCGTAGTTAACAAAGGGAGCTGCATCAACAAAGTTGCAGCTCCCTGATTTTTTTATAAATATCGCGAACGGAATATCCGAGCAAAAAATGGGTTTTGGCCAATTTGGCTCCAATTGGGATAATTAGACACATTAACGCCAAATGGGCCTAAGAGCCATTATTGGCATGGAGTTGGTCCAGGAGATCACACGTAGCCGCGGATGATACCTCGTTTGGAATTCTTGATAAAGAGGATGATTTCGTCGCGCTCTTTCGATGCGGGCAGTTCGGCCTCGATACGTTCGAGGGCGTCGGTGACGTTCAGACGCGAGAGGTAGAGGTAGCGGTACACTTCCTGGATGTCGCGTATCTGGTCGTTGGTAAAGCCACGGCGGCGCAAGCCTATGGAGTTGACGCCAGTGTAGGCGATAGGTTCGCGGGCAGCCTTCACGAATGGGGGAATATCCTTGTTGATGAGGGCACCGCCCTGAATCATGACGTGGCTGCCAAGGTGGCAGAACTGGTGTATGAGAGTACCTCCGCCTATCACAGCGAAATCATCGACAACTACCTCGCCGGCAATCTGCGAAGCATTGGAGATTATGACGTTGTTACCAATGACGCAATCGTGGGCCACGTGGGAGTAAGCCATGATAAGGCAATTGGAGCCCACCTGGGTTTTACCTTTTGCAGCGGTACCGCGGTTGACGGTGACGCACTCGCGCAGCGTAGTGTTATCACCGACGATTGCAGTGGTTTCCTCTCCGCGGAATTTCAAATCCTGCGGTATTGCAGAGATGACCGCACCGGGAAATATGTTACAATTCTTACCTATGCGTGCGCCGTCCATAATCACTACATTGGAGGCGATACGTGTACCTTCACCGATTTCTACATCAGCCTCGATGGTCACAAATGGGTCAATCACCACGCTGGGGTGGATTTTAGCTGCCGGATGTATGTAAGCTAAG
>JAQXRH010000096.1 GCA_029218425.1 Bacteroidales bacterium | reverse complement strand
CAGATCAAACCCGATCCTACTGCTACCGAACAGCAGACGCAGCAATTATATGACGCGCAACGCAATCTCATGGAGAAAGCCAACATTTATATCAACGCCGTCCACGAAGCCTATCCCGACCTCAAAGCCAACCAAAACTTCATCCAGCTTCAGGACGAACTCGCCGGCACAGAAAACCGTATCAACACCGAGCGCACTCGCTACAACGAGGCCGTTGAAAAATACAACGTCAAGATACTCCGCTTCCCCGCCAGCCTCTTCGCATGGGGTTACGAGGAAAAAGAAATGTTCAAAGCCGACGCCAACGCCTCTAAGGCGCCCACTGTCGACTTCGGCACCAGCGCAGCGTCTCCTTCAGTCGATTTCTAATCCTACGTCATGAAAAAAGGTCTTTTATTCTACATTTTCGCCGCTGCTACTCTTTGCTTCGCCGCTTCATGTAGCAGCGACGACGAAGACGTATGGGAACAATACGCCGACTACCGCGAAGCCAACGACGCTTTCATCAACGAGCAAGCCAACCTTGTCGACGAAAACGGCAAAAAGGTGTACTCCCGCATCATACCAGCCTGGAACAAAGACGCTTATGTGCTGATGCGTTGGTTCAACGACACCACCGCCACAACCAACAATCGCAAACCCATCTACACCTCCACCGTCGACGTCAAATACCACGGCCGCACCTACGAAGACGTGCCTTTCGACTCTTCCTACCGTAGCCTTTCTCCCGCCGACTCCGTCTCACGCTTCCAGCTCAACAGCGTAATATCGGGGTGGGTCATCGCCCTCGAAAAAATGCACATCGGCGACTCCGTAGAGGTCATCGTACCCTACTCCTACGCCTACGGCTCATCGGGCAACAGCTCTATCCCACCCTTCTCCGTACTCAAATTCAACATCAAACTCGTCGACATCCCCGGCCAATTCGTCCGCCCAACCGGCGAATAACAATTCACGCAAAAGATATCCGATTTTTTAAAAATATTTGCTATCTTTGCACTCGTAAATTTCTATTACGCATTTTTTAATCAACCGATATAAAAATACAATAACAATGGTAAGTTACAAAGACTTAGGTTTGGTCAACACCCGCGAGATGTTCGCCAAAGCAATCAAAGGTGGTTACGCTATCCCCGCCTTCAATTTCAACAACATGGAGCAACTTCAGGCTATCATCAAAGCCGCATCTGAAGACCGCTCGCCCGTCATCCTCCAAGTATCGAAAGGTGCTCGCAACTATGCCAACGCTACGCTCCTCCGCTACATGGCTCAGGGTGCTGTTGAATATGCCAAAGAACTTGGCTGGGAAAAACCCCAAATCGTCCTTCACCTCGACCACGGCGATAGCTTCGAGCTCTGCAAATCTTGCATCGACAACGGCTTCTCTTCTGTCATGATCGACGGCTCGCACCTCCCCTACGAGGAAAACGTTGCCCTCACCAAACAAGTCGTTGACTACGCTCACCAATTCGACGTTACCGTTGAAGGCGAACTCGGCGTCCTCGCCGGCGTTGAAGACGAAGTTTCGTCCGACCACCACACATACACCGACCCCGAAGAAGTTATCGACTTCGCTACTCGCACAGGTTGCGACTCGCTCGCTATCTCTATCGGTACTTCTCACGGCGCATACAAGTTTACCCCTGAGCAGTGCACCCGCAATGCCGAAGGCAAACTCGTTCCCCCGCCATTGGCTTTCGACGTCCTCGACGCCGTTATGGAAAAACTCCCCGGTTTCCCCATCGTGCTCCACGGTTCTTCTTCCGTTCCCCAAGACGAAGTCGACACCATCAACAAGTTCGGTGGCAAGCTCCCCGACGCTATCGGTATCCCCGAAGAGCAGCTCCGCAAAGCCGCTAAGAGCGCCGTTTGCAAAATCAACATCGACTCCGACAGCCGTCTCGCCATGACTGCAGCTATCCGCAAAGTATTTGCTGAGAAACCCGCTGAATTCGACCCCCGCAAATACCTCGGCCCGGCTCGCGACAACATGGAGAAACTTTACAAACACAAAATCGAGAACGTTCTCGGTTCGAAAGACAAAGCTCTCTAATTTTCAATTAGTATATGCTCTAATAGTAAGTTAGTTATATTGATGTATACGGGATGTGTCGTGGTGACACATCCCGTATTCTTTTTACCCCAACCTCGCTTAACAACGCCCGCCAAAGGCCCTCGCCTCTTAGTCCTGTGGCTGGACTTAAGTCCAGCCCCGTCTTGCCATCGTCCCATCCACCCCGATTAATCCCAAATTCCTCCCGATTTCCAATCCCTCCCAAATTCCTCCCGATTAATCGGGATTAATCTCGATTCCTCCCGATTAATCCCGATTTCCAATCCCCGATTTCTCCCTTCGTCACCGCTCCCCGTCCACGCGCACCCACCGCCCCGCAGGCGTGCTGCCGCACGCCGATTATTCGTAGCCCCGTACGCCGAGCGCAGCGAGGTGTGCGGGGTCTTCGTGTCGCTACAACCGCAGGCGTCCGGTAGGACGCCGATTTACACCCTCACCCACGGCCACAACAAAGGCGGTGGGCCACTATCGCGACCCACCGCCTTGCTATATATACTTATTATTAATCCAAAACAAGCATTGTCCAGTATTCCAATCGCGGCACCGTTATAGTCACCGAATTGCCCTCCTGCTCAAACGGCAACTCCACCGGAACGCACGCATCGCTATCGGGCGACGCCATCCATGCCCGCGACACCATGCGGTCAACGTCGATACGCAGCTTGATATTCTCCGTCACCGTAGGCGCCGGCATATCGGCATTCAAGTCGCGCCAGCTCAACAAGTTGACATTACGGAAATTCAACAGGTGATATACCAGCTCCCCTTTCTGGGTCTCTGTGCCATGCACCACGATGCGCCGCGGCTGCGGCCCGCGCTGATAGTTCCATATGCTCACAGCGGGTGTCCCATCAAGAGGCGTTATATTCGGCGTCAGCTCGCGCTTGGTGTCGTAGACAATTGACTCATATGCCGTTATGAAATCGTAATAGCGTGTTATGGCCTCAGTAAGCTCATCGCCTATGCGAAGGTTGGTGTTCGGGAAATACTCATTGCAAAGCATGTTGCCGCCCGACCCCAATTCAAGATGGCCAGCACCTATAGCAAACATGCACGCATCGGTCAGCAGCACACCATGTTTATTGAACGTCTTGCCCCAATTATTCTTCGCAAAATCATAGTTCATATAATTGGCAAACACGGTCTTAACCGATCCGCCCGACGCTTTATTATTGTCGAACACTATCCAATACAAATCCATAAACGATGGCAGGTCGTACCAGCATTCGTTGTAGCATATATCTATCACTCCCGACGACGCTATCCCGTATGCCCCGTATTTCGACACACTGTTCATGATAAGTCGCTTATTGGGATGACCTTTCTTCAATGCCTTCAACAACGGCTGGAAACGGTCGCCAAGCACGATTTGATTGCCCCAGTAGTCGTAGGTGTTATCGCCGCGCGAACCTACCTGGTCCACCTGAAATCCGTCAAATCCAAGGTTGTTGTACACCTCGCTGTTGCGGTTCACCAAATATTGCTGCCACTCGGTGTTGCCCGGGTCGAGAAACGATATATTGCTCTTCCAATCGCTCGGCAACACATGGTAGTCTTTCTGCGAATGATTGGTGTCACGGTAATAATACCACTCCGCCTTCACACCATCGGCTGCGGCTCCGGCGCCATCGAGCGCGCCAAATCCTAAATTATAGAAGAATGCCTGCATGTTATACGAGTGTTGAGCCTCGATATTCTTCTTTACTACCTCAAGCGACACCTCTCTATTGGCCACATCATGATAGATGTCATCTCCGCAATAAGGCTTATGGTGAGCGTTGTGCCAATCTTGGAATTGCACGGCATTGATATGGCGACGATTGAGAAACGCGATATCCCCGCCCACATAGTTGAGTTTACCCGGCTCATACCACGCCGTATAACCGTAGCGCGGATATTTCTTCCAGTCCGACGACACATCCACGCCTATCGACCCATGGATATGCTCTTTGCCATTGGCATCCTTGGTGTAGACATCCACTAAGTAGCCCTGGAAATCATCGGTAGGCGGCGTCCATGGCCACCACTCTTGCACCAACGGATGCTCTTCTATCACATCTACTCCGCGACGGTATCTCACCATCGCTCCGGGCACTTCGTTGAATTTCTGTGCCCATATCCACACTTCCTGTCCCGGTGCATAGCGCGCCTTGTCGGTCCACAAGTCAAATTCGCTCAGCGTGGATATGCTTGCCGGACGGTTCGCTTCGTCAAACACGGCCACGCCTCCGGGGTTCTCCTCCAGCGATGCGTATTTGTTACCTGCTTTATCAAATACTTTGTATCCTGCCGTCTGAAGTTTGGTCGGCGTGCTGCTGCCATTCTCTTGGGCTATGCAGAAATATGTGCCTTTGCTGAGATCTATATTGGAGATATTGAAGCTGCCATCTGCCATGGGGTTCATGGCGATTGTCGATGTCGGCGGCCACGCCATATCTTTACCGCCTGTGGCAATTTTCAGCGCTTGTCCTTCAGCTTGGGCGGCTATGGCTAACATCGCCGCCGTTATCATGATACGATTTGTTATTGTCATTTTACTGTAAGTTTAATAGTTTGTAAATCAGCTACTACTACATATATCCCGGGGGCCACGTTCTCTGTGACGCTTTGCGTCGATATCAAGCGTCCAGCAATGTCGTACACTGCTACTTGCTCTACATCGCCCTCTACTATGATATCGCGACCGTCTACTCTCACTTTGGCCTTCTCGACATCTTCAATGCCCTCTACGCCTGTCGTCACATATTTTGCGTAGACCGACGGCACTGATTGGCTGAAATCGGCCGTCACTTCGTAAAAGCCATCTCTCGACACTCTGTAGCTATATCCCGACATCGGCGCTACATTGGTCGATGCCTTCTGCGATATATCCACATCGGCATTCGGGCTGAAACAATATTCCTCGGAACATGCCTCATCGGCATACAACTTATAGTAATTACTTGCCGACATATCTAATTCTCCTTTGAATATCCGACTATTGGACCCGATCGCCGAAAGCCTGGTCACCGCACCGTCGAGCGATTTCACATACAATTCTTCAGGCACGGCGCCGAAAAACAAGCCTCGGCTGTTGCGGTCAACGGCTACCACATATCTACCCGGCACTGCCGCTGTGATGCCGCCGCCAAACGATGGCCCGGGATGTGACGTCACATTCATCGTGTTGATGTTCAAATCAAACTTCAATGTATACTTTCTGCTATGCAGCACTTTAAACTTATGGTCGTCTGTTCCATCGTTATGATATATCAATTCATGGCCGCCATCTATCATCGGATTGTCGTGTTCCCTCGCATTGTAGCACGGCGACCAATTTGCGCTCGTCAAAAATTTCAATTCCCCTGCGCTGAGCAATCCTGTCCATTCCACCACGCCCTCGTCATTGGCGTACACCGGTATGTTCAGGTCGGGCGAGCCCCAACCCCTTGCTGCCGAACCTACCATCAGCAACGACGGCCTACGGAACTTCATCGTCATCGGGTTGCTCGCCAAGTTGACTATGATACGGCACTCCCCTGCCTGAGGATTGATAAACTTGAAATCATAATGTTGGTTGCCGGAGTTGTCATACACTGTATACGTGTTATTGCTCTGTACATTCACCTCGTATTCGGCTGAAACTACCGAGCTGTTCCAATCTCCTACTTTATTGATGAATTTGAACTCTCCCGCCCCAAGGTAGCCATCCCATATGAATATGCCATAACCTATGGAAACCATCTCCTCCGGCAATTCTGCCGTCCATTCGCCAGCAGTTGCCGCGGGTCCCACCACATACAGGTGGTTCATGTCAAGGGCCGACGCTCCGGCCGTCAACGACAATGAAAGAAGTAATGAATATAAACGCATTGTTAAATCAGGACTTAAGGTAATTATTAATTTGTAGGTATAGATCTCTATTACTTAGGTGTATATCACCACATTTGCTTATTGACTCCACTCATGGCTGTCCATCCGCCATTTTTAGTGCGACAATTGTGCCGTCCCCACTTTGGCCTCGCTCCTTAGCTTGGCCGGTCGGCAACTTCGGCGCAATCAGCTTTCTGATTGTTTTTTTTCGCTCTCTGTCGCCTTTCCCTCCCCTTAAATAGATAGACTAAGGCGCCCGTAGTACGCAGTTTTATGTTGTGACTCCTACCTACGGCGCGCCTCAGTGTTTGTCTGAATATGCTTGGCGGTCAAAATTGCCCGTATAGGACTATATGTCGACTCGCCAAATTAGCCCATTAAAGCACTACTTTCTGTGCCTTGCCATTGGCTACTTTGATAACCAACTGCCCCTGTGCGGGATTGGCTACTCTTACGCCTTGCATATTATAATATACTGCCTCTGCAGCTTCAGCCTCTGCCTCTACGGCTACTACGCCATCCAACGCCGATTTTATGCTGATGGTGTTGTCCAATACATTGGCTATCACATCATAGTTGCCGGCACTCGTTATGTTCCACTGGTTGTCACCCTGGGCTCCAAGCACCATCTTCGTTTCATCAGTCGGGTCTTTAAAGTACCAATACTTCGCGGACCAATTTTCATCGCCCTTTATTGCCCAGGTTATTTTGAATGTGCCTTCGACAAATGCTTCTTTCTCGGCCTTGAAAACATACGGATTCTCTACATCCTGCTTCATCGTATGCGCTTTGTCGCGCTCCCATCCTGTCGCTGTTGCACCGCCTACCATGAAAAGTGAGCAGAAATTAATCTGCGTATCTTGATATGCCGACTTTACTATCGTGGCTGTCAATGCTTCTGTGTCTACTGTGATCAAATAGTTTGCACTCTCCGACACCTTGATCTTGTTGTCATTGCCGTTAAGCTGCAACGCTACCTTACCATCGGCATCGGGATAGGCTCCTGTTGATACTGTCGAGCGATACTCGTCATTACCAAAATCGTAAGTGGTCAAGAATTTAAATTCACTATCTGCTTTCAAGTACACGGTGCCGGTATATACATTTGCATTTTCTGCAGTCGCAACAAGGGCTGTTGCATCATTCAATTCCCATCCAGAGGGCGCACCATCTCCTGCAATGAACAACAAGTCACTACGACCCTGAGCATTTACTGACACTGCGCCTGCTATCATCATGGCGCATAGACTAAGTTTGGTAAAGTTTTTCATCATAATATTTTTTTAAAGTTAAACGTCTCCTAATTCTGTATATATATTTTATTTTGCTTTTTTGTTTGCTTTTTTATTTTTATTTTTCTGCTGATTAGACTTTGACAATCGGCTGTTTCAATTATTGATAACCCGATTTCGTATTTTTGCTTATCTGCTATTTCGTTTCTGCTATTATATCTTTTTCGTTTTTGCAAATTTAATATCGAAAAACGCAAAATCACCACCCATTTCCCCCAAGGTAGTAAATAAGTAGCTGTTTTGAGCAATTTTTAAACATTAAGTACCTATTTATAAGCTCTTTAAGCATCCACCCCACCCTCAAAAAATATAGTTGTTCAAAACCGCTTTTCACCCCCAAAATCCCCCCTCACAGCCACCCAAGCCGCCCAAGCCACC
>JAQXRH010000095.1 GCA_029218425.1 Bacteroidales bacterium | reverse complement strand
AACATCGCCCTATGCTCCAATCGCTCAAACACATGCAACACCACCAACATCAGCACTGTGGCTGTCGCCGATACCTCATACATGCCCAATCCTACGGCCATCCCTATCGTCGCAGCCATCCATATCCCCGCAGCTGTGGTCAACCCCCTTACCGACCCTTTCATCTGTATGATTGCGCCAGCTCCGAGAAATCCTATTCCCGTCACCACCTGCGCAGCTATTCGCCCAGGGTCGCCATTCTTCAACCCCATGTACTCCTGAGGAACATAGATAGATATCAGCATCGCCAACGTCGCACCCATGCTTATCAATGCAAACGTGCGCATCCCTGCCGGCTGCCCCTTCAGACGCCGCTCAAATCCTACGGCGCATCCAAGCAACATGCTGATAAACAGCTTCCCGATTGCCGATGCCACCGTCACCTCCGTCGACGTCAATTCCCTCATCAAGTAATCTATCATACCTCATTCCTCCTTTCTATCCCAATCCCAATATCCCCCGCCCAATCCTGCTAATTCGAGATTTCTCTCGATAAATCCCGATAAATCTCGATAAATCTCGTTCAATCCCCCATTGTAGGTTAGCCGCCCATCGCCGAGCACCGGGTCTATCTATCCGCTACTTCTTCATCTCAAACTGCCGAGATGCCAACCTGAAATTGTCGCAGAACAGCTCCACAGTGTAAGGCCCCGGATTGAGCGTCGACGTCACGTCCCAATATATCTCAACGCCTCCGATCTCCTCGTTGGCATATTCTATTGAACGGCGTGCCGTAGCCTGAAGCGTTGCCCCCTCAAACCCGAACGAGCCTCCTCCGCTCAACAAATCACCCTCCGGTGTCGTGATACGAAGGTAGATAATCTTCTCACCTGCCGGCGTAGAATTGTTCTGCGGTATTGTAAACGTCACGCATAGTCGTGTCGCCTTCGTGATATTCTTCTCATTCTTCCCCTTCTTATTGAGCGCGCGAAGCGTCAGCCCTGTAACATTCAGCTTCTCTGCAAGAGTCATCCTTTCGGTTAGATGCTCATTCTTGCGCGTCATGTCCTGTACCTGGCTGTTGAGCTGCTGGTTCTTATTCTTGATGGTCGTATTCTCCTCTTTAAGCTGGTCGTTCTCGGCCATCAACTCATTGATTCGCGCCGTGTAGTCGCGAAGTATCCCCTTGAGGGTGTTTATTTCGTCGGTGAGCTTCTTTATCTGTGCCGCGCTCTTGGTCTTCTCATTGTTGAGCTCAGCCCTCAACTTCTCTATCTGGGCGCGAGCTGCTTGGTATTTCTCTACTATTGAGTCGTTGGCGAGCAACACCGACTGCCCCTCCATCTGCTGGAAGTCGTCGTCAATCTTTAGCAACTCAAGCTCATTGATTTGCATCTGTTGCGCCAATAGCTGCTGCTGCGTTTCCTCTGCAAGCTGTCGCGCTGCCTCAAGCTCCTTATTCTTCGACGACATCATCGCGAATACTACCCCGACTATCGCCAATAGTATTGCCACCGCTGCTACTATGATTATCAGCCGTTTACGTTTCTGACGCTTCAGCTCTTTTCCCTGCTCTGCTGTCAGCTCCATCTCTTTGTCAGGCCCCTGATTTACTGAGTTGTTGAAATTGTCCATATCGAATATCTTGCTTGTCGTTAGTTTATCCGTTACCTTCCCATTCTCGTTATTTGCCTCCTATTTTGATGGCCAATAGGGCTTTATCTTGGGTTAATATCCCGGAGGCAATAGCTTGCCCCCGGGATTGAAAAATATTTACCATATTAGTTGGCGTCGTCGCTTACAACATCCCACCGTCGTTGCGGCCGTGGCAATTCTTGTATTTCTTGCCCGAACCGCATGGACATGGATCGTTGCGCCCTACCTTCGGCGCTACCTTGACAGGCTCCGGACGCGAACGCTGTCCCTGCTGGGCACTCGCTGCAGCTCGCTGCTCCGTTTGCCCTGGCAGCTCGTCTTTCGTAGCCTTCATGTTATTGTTGGCATGCGGACGCTCCGGCATCGCCTGCCTTACTTCCGGCGCTTTACGCTCTGGCTGCTGCCCATCGGTCTCGGTCGCTTCTCGCTTGGGTATGTAGATCTGGCCGCGTAGCAACGACGACATCGTCTTGTTGTTGAGCACCGACAGCATGCGCTCGAAAATGTGGAACGACTCTACCTTGTAGATTACCAACGGGTCTTTCTGCTCGTACGATGCATTCTGTACCGATTGCCGCAACTGGTCAAGCTCGCGCAAATGCTCTTTCCATAGCTCGTCGATGCACAGCAACAGTATGGTCTTATGCCACTCTTTCACTATCTGCTTGCAATCGGTATCGTAGGCCTTGGTGATGTCTACTCTTATCTGGTACACTCGCTTGCCATCGGTTATCGGCACTATGATAAGCCCTTTGGCGTCGCGTTTCTCTACCCATTCTGTTATCACTGGCTTCGCCACCTCTATGATGCGCTCGCTCTTGCGGTCTAGGGCTTGCGTGGCGGCGGCATACAACTTGTCTACCGCTTCCTCTCTATTCATTTCGCGATATTCATCGGCTGTGAACGGCGGCTCTATTGTCAGTACGCGCATCAGCTCCAAGCGCATATCCTCGAAGTCGTCGGCATTGCTGTAGTTGTTCACGATGTTCTCTATCGTGTCGTATAGCATGTTGGCAATGTCGATGCCTACTCGCTCGCCCAGCAAGGCATGGTGGCGGCGGGCGTAGATATACGTTCGCTGCTTGTTCATCACGTCGTCATATTCAAGCAGGCGCTTACGTATGCCGAAGTTGTTCTCTTCAACTCGCTTCTGCGCTTTCTCTATGGCATTGGTCACCATCTTCGACTCTATCATCTCCCCGTCATGCAAGCCCAGACGGTCGAGCATCTTCATCACTCTGTCGGTGGCAAACAAGCGCATCAGCTGGTCTTCAAACGACACGTAGAATACCGACGAGCCCGGGTCGCCCTGACGTCCCGAACGGCCGCGGAGCTGCCTGTCCACACGGCGCGACTCATGACGCTCCGTGCCTATGATTGCCAATCCTCCCGCTGCTTTTACTTCGTCGGGTAGCTTGATGTCGGTACCACGGCCTGCCATGTTGGTGGCTATGGTCACTGTCCCCGCTTTTCCGGCAAGTGCCACTACCTGTGCCTCTCGCTGGTGCAACTTGGCATTGAGCACCTGGCAGTCTATCTTGCGCAAGTCAAGCATTCGCTTCAATAGCTCTGATATCTCTACCGAGGTAGTGCCCACCAATACCGGGCGGCCTGCCTCGCGCAATTTTACTATCTCGTCGATTACCGCCGCATATTTCTCTTTCTTGGTGCGATACACGCGGTCGTTCATGTCCTTGCGTGCCACCGGACGGTTGGTCGGTATTGTCACCACATCAAGCTTGTAGATGTCCCAGAACTCGCCGGCCTCGGTCTCTGCCGTACCAGTCATGCCCGCAAGCTTGTGGTACATGCGGAAATAATTCTGCAACGTGATGGTAGCAAAGGTCTGCGTTGCTGCCTCTACCTTCACCCCTTCTTTTGCTTCTATAGCCTGGTGCAGGCCGTCGCTATATCGGCGTCCCTCCATGATACGTCCGGTCTGCTCATCCACGATCTTGATTTTCCCATCGTCGATTACATACTCTACGTCCTTGTCAAACAACGTATACGCCTTGAGCAACTGGTTGACGGTGTGCACGCGCTCCGACTTGATGGCATATTCGCTCATCACCTCGTCTTTCTTCTCCTGACGCTCCTGCAAGTCGGCCACTTTCTCAAGCTCCGACAGCTGCGACGCTATGTCGGGAAGCACGAAAAATTGCGGGTCGTTGCTCTTGCCGGTAAGCTCGTCGATGCCCTTGTCGGTCAAGTCTACCGAACGGTTCTTCTCGTCGATTACGAAATATAGCGGCTCGGTTGCCTTGGGCATCTCTCGCGAATTGTCCTGCAAGTAATATGCCTCGGTGTCGAGCAATATCTTCTTCATCCCCTCTTGCGATAGGAATTTGATCAACGCACCATATTTCGGAAGACCCTTGTAAGCTCTGAACAACGCAAGGGCGCCTTCTTTCTGCACGTCCTTATTCTCCGATTTCAGCTTCTCTTTGGCCTCGGTAAGAAACTGATTGACAAGACGGCGCTGTGCAAGCACCACCTTCTCTACATTCGACTTGAACTGGTCAAACATCTGGTCATCGCCCTTGGGCACCGGCCCCGATATGATAAGCGGCGTGCGGGCATCGTCAATCAACACTGAGTCTACCTCGTCGACTATCGCATAGTAATGCTTGCGCTGCACAAGCTCGCTGGGCGTTAGCGCCATGTTGTCACGCAGATAGTCGAAACCAAATTCGTTGTTCGTTCCGAAGGTGATGTCGCAGTTGTAGGCCGCGCGGCGTTGCGGCGTGTTGGGCTGGTGCTTGTCGATGCAATCTACCGTCGAACCGTGGAACATATACAACGGACCCATCCACTCCGAGTCGCGCTTCGACAGATAGTCGTTGACGGTCACCACATGCACTCCGCGTTTCGACAACGAACGTAGGAACACCGGCAGGGTGGCTACCAATGTCTTTCCTTCACCGGTTGCCATCTCGGCTATCTTGCCCTGATGCAACACGATGCCGCCTATGAGCTGCACGTCATAGTGCACCATATCCCACGTGATTAGGTTGCCACCTGCCATCCACTGGTTGCGCCACACTGCGTTGCCTTCCTCGTCGATGCTCACAAAGTCGTGCCCCTTGGCGGCAAGCTCGCGGTCAAGGTCGGTGGCTTTGACGGTGATGGTCGACTTGTGGGCAAAACGCGATGCGGTCTCGCGCATCACGGCAAACACTTCCGGCAGATGCTCGTTGAGCTTATCCTCCAATGTGTCAAGTATGTCTTTCTCGTACTTGTCTATCTTCTCCCATAGCGACTGGCGATCCTCAAATGGTAGCTTCTCTACCTCCTCTTTTGTCTGTGCTATCGCGTCCTCATTGGCCTTGATCGACGACGCTATATCGGCGCGTACTACATTTATGCGCTCGCGCAACTCATCTTCACTCAACGACTGCAATGTCGGCCCGATAGCGTTTATCTTGTCAACTATCGGCTGTATCTCCTTCAAGTCGCGTTGTGACTTGTTGCCAAAAAATTTACTTAAAATTGATGTTAATGACATATCTTTGTTTCTATTTTTTTTTACAAGTTATTTATCCCAACTATCCTCTCCCTCTCCCCAATTAATCCATTCTTTTTTTATCCCCCCAAAAAAGAATGCTATATCTTCCTTTTGTCCGCTTGCTCCGTCCGACCAGTCCGACTTCTTAGCCAAGCTTTCCATCCGGCCTGCCCATACGGCCTGCCCATCCGGCCTGCCTGTCCGTCCGGCCTATCTGTCCAGCCTGTTAGGCAAATGTCGGTCACAGCCTTAGCGGCGCCAACCTCGCCCCGTTGGGCGACCGTATCCTCAGCAGTCGTGCCACTGTTGGGGCCACTACGCGTGCATCTATCGGCGTGTCTATTGTGCGGGCGTCTATGTCGGGATGCATGATGAAGGCCGCCGAGCTCGTGGCTCTCATGCGCTCCACTCGCTTGTTGGTCTCGGAATTGGCGTTATGCACCACTTCCCATCCCGGGGCGATCGATATCAGCACGTCGCCGGCGGTATCGACATCGAGATTGCGCGCAGGCGGAAATGGCGAATCTTCCTTCTCCGACGCTCCTACTGCCTGCTCCAAGGTGATGGCGTAGGTCACCCCGGTGAGACGCCGCATGAAGTCGGCCGTCTCGTTGCGCATCGCGTTCAAGTCCTTGCCACGCTGTTGTATCAGGTCGTGGTTCAGATATATCTGGTTGTTGTAATATCCTGTCACCCAGTCGCCATTGCCAAATATCGACATCAAGTCGACTTTGAGCAATGAGATGGCGCGCTCTGCCGAAAACTCTCCGCCGGGTATGCGCCATCGCTCTTCGTCGCTCGCCGACGCATTTGATGCCGGCGTGCCTGCCACCCATATCAGTGTCTTGTCAAGCCCGGGCCCCTGGGTCTCTATGCTGCTGAACAGCCGTGCAAGGTCGCGGTCAAGTCGCAGATACGAGTCTATCAGCTCTACGCGCGTATCCGGCTGGTTGGAGTAGGTGTACGGCTGCAAGGTGTAGTTCACCTCAAGCATGTCCATCGGCTCGCGTTTCCCCATGTTGAGCAGCTTCAGGAAATCGAGCGAAACGGATGTCACTTCGGCGTTGACCGGCGCCGACGCTTTAAACCTCACGTAACGGTCGCTACCGCCCGTGAAGGTGTGGTTGAATGAATATATCTTCTTGTGCGACGGCAGTTCGCTATATGCCGCGTCGGGCAACGTGGGGGTCCACCTTATGGTGTCCATCCTCGCCGACAGCGGGCGCATATGGTTGAGCTGCTGTATGGATGTCGGCAGCTCGGTGTAGTAGGTCGACGACGCCCATTTGCCGCTCTTATCCGTTATCCAGCACGCTGAGTTCCCGGCATGACCTGCCATGATGATAGAAGTGGTGGCGTCGGGCGATATCGCATGCACCATCCCCAATCCCGATGTGTCGATGCGCACCTCGTCGGCAAGTGTCGACACTCGCAATGCTTTCGGCGAATAGGTCTCGTCGGTGAAATTGCCTATCGTGCTCGCGTCAAACAGTACCGACTGCGCCTTGCGGCTCGCCGTGTCATACACTTCGCTCGCCGGAATGCCGGTGACTGCCGGCGATGCTCCCGTAAGTATCACTGCCGTAGCTGCCGCATCGTCAAGCCCGCTCCCATAGTTGATATTGGTCAGCGTCACTCCGCTGTCGAGCAGCTTGTTGAACCCGCCGGTAGTGAAATGCTCACGCAGCTGATACACCTTGTCGATGTCCAACCCGTTGATTACTATCCCTACCACCAACTTCGGGCGGCGCGGCAATGTGGTCTGCCCCGACAGCGGTAATGCTGCCGACACTGCTACCAAGGCGCCAACAAGTTTGATGGTCAGGCTTTTATGCGGTCGTGACATCTCCTATTCAAGTATATATAGCTCGCACTGCGTAGCATGTCGCTCAGCACAAGCGGGATAAACAATAGATTTATCGACTGATGGAACAACGGTTGCCCTATCAGCCATACCAAAATCAGTGCAAAGTTAATGATTTGCAAGTAAAAAACAAGGCGTTTACACTTTTTAAACCATATTAGCAGCGGAATTATTAGGCAAACGGGGTCGGCCCATAGTATGTTGATATTGGGCGAGGTCGCCTCATGCTCCGATATGAATATCAAAAATGCCGATATCAGCCCCAACAGGCCTATCAGCGTGTAATAAACGGCATCATACCATTGGGTCACCCGGCGGCGTCTCACGTCGAGCACTGTTACTGCTATCGCCGACAGCGTGACGATGGCGATTATCAACCATGCCGGTATCCCTTCCTCCGATGTCTCTCCCATGTTGGAGTGAAGCAGGGTAGTGGTGGCGCCGGCCAATCGCCGGGTGGTGCCGTCGGACATCACTATCTTTGTGTGGTCGACCATCTCGCTCAAAAATAGCGGTGCGAAGGCTCGCTCGCGCAGCGATGCCTCTTGGTCAATTCCCGACCCCAACGCAAAGTCGATAAACAGCTGGTACGACGGATAATTGGCGTGATAACGGCGCATATCTTCGCGTATGCTGGCCGGCTCCACTTCCATCGCTATTTGCAGCTTCGCCCCATCCACAGCGAGCGCTTTCTCTACTATCGCCAACGGTCGGGTGGCGCAGTTGTCCAGCAGGTAGTTATACCGGTATTCACGGTTCTCCGGCTGCATATTGAGCGTCACCAGACGCACCACTTCGGCAGCTTCGGCCTCGGTGAGCATCAATTCTTGCTCGGTGACGTATCGCCCTGCATGGGCATATTCGGCAAGAAACCACGTGAAGTTGGTCGCACCGATGGAGTAGTCGGTCTCCCCTTTGATAAAGCGATAAGCAAAGTTGGGCGAATGGAAGTCAAACACGCCCCAGTTCACCGCAATGTCTTCGCCGTTGTCGGTCTGTATGCGCAGCGCGCTGTGCCCCTCAAGTTGGTACATCTCGCGCCCCGGCCCTGCGGTCAGCAACGATATTCGCGTATTGGCCGTTGTCGTCCCATTTGAGGCAACCACCATTAGCGCTACTAAGAGTATGCGGTATATATGTTTTATGCTTGATACCATGCCTATCATTCCTTATATTCTGCAAAGTTACGCATTTTTCCGTATATTTGTGCGTCAAATTCATATACACCGCTATTATTTTTACGCTTATCTCTTTTTTTATGGACGATTTGATTGATGGCGATGGTCGATTTGATAATTGGCTATGTATTTTTTGATTATTGATGCCTATGGATGATTTGATTGACGGCCGTTGCGGATGGTGCGGTAGCGACAAGTTGTATCAGTCCTACCACGACAATGAATGGGGGCGCCTCGTCTCCGACGACAATGCGCTCTTCGGCCTTATCACCCTGGAGGGCGCCCAAGCCGGGCTGTCGTGGATTACTATCCTGCGGCGCCGTGATGCCTACCGCGATGCGTTCTGCAATTTCGACCCGCATAAAGTCGCCGCCATGACCGATGCCGATGTCGACCGCCTTATGCTCTGCCCAGGTATAATTCGCAACCGCCTTAAAATCAAGTCGGTAATCACCAATGCGCGCGCTTTCCTCTCGGTGGTCGCCCAGTTCGGCAGTTTCTTCAACTATATATCTTCTTTTCTCCCTGATGGCCGCCCCATCGTAAACGCTTTTGTGCATCTCGCCGATGTCCCGGCGTCGTCTCCGATTTCCGATGCCATCGCCACGGATATGCGCCGACGTGGCTTCAAATTCTTCGGCTCTACAATCTGCTATGCTTTCCTGCAGAGCGCGGGCTTCGTCAACGATCACCTCCTGGCTTGCTCTTGCCGCAATGCCACGGCTAAATGACCGCTATTGCAATAATAACGCATTGATAATTAGTATTATAACATAGCTTGCTCGACAGCAATTACAAGCTCATTAACAATAGTTCGCTCATTAAATAGTAACCCGTTCATTAACAATAACATACCATATGGAACTTAATCCCCACAACAAACAGGAATACCCGCCCATGCACTCCGCCGAGCATCTGCTCAACGGCGAGATGGCTCGACGCTACGGCTGTGGTCGCGCTTTCAGTGCCCATATCGAACGCACGAAGTCGAAGCTGGACTACCACCTCGACCATCAGCTTTCCGACCTCGAGCTACGTTCGCTCGAAGACTATGTCAATGATATTGTCAAAGCTGATATTCCTGTCACTGAGGAATTTATATCGCAGTCGGAGGCGATGGCGCGCTTCGACATGAGCCGTCTCCCCGACAATGCTTCCGACACCGTAAGGGTAGTCCACATCGGCGATTACGACCAATGCCTCTGCGCCGGTACTCACGTGGCGCACACCAGCGAAATCGGCTCGTTCCGCATCTCAAGCTCCCGCTGGGCCGACGGTGTCCAACGCATCGTCTTCCGCCTCTCTTAATTGAGCCTTTAATATTCGGTAATTGTTTGATTTTAAGTCGGCTATAGCTCACGGTTTTTGCCAGTCAGATAGCCTATCACGTCGCGCTGTATCTTGGAGGGTAGCACGCTATTCACTGCCACATATAGCCCTAACGCCATAATGCCTTGGCTTACAAGCAACCACACATCTCCCATGCCGGTCATCGACAAGCTCCACGCCCCGGCGCCTATCACCATCGACGATGCCATATACGGCAGTAAATCACGCACATAGCTCCACGCACTTATCTTGGTTATCCTTGCCGTCACCACCAATGTCGCTACCCACGTTATTGCCGATGCCGCCACTTGCCCCCATAGCAGTATCGTAAGGCCGTACACGGCATTGTCGTAGGTGGCAAGCGAGATATAGGGCAATGCCACGGCTATCCCCACCACTGCCGCAGCATCGCGCACTACCTCCAGCCAAAAAATGGCCCGCGAATGCCCTAAGGATAGTATGTAGTTGTTATACAGCGTGTTGATGACGGTGAACACTCCCCGTATCAGCAGCAGCTGGAACAGTATTATCGATGCGTCCCACTTCGTGCCAAATAGCATGTGGAATATCGGCGTGGCCAGCACTATAAGGAATATCATGCACGGGAATAGTAGGTAGGCGGTGAAGCGGTTCATCTTTGTCACTACTCGCCGGAACCTTTCTTCATCGTCCTGCACCTCCGACAATGCTGGCAGAAACGACGACGACAGCACTTGCGTCATCGACGAGATGCCCAGCTTGCTCCATTTGTCGGCTTGGGTATAGTACCCTAACTGACCTAAGCCCACTCTGTTGCCTATGAAAAATGCGTAGATGTTTTGAAACGTTACATACAGGAAGGTGGTCATCATCATGTTGCCTCCCACCTTGAAAAACGACCGCAATGCTTGCCACGACATCGCTATCTGTGGCTTCCACCGGCAATATATCCATAGCGACAGGCTCTTCACCCCTTGCAATGTGATTGTTTGCCATACTATTGCCCACGCTCCGTAGTCGTTTATTGCCATCCAAACGCCTACCACCCCGCCGCATATCAGCCCTAACGTATTCGTGACGGCTATCGGCTTGAAATTCATCTGTTTCATGAGACGGTTGGTCTGCACTATCGCCGTCGCATTGACGATAAACGACAGGAACATCACCCTGCTCAACGGTATTAGCTGCTCGTCGCCCTGAAATAGGTCGGCTATAAATGGAGCGCAGAACCAAAGTATGGCATACAACAACCCTGCTATCAGCAAGTTGAACCAAAACACCGAGCTGTAATCGGTCTCCGTGGGCCGTTTGCGTTGTATAAGCGCGTAGGAAAATCCGCCGTCTACCATCATCAAGGCGTACGACTGAAATATTGTCAACGCTCCGATAAGGCCAAACGCCTCCTTCGACAGCTCGCGTGCCAATATGATGCCGGTGACAGCATAAAGCAACTGTTGCGACACACGGTCGATAATGTTCCACTTTATCGACCGCGCTGTCATTTGTTTCAGCGATGGTTCACTCATCGGCAACTATCTAATTTCTAATACCTAATAGCTAATAGCTAATAGCAAATTCCTAATTCCTAATTCTCCATCACTCCATGCTTGATGCCTACGCCCCGGCTCTTGATGGTAGGCGGTGCCTGGCGGTACCTCACTTCGCCCGACCCGGCGCCCATCACGGTGATTGATTCCGTAGGCGAGCATCCGATGTGTCCGGTGCCTACTACCGTGGCCTTCACTTTCACTGCTTCAAGCCGGTCGGCAAGGATGGTCCCGGTGCCGGTGACTTGCAATTTCGCCTCTGTGCATCGCCCGTCGACCGACAATTGGCCGTTGCCCGAATGTATGGATGCCTCTACTGTCGACACCTGTATGTCGGGCACTGACAATCGCCCATTGCCTATCAGCACCGCTTTGAATTTGTAGCCGGTGGGCACGTTGTTCACCTTCACCAGGGAATCGCCGCTGTTCACTACCTTTTCCAATGATGAAGAGTATACCGTAATCTTTGGCAACGCCTCTCCTAATGGATAGTCGGCATCGGTTTGCACTGCCAATCTCCCCTTGCCGTTGTTGTCAAAAAGCACCCAGCCGGCTTGGGTGTCGGTGGCGTTGAATACCGCATATCCGGCGGAGTCGGGATTGCAGTAATATTCTACTGCGATATGGTTGTCCACGCGCAACTCTTTGAAGTAGTTGACTTTAAGCTCGTAGCGCTGGGTGGTCTGTCCTGCCGCTAATATGGGCGTGGCAATTGTGAGTAGGGCGATAATTATCTGTTTCATAGTTGTTTAACTATTTGCTGAATTGTTTCTGATATGTTGTAACTCTATATATTCCTTCCGTAATATATTCTTTTAGGGATATTCTTGTTGATATAAATATCTGTGCTATAATGTTTTATCTATTCTATCCCTTCTTTAGCCATTTTCGCCGGCCTATGCCGTCAACTGGCCGATAGCATCTGTTCTATCTTGTCTATAATACGCATAAGTTCGTCGGGTGTGTCAGCGCGAAGCATGGCTATGCGCGTTTCGCGGAAGTTGGGTATCCCTTTGAATAGCGGTGAGGCGGCCAGATGCCGTCGTATATGCAGTATGCCTCGGTAGGAGTCGATACGCTGGATGCTCTCTGTAATCTGCCGCCGCAATATCTTGAATTTCTGCTCAAGCGGCAGGGGTGCGAACTCACCGTTTTCAAGGTACTCCTTTATGTCGTGGAACACCCATGGTGCCCCTATTGATGCTCGGCCCACCATGATGCCGTCGACGCCCGACCGCTCAAACGCCTCGCGTGCCAGTTGCGGTGTGGTGATGTCGCCGTTGCCTATCACCGGGATTTTGAGCCGCGGATTGGACTTCACCGCCGCTATCATATCCCAGTCGGCTATGCCGCTGTAAAGCTGCGAACGTGTGCGTCCATGTACGGTAATAGCTTGTATGCCACAGTCTTGTAGCTGTTCGGCAAGGTCTACTATTATCTTTGACTCGTGGTCCCACCCCAGTCGGGTCTTTACGGTGACGGGTATATCCATGGCGTCGACCACCGCACGCGTTATTTCAAGCATCTTGGGTATGTCGCGCAGCATACCGGCACCGGCCCCTTTCCCTGCCACCTTTTTCACCGGGCAACCGAAGTTTATGTCGATGATTTCAGGATTGGCTTGGCGGGCTATCTGAGCGGCTTCTACCATCGGACCTACCTCGCGGCCGTAGATCTGTATCGCTGCCGGCCGTTCCTGAGGATTGATTTCCAATTTACGAGTCGTGGCCGAAATGTTGCGCACCAACGCATCGGCCGACACAAACTCGGTGTAGACCATATCGGCGCCAAGCTCACGGCATATAGTGCGGAACGACACATCGGTGACATCCTCCATAGGTGCCAACATCACCGGCTTCTCTCCCAATTCTATGTTTCCTATCTTCATAATCTCCGCAAAGTTACTAATATTTTATCACTCCGCGAAATACCACTATATCCAAATCTGCCCAAAAATTCTCCAAAAAGTAATTTCCATTAAAGTCGGACCGGTCAGACCAGTCAGACATGTCCGACGAGTCCGACCGGTCGGATCCATCATTATTTTCTGTTATTGCGATATGCAAGGCGGGCGTGCATCATCTGCTCGCGTATGCCGCCATGCTTCAGAAACATCTCCTGTTGCTTTTCAATCAAGCGACGGAGCATGTAAGTGGCTTGATTGATAAGGGTGATTGCAAGGTTTCCCATCTCTTCGTCGTTGAGTTTTGGCCGTAACATTCGACAGTCGCTCATGATACTGTCGCTTTTGCAATATTCCCTCATTCTCTGATAACGAGGATGTCCTGCGTCCCATTGCTGCAAACCTCTTACTCGAAGATAATCTTCAAAATCTATCAGCAGTTCTTCGAGGCTCGCTTTGGCTACATTTGTAAGTTTTATTTCCGTTTCTGTTGAAGTGGAGGATGCTTTACTTCCTTCCGCGATATTTTGCTTTCCCGAGCGGGAGGCTTGTATCATCTGGTCAACAGTTCGGTCGCCATGATTAAGAAATCTCGAAGTAAAAACATAGGTTACATCATAGATAATCTCGGTAATCTGATAAACCTTAAGATTTCTGTAGCCACCACGATGTGGAAGAAAACTCATATCACTCGAAGCAGCAGCCATAAGATTACTTATTTGTAGAATTAATACCTAAAACTCAATGCTTCACAAAGTTAACGAATTTGTGTAAATATAAAAATTTTCCGAAGGAAAATTTTTATAAATTATTGAGAGGAGTCCGACCGGTCAGACCAGTCAGACATGTCCGACATGTCCGACATGTCCGACAGGTCTAACCGGTCCTATATAAGTCTTATGATACTCTGTTATTACAGATCATCAATGACTTTGTATCGGAGGTTATTTCTTCATATCGTACATGTTTATCGGTTGCAATTATGATTGTCAAAGTGAGTCGAGAGGTGGTCAGGTGAGAGTGAGGGTGGAGAAGTTGGAGGGGGTGAGGGTGGCTGCGGCTGAGTGAAGCTCGCCGGGGGTGATGGCTTCGATTTGGGCGGCGATGTCGCGCGGGGTGATTACTTCGTCGCGGAATAGCAGGGAGCGGGCGGCGGCGAGGATGGTCTGTTCGGCCGAGGCTGTCGACAGGGTGAGCTGCCCGATAAATTGGCGTTTGGCGCGGCGGAGCATGCTCTCGGATATGGCGCTGTCGCCTATGCGACGCAATTCGTTGTCGACCAATCGCTTGCACTTCGCCGTGTCTTCGGGGTCGCATCCGTAATATATGGTCATCACGCCGCAGTCGCTATACATGGTAAGCGTCGACTCTACGCTATACACCAATCCGCGGCGCTCGCGGAGCGATACGTTAAGGCGCGAGTTCATCCCGGGCCCGCCTAATATGTTGTTGATCAATGCATACGCATGCCGTTCGGGCGCATATAGCGATGGTATCACTGTGCCTACCACGGTGTGCCCCTGGTGGTTGGAGCCGTCGCCTCGCCTCTCGTTGAAATGCTTCGCCGACACGGGGCCAACGGCTTGCCGCTCAACGCTGTCGGTGCGCAATCCGGCGAAATGCTTTTCTATAAGACGGGCGATTTTTGTCACGCTCTCACCGCCGATGTAGAATACTGTCATGTTGGGCGCACGGTAGTAGCGATCGAGAAAGTCGCGGCACTTGCCGGAGTCAAATTGAGCAAGTGATTGCGTGTCGCCCAATATGTTGTGTCCTAATGGGTTGCCTTCAAATAGCAGGTCGTCGAAGTCGTCGAAAACGGCATCGGCCGGCGTGTCGAGATAGGAGTCGATTTCGTCGGCCACCACTTCGCGCTCCTTGTCCAATTCGCTGTCGGGGAACACGGAGTTGCTCACCAAGTCGGCTATCAGCGATGTGGCTCGCGATGCGTTGCCGCGTGGAAATATGGAGTACACGTAGGTCTCTTCCTTTGTGGTATAGGCATTTAGTTCGCCCCCTACGGTCTCCATGCAGTTGATTATTGAGCCGGCACGGCGGCGGGCGGTGCCCTTGAAGATGGTGTGCTCCACGAAGTGGGCAAGGCCGTGCTGACCGGCTATCTCGTCGCGGGAACCAACGCGTGTGGCGGTCCCGAATATCTCGGCTACAGTGTCGCGGCGTACATGGACAAAACGAAGTCCCGGCGATACGTTCATCACCGTGTAATCCGATTGGTTGTCAAGTAGTCGCGCTGTCATATACTGTAGTTGATGGATTATATTATTCTTCGCCGGCGGCGGCTTCGGGTTCCACCCAGCGGCCATCGGCTTTTATCAGTGCTATGAGGTGGGGGAGGGCATCCTCCTGAGGTATGTTGCGCTCTATGCACTCCTTCTGGCGGTATAGGCTGATGCGCCCTACACCGGCTCCCACATAGCCATAGTCGGCATCGGCCATCTCTCCCGGTCCGTTGACTATGCAACCCATCACTCCGATTTTCAGATGGCGCAAATGCGACAATTCTTTTTTGATGGTGTTGACTGTGGATTGCAGGTCGAACATTGTGCGTCCGCAACCGGGGCATGATATGAACTCGGTGCGCGAGAATCGTAGGCGGGCCGCTTGCAATATGCCCAGCGACAGCCCTCTGATGGCTTCGTCGCTCATGGTCGCCGACCGTATGGATATGCCATCGGTAAATCCCGACAGTAGTATGGCTCCCATGTCGGCGGCTGCATATATCATTGTCTCGTCGGCGGGCGTAGTCCCATAATCGATTTCGGCGATAAGCGGATTGCTGATGCCGGCTGCGGTAAGTAGGTGCATTGCTGCTTTTATAGCTGCTGCCGGGTTGATGTGAGTTGTGGTCAATACTATTGCCTTCCCGTCGGCCTTTTTTGCCTCGGCAATGAGCACGTCTTTGCTCGTGTCGGCCGATAGCCTGACTATCAAGTCGTTGGCTATATCATCGACACCCAATGCCACGGTGGTGTTACCACCTCCTATTGCCGTTGCGGTTGCCCCGCCTGATGCCGTGGCGCTCCCTCCGCTGGCATTTTCAACGGTTGCGGAGCGACGGCGTTGCGGCTCAACTTTATTGTAGCCGGGGTATTCCGTACCGTCTATGTCGGCAGCGCGGGCCCATAAGTCCAATCGCTTGGTGAGCATCGCAGCTACGGGGATTTCACATTCCGGAGCTTCGCTGAGGGATACCCTGATGGTGTCGCCGATACCTTCGGCGAGCAATGCGCCGATGCCCACGGCCGAACGTATGCGGCCGTCTTCGCCGTTGCCGGCTTCGGTCACTCCCAGGTGGAGCGGGTAGTGCATATCCTCGTCGTCCATTGCCTTGACCAACAGCCTCACGGTGTTGACCATAACTACTGTGTTGGAGGCTTTGATGGAGATGACCACGTCGTTGAAGTCGAGGCGGCGGAGTATGCGCAGAAATTCCATCGCGCTCTCCACCACTCCGGCCGGAGTGTCGCCGTAGCGGCTCATGATGCGGTCGGAAAGCGACCCGTGGTTCACTCCGATGCGCAATGCCGTGGAGTGCTCGCGGCATATGTCGACGAGCGGTATAAGCCGTTTCTCGATGCGCTTTATCTCGTCGGCATATTCCTCGTCGGTGTATTCCAAATGGCGGAAGGTGCGAGCCGGGTCGACGAAGTTGCCGGGGTTGATGCGCACTTTCTCTACTATCGCCGCTGCGGCATCGGCGGCCGCGGGGTTGAAATGGATGTCGGCCACCAACGGGGCCTCATAGCCGTCGGCGCGTAGCGCGGCGTGTATGTTGGCGAGGTTGTTGGCTTCGCGTACTCCTTGTGCCGTAAGACGTACAATCTCGCCGCCGGCATCTATGATGCGTTTGGCTTGGGCTACCGAGCCGGCTGTGTCCATCGTCGATGTTGATGTCATCGATTGCAAGCGAATAGGATAGTCGCTTCCTATCGCCACATTGCCTACGAGGGCGGTTGACGTGGTGCGTCGCTTATATCCGAAACCCATGTTGCTGTTGTCTGTGTATGATTTTTATGTGCTGCTACTGCTGATTATTGCCGGAGAGAGGACCGCTTAGTTGGTCTTGAATTTGTATTCAATCTTGGCAAGTTCGGCATTAGCTTTTACGATTTTCTCTTTGAGGCTGCTGCGGTAGGATGCAAATCGCCGGGCCACGTCTTCATCGGTCAAAGCTATCATCTGCGTGGCAAGAACGGCGGCGTTCATGGCTGCGTTGATGCCTACTGTAGCCACGGCGATGCCCGGAGGCATCTGTATTATGGAGAGCATGGCGTCTTTGCCGCCGAGGGTGGCGTCGAGTGGCACGCCGATGACGGGGAGTGTCGTGGATGCCGCAATCACGCCGGGCAATGCGGCTGCCATGCCGGCGGCTGCAATGATTACCTTCAAGCCGCGGTCGGCAGCGGTACGCGCAAATTCCTCCACTTCGGCCGGGGTGCGGTGTGCCGAGAGGGCGTTCATCTCAAATGGTATCTCCATGCTGTCGAGGAAATCGGCGGCTTTCTTCATCACGGGCAGGTCGGATGTGCTACCCATGATTATGCTTACAAGAGGTTTCATATAGTTGTCGTTTTGTTTTGATTGTCAGTTGATATGGGGCGCAACCTATGCGGTTGCGTTTTGATTGTCAGTTGCTATGGGGCGGTGCCTTTGCTCTTATTTCGCCAATAGCTCGAAGAGCGCAACCCAGAACACGCCGTTGAAAAAGCCGGCGGTCACTTGGCTTAAGGTGTGGCGCTTAAGTATCAGCCGCGAGGTCATCACCAGTCCGGCCACCAATGCCATCACTACAAACAGCCATTCGTTGTTGTGCAAGGTTAAGTTCTTGAAACAGAGGAAGAAGGTGAAAGTGGTAAGACTGCCTGCCGCTGTGGCGTGTCCGCTAATCTTCCAACGGAAATTGACTATCATAGTCACGACGGCCGTTATAGCGGCGGCGAGCATGAACATCGATAGCCATTGCGGCGAGTTGATTCTCCACAGATATATGGCGATGCCGAGATAAGTCATCGTGGCGGCTGCGTAGACGTACGGGCGGTCGTTGCGGTCGTTGAGCGACGGATGCTTGATGATGCCGGCCTTCGACAAGAAGAAAATGACAATGACCGGGAGCATTGCCGTGGCGGCAAACGTCAGTAGCAACACTTGCCAGCGCGTGGATGCCGGGGCGAAGACCAAGTGGGTCGACCACAATGATAATGCCATGCCGTAGGTGGGCATTATTATCGGAGATGTGATGATTGATATTATTCCGGCTATTGTCTTGATGATTTTTTCAAACATTCTGAATAAGGGTATTAAATGGTTTTGCGCAGACGGGCTACCGGCACTCCCAGCCGTTCGCGATATTTGGCCACGGTGCGGCGTGCTATGTTGAAGCCTTTTTCCGATAGCATCTCGGCGATGTTTTCGTCGGGTAGCGGTGAGCGTTTATCTTCTTGTGCTAATATTGATTGAATGGCGTCGATTATTTGGTGGGTGGTGACGTCATCGTCGGCCAACGGTCGGTCGTTGAAGAAAAATTTGAGTGGATATATGCCCGATGGGGCTATCACGTATTTGGCTGCCGTGGCGCGCGATATCACCGAGAGGTCGTAGCCGGTCATGGCGGCTATGTCGCGGAGTATCATCGGCCTAAGACGTGTCTCGTCGCCGGAGATGAAGAAGTCGCGTTGGAATGAAGCGATGGCTGTCATGACGTTGAGCAGGGTGCTTTGGCGCATCTGCAGCGTCTTGATGAAGGCGAGCGCCTCGTCGCGGCGGGAGCGTATGAATGTGGCGTCGTCGGCGCGTTGGCGCGGTGTCGTTGCCGATGCCGACGTGGCGTCGAGGTTGAACGATTGCGACAGTACCAGGTCGGGGATGTTGTTTAGCAAGCTCACTGTGAGGTTGTTGTCGCTGTCGATTTCGACTTGTAGCTCGGGCACAATCTGTCGGGCGCTATTCTCTATGGCGCTGTCGTTGAGCTGGTTGCCGGGCTTGGGGTTGAGGTGGGATATCACTCCGATTGCGGCGGTGAGCCTATCGGCGTCGATGCCTAATTGCTCGGCGAGCTTGTCGTAGTGCTTCCTGGAGAAGAGGTCGAAATAGTGGTTGATGATTTCGCGGGCGGTGATAACTTCGACCGATGGCTGGCGCCGGTTGAGCTGCAAAAGCAGGCAGTCGCGCAAGTCAACGGCGGCAACGCCGGGCGGGTCGAGCGAACGTATGATGTCGATGATTTGCGACACTTCGGCTGCGTCCACTTCCATCGACTCGGTGAAGGTCATGTCGTTGGCAATAGCCTCGGGGGTGCGATTGAGGTAGCCGTTGGAGTCGAGGTTGCCTATGATATATTTGGCAATGGTGAGTTGCCTTTCGGTCAGCGACATCTCTTTAAGCTGGTCGGTAAGGTCCTCGGCGAGTGTGGGCTCGTCGTTGGCGGCCGTCGGGGTGTAGTATGTGTCGTTGACGCTATGGTTGTGGGCGTCGAGCATGTACGAAGGGATGTCGTCGTCGTTGCCGTAGTCGGCGAGCTGTACTTGCTCGGCGGTCTCCTTGAAATCGTCGTTGCTGGTGGCAATAGCTTGGTTGTCGGCTACTTCCAATGCAGGCATTTCGTCGAGCGCACGGTTGACTTCGCTTTCCAGCTCCGGCCCGGTCATCTCCAACATGCGCACGAACTGCACCTGCATCGGGGTGAGCCGTTGCAGTTGCCGCAGGTCCTGTTGTTGTTGAAGTTTATGTTCCATAGCTGACGTTTCGACAAAACTTATCGCAAAGTTAATTTAATAGTGGTAAATCGCCAAAATTGTCATGTTAATGAACGATAAAAATGCGGGCTATTGCCAATTGCCAATGCCCGACTTCAAATAGCCCGTGGCAAATAGGCAACTGCCGATTCCCGATTTTCAGTTCCCGGTTCCCTGTTCCCAGTCCCCGGTTCCCTGTTTCCGATTTCCGGTTCCCTGTTCCCGTCTATTTCAGTGGCCGGCGGGCGAAGGCGTCGATCATTGAGCCGGGGGTGGCGTTGTAGATGTTTATGCCACGGTATGTAGCGTAGTCGGCGATGGTGTGGTAGGCTTTGAAGGCGAGGTAGAAGCTATAAAGGATAGAGTGCAGGGGGTATTTGTGGTACTCGTTGCGTATTCGTTTCTCCTCTTTGCCATCCTCTTTGTAGTAGTGAGGCTGGCGGGATAGCACATGGTTTTGGTCGTCGACCGCGAGGGTGGCGGTCCATGTGTGGTCGGCGCCGGTGATGAAAATGTCGGTGTAGCCCATGCCTATGCCGGTCATTATGGCCGGGATAAGCACGTTGCGCGGGCGCGGCATGCCTCGGCGGCTGTTGAAAGCCATGCGTTGTAGTGCGCCAAATCCCTCTATGCCAACGGCATTGTAGTATTCTACCGATAGATGTTCGCCGGGTTGCAGAGTGCAGCTGTGGCGTGCGGCAAATGGCAGGAATATCGTCATCGGCCAGTCTACGGAGCTGATGTTGTGCAGGAGCCGCGCCACGTTGGGGTCGTCGGGGTTGGCGAAGAAATGGGGGTCGGCAAGGATATAGTATCGCGGGCGCAGTTGGCTGAATTCCGGGGTGTTGGCAGCGAAATTCACGGCCATGGCATCCACTTCGCTGCTTATGTATTGGCCATGGGCGGCTATGGTGTCGGCAAGCGACGGACCATTGCCGAGAATGACGAGCGGACGGTCGTGGCGGCTATGCGGATAACGGGCTTTGTGGGTGGATATCAGCAACTTGCCGATGCTCTTTATCGACTTTGCCAAACGCATGGCAAATCCGTCGCGTGTAGGGTCAAAGGCTGTTTTCGTCATAATTGTGGGTGGTTAGGTATTCTACTACCGAGGTGGGGGTGAAATTGATGGCCTGCCGCAGGAGGCTGTCGTCGAAGGTCAGTGTGCGGTAGCGCTGGGCGAGCACCTTTCTGCCATATCCCACGCCGGGCAGGAAATCGCAAATGCGGGCCACGATGCGTGCACGTTTGGCGCGCAGGGTGTACACGCGTTTGCTTTTCATGCGGCGGGCCAATGCTTCTACGAGGTCGTGGCGCGAGGGGTTGACGCCGTCGGTGATGTTGTAAATGCCACCTACGTCGGCAAGCATGACCATCGCGCGCGCCACGTCGGTGGCATGGACAACGCTCAGACGCGAGGTCTCGTCGTCGATATGGTGGTAATTGCCGCGGTATATGCTGTTGACGAGGCGGCGCAACGGGCCTTTCATGCCTGTTCCCACTATGGGCGGGCAACGCAATATGCTCAATGTCACCCCTTTGTCGGCGCACCATTGCCGGAGCATCTCCTCGGCTTCCAATTTGCTTTTCCCGGCTATGCTGACGGGGTTGGTGGCATGCTCTTCGGTTATCGCTTCCCCCTCTTCTACGCCGTAGACGTCGGTCGACGACAGGTAGACGATGCTCTGCGGCACATGCTCCTCCAACGATGCGAGCAAGTTGCGGGTGCACACTACGTTGAGCATCTCCAAGTCGCCTTCATAGCATCCGCCAAGCAGGTGATAGACAGTGCGGTAGCTTCGGCCAGGCGTGAAGGTTTCGGTGGCAAGGTTCACTATGTAGTCGTTGAATGGCGAAGTGCCGGCGTAGTGTACTTCGGGCGCCGGGGTGGCGACTATGGAGCGGCGCAGTTGGTCGGCAAGATATTTGCCCATGAAACCTCCGGCTGCCGTGATTAATATATCGTTGGTCATAGCTTATTAAGTGGGAAATTTTTTGGAATATGGTTTACAAATTTACGTTTTTTATAGCATAACGCAAATTTTATTATTAATTTTGTAGTCGTAGAAGTAACCTGCGGAATATTGGTATGCAATTCAATCAAGGCAATGGACTGTAAAGGCGATATAAAGCAACCGCTTGAAATCAATGTTGGGGAGGTGCTGCGACGGCGTCTGCCTCGCTATTGGCGTTTCATACCTCGCTGCTTGGTGCGCAAATTGGAGCGCATTATTTGCCAGAAAGAGCTTAATGAGCTGTTGCGCAACAATTTTCCGCGCCGCGATGCCGAATTTTGCCGCGGAGTGCTCCACGACCTTGACGTGGATGTTAAGTTCCACAATACCGGCAACTTGCCGCCCAAAGAGCATAGCCGTGTCCTGATAGTGTGCAATCATCCGCTCGGCGGATTGGACGGCATGGCGTTGATAGATTTCGTGGAGAAGTACTACGGCGTAGCGCCGCGGTTCATAGTCAACGACTTGCTCAACGCTGTGGAGCCGCTAACCGACACGTTCATCCCCGTCAACAAGCATGGTGCGCAGTCGCGGGAGGCCATTACGGAGCTTGATGCCGCCTTCGCTTCCGATGCGCCATTGCTGATGTTCCCCGCCGGATTGGTGTCGCGCCGTGGCAAAAAAGGTGTGGTCGCTGACCTGCAATGGCAAAAAATGTTCGTCACCAAGGCGCGTCAGCACAAGCGAGATATAATCCCGATGCATTTCTTTGGGGAAAATTCAGCTTTTTTTTATAAATTTGCAAAGTATAGGCTAAAAATCGGATTAAAATTCAATATAGAGATGATTTACTTGCCGCGTGAGGTGTTCCGTTCCAAGGGGAAGACCTTTGATGTAGTGGTGGGGAATCCGATACCATATACCACGCTCGACGACGTGCCGCCGATGCAGAAAGCTCAGCAAATCCGAAGCTTGGTGTACGAAATTACGCAGCCTTTGCCTTGATATCGATAACAGAAACGTAGATCAGTAATGCAACAACCAATAATAGAGCCGGTCGACACATCACTCATAGAGAACGAATTGACAGAGGATAAATATCTGCGCTCCACCAATAAGGGCGGGAACGATATTTATATTGTTGACGCTTTCAATGCGCCCAACACCATGCGTGAGATAGGCCGGTTGCGCGAGATTGCATTCCGCACGGCAGGCGGCGGCACCGGCAAGGATTGCGACATCGACGACTACGACACAATGACGCCCCCGTGCCGTCAGCTCATTCTATGGAGCCCGGAGCAGAAACTTATAATAGGCGGCTATCGCTTCATCCTCGGCACCGATGTGCAGGTAATGCCCGACGGCTCGCCTCGCATTGCCACTGCCCACATGTTTGACTTCTCCGACCGGTTCATGCACGAATACCTGCCCCACACCATCGAATTGGGCCGCTCCTTCGTGCGCCTGGAATACCAGTCGACGCGTGCCGGTGTGAAAGCAATCTATGCATTGGACAACCTATGGGACGGGCTGGGAGCGTTGACCGTCAAATATCCCCAAGTGAAATATCTTTTCGGCAAGGTGACCATGTATCCCAACTACTCCAAGCATTGCCGCAACCTGATACTGCATTTTTTGCATAAGCATTTCCCCGACCCCGACCATCTTGTCGTGCCCAAGACTCCGTTGGTCACCGATGCCGACGCCGACGCCATAGCCGCGATTTTCTCCGGTGCCAACTTCAAGGAGGATTATCGCATACTAAATGCCGAAGTGCGGCAGCAGGGGTACAACATTCCGCCGTTGGTAAATGCCTACATGGGCTTGTCGCCTACGATGCGCATCTTCGGCACTGCCATCAACGACGAGTTTGGCGATGTCGAGGAGACCGGCATTTTCCTCAATATCGACGACATCTTCGAGGAGAAGAAGCAGCGCCACATATCCACCTATAAGGGGTAATCCCATAGGCTTGCCCTGTGACTGATTTTTTGATTACAAGTCCTAACCACAAAATAACAATTCACCCAGAATGTCGCATTATCGGTTAAAAAGATTGAAGCAGATGACGAGAAACGGATTGTTGCGTGTCTCGGTGATAGCGTGCGGCATAATGGCAAATGCTGAGGAGAGGGTCGACTATCAGGCCGAAGCGATATTCACGGCCGGGTCGGGCGACTTCGCTCCCTACTATATAGCCTCCAACAGGCATGGGGTGCTGACACAGTCCGACAATGCCTTGTTGCGCCTTGAAGCTACCCGGAGCATGGACTTGTCGAAGCGGTTCAGCTACGGATATGGCGCCGAACTCCTTTCGGGCTACTCCGACAAGGTGGCCTATCAGCGATACGACTCTTCATCGGCCGCTTTCAGCACTCACGAAGAAGGCCCCGCGGCCGTAGGTTTGCGACAGCTCTACGGCGAAGTGAAATACCGCGGCGTGTTCCTCACCGTAGGCATGAAAAACCATCAATCGGCATTGCTCAACTACAGCCTGTCGTCGGGCGACATCGTGGAGAGCGGCAATGCCCGTCCTATCCCCGAGGTGCGCATAGGGTTTGTCGATTTCCAGGACATCCCGTTCACCCAAGGGTGGGTACAAATACAGGGCGAGGTGGCCTACGGCAAATTAGCCGACAACGATTGGCTCAAAGACCATTACAATTACTACGACTGGCATATCAACCTCGGTGCGCTCTATCACTACAAGCGCTGCTATTTCCGCTCCAACCCGCGTCAGCCGTTTTCGGTGACCTTTGGGATGCAGACGGCGGGCCAGTTTGGCGGCACCACCTACGTCTATGCCAACGGTGTGGAGACAAAGCGCTACGAGGGACGCGCCGGCATCAAGGATTTTTTCAACATGTTCCTGCCGCGCCAGCAGTCGGGAAGCAGTTTTTTCGAAGGGAACACGCTCGGTTCATGGGACTTTGTGGCTCGTTACCGCTTCAACGACGGCAGCCTGCTGAAGGCCTATGTGCAGAAACCGTGGGAGGATGGTTCGGGTATCGGTTGGATGAATGGTTTTGACGGGGTGTGGGGCATAGAGTATGCCTCGCCGACGTCCGACGCCATAGTCAGCGGAGCCGTAGTGGAATACATCGACTTCACCAACCAGTCGGGCCCCATACATTGGTCGCCCGGCGACAGCCCCGGCACGTCAATCACCAACAATGCCACCGGGGCCGATGCTTATTACAACAATTTCCAATACAACTCCTATATGTACTACGGCATGTCGATAGGTACGCCGTTCCTGCCGTCGCCCATCTACAACACCGACGGCTATTTGGCCTTTATCGACAGCCGCGTGCGAGGCTTCCACGTCGGCGTCGCCGGGCGCATTGGCAATGTCGGTTACCGGTTGCTCGGCGGCTATCGCAAAGGGTGGGGCGATGGGAAAGCACCCACCGCCACCACGCGCCACGACACATCGCTGATGGCCGAGGCGACCTACACCGTGCCCTCTACGCCGGCCCTTGAGTTGAAGGCTCAGTTGGGACTGGACCGTGGAAATATGTTTGGCGACAATTTCGGCGCCTGCGTCACGGTGGCCTATCGCGGAGCTTTGAGTTTTGGAAGAAATGAACTTAAATAGCATAAAATGAGACTGATACAATATATACGGCTTGTAGTGGCACTTGTGGCGGGGGTAATCGTGACCGGTTGCACCCAAAACAATGGCAGCATCGGTGACTGGTTCGGCGAGTGGCAACTACAGTCGATTACGGTCAACGATGTTGACGACGACGCATACACCGGCGATGTGCTATGGAAATTCCAGAACGACATCGTGGAGATGGTGGTGGTCAACGCCGTAGGGCATAGCCATAGTGAGCACTACGGCACGTGGAGCTCCGACGATGCTACTCTCATTCTTAATTTCACACATCATGACGACCTCAATCCCGTAGGTAGCAGTAAATACGCGCCCCCGGCGCAGACAATGCTCCCGGCAGCGGTGACACAGTTGAAGATACTACGACTGTCGTCGAAGGAGTTGGTGCTTCGCTACGACTCCGCCGAGGACAAAAGCATAGTCTACGTGCTCCAAAAGCGTGGCTGAGCGATAGCATGGTGATAGTATACATGACATAGCAAACTGAAAACAACAGATATAGAAATGGTAACACTTGCGGATAAGAAAGTATTGGTAACGGGAGCCGATGGGTTTATCGGGTCGCATCTCACTCAGGCATTGCTTGCCGAAGGGTGCAGCGTAAGGGCGTTGTGCATCTACAATTCCTTCAACACGTGGGGGTGGTTGGACGATGTGCGTCATCCCAACCTTGAGATAGTCACCGGCGACGTGCGCGATGCCGCGTTTTGCAGGATGATAACCCGCGATGTCGACACCGTGTTCCACCTTGCCGCGCTCATTGCCATTCCCTATAGCTATGTGGCTCCGCAAAGCTATGTCGACACCAACATTTCCGGTACGCTCAACATGTGCCAGGGCGCCCTGGACAATGGCTGCCGTAGGCTGATTGTCACTTCCACATCGGAGGTCTACGGTACGGCGCAATATGTGCCTATCGACGAGAAGCATCCCCGCCAGCCGCAGTCGCCCTATTCTGCTACCAAGATAGGCGCCGATGCGATAGCGTTGAGTTTCTACAATGCGTTCTCGCTGCCGGTGGTGCTGGCTCGGCCGTTCAACACCTACGGTCCGCGGCAGAGCGCACGCGCTATCATCCCTACCATAATATCGCAGATAGCGGCCGGCAAACGAGAAATCATGGTGGGCGATTTGCGCCCGACCCGCGATTTCAACTTCGTGGAGGATACGTGTAGAGGGTTTATCGCACTTGCCAAGGCCGAAGGCGTTGAAGGCCAGGACTTCAATATCGCCACCGGCACGGAGATATCGATGGGCGATACGCTGCATCTGATAGCGAAGTTGATGGACGCCGATGTCGACTTTGTGGTCGACAAGGCGCGTTTGCGTCCCGCCAATTCCGAAGTGTTCCGCCTGTGTGGCGACAACGGTAAGATTACCGCAGCCACGCCCTGGCGACCGCAAGTGACGATTGAAGAGGGGCTGAAACGTACCATTGAATGGTTCACCGACCCGGCCAACCTCGCCCGGTATAAGACAGATATTTACAATAGATAGCTTATGAGAAGAATCCTAATTTAACTGACAATCACGGAAAATATATATATGTAAAACCACTATTTTATTTATGCGTTCAAGTCTTTTTCCCAATTAATTTAAACCTTGATATTTTATGAAGCGATCGCTCAATGTGCTCATGCTTGGAGGAGCAAAACGAGTAAGTATGGCCCGGCTATTTGTTGAAACCGCAGCTAAAATGGGGTACAATGCACATATGTACAGCTTCGAACTCGGAGAGGATGTGCCAATTGCTTCTGTGGCAGAAGTAATTACCGGAGGCAAGTGGAGCGACTCCGACCTGCCTCGGCAACTCCACGACGCTTGCATAGAGAAAAAAATTGACATCATCCTACCCTTTGTCGACGGCGCTGTGGAGGTGGCGGCAACGTATTGCAAGACCAACCCGCAGGTGTGGGCTCCGGTGTCGAAGCCCGATGTATGCCGTGCGATGTTTGACAAGAAGCTGACCGACGAGATTATGCGCGCCAACGATATCCCGGTGCCTCGTGTCGTAGACACTCCGGAGCCGCAATTCTTCCCGGTGATAGCCAAGCCGCGCACCGGGTCGGCCTCGAAAGGTATCAAAGTGATACGCTCGTTGGAGCAGTGGCGCGGTCTTGATATTGACCTCGACAAATATATAGTGCAGGAATATATACAAAACCGTCGGGAATATACCCTCGACTGCTACGTCGACCACGAAGGCAACGTCTTGGCCCTTTCGCCTCGCTTGCGCTTGGAGGTGGTAGGCGGCGAGGTGAGCCGTACGGTCACCGTCTCATTGCCTAAAGGGGAGGATATAGCTTTGAAAGCTATCAATGCGGCCGGCTTGCGTGGCGCGGTCACTGTTCAGCTGATTGAAAACATCGACAGCGGCGAGTTGCTGCTTATGGAAATCAATCCGCGATTGGGCGGTGGTGCCGTGTGCTCGGTATATGCCGGTGTCAATCTGCCGTATATGATAATAAGCGATTGGCTATGCCGCCCACTTGAATTTATGGCCCCTACCCCCAATGTGGAGATGACGCGCTACATGCAGGAGGTGGTGTTTGGTCCCGATAAACGTAGGATTATAAATTTGAAATCTAATTTCTAAATATATCAGTGTAGTATGCAAGAAGTGCTTATCATTGCCGAAGCCGGTGTCAACCATAACGGGTCGTTTGACCTCGCTGTGGAGATGATTGACGTGGCGGCTCGGGCCGGAGCCGACTATGTGAAATTTCAGACGGCTATCCCGGAGGAGGTCATATCGTGCTATGCCCCCAAGGCGGAGTATCAGAAGGAGACGACGGGCAGTGGTGAGAGCCAATTGGAAATGTGCCGCCGCATACATCTGCCGTTGAGCGACTATGCCCGCCTTGAGCGTATATGCCGCGACAAAGGTATAGGTTTTATGAGTACGCCTTTCGACTTGCCCTCGATTGACTGCCTCGCTCAGTTGGATATGGACTATTGGAAAATTCCCTCGGGGGAGATTACCAACTTGCCCTATCTGCGCAAGGTGGCAGCTCCGGGTCGCAAGATTATCCTCTCTACCGGCATGTCGCAACTCGACGAGGTGGCTACCGCTGTTGAAATCCTATGCCGTGGAGGCGTTGACCGCCACGATATATCGCTACTGCACTGCACCACGCAATATCCCACGCCCTACGAAGCTGTCAACCTGCGGGCGATGGAGGCATTGCGCACGCTCAATGTCGGTGCCGTGGGCTACAGCGACCATACGCTCGGCATCGAGGTGCCGGTGGCTGCCGTGGCTATGGGTGCGCAGATTATTGAAAAGCATTTCACCCTTGACACGTCGATGGAGGGCCCCGACCACCGCGCTTCGCTCGACCCCGACGCTCTCGCCGCGATGGTGTCGTCGATACGCCATATAGAGCAGGCCATTGGCAACGGCGTGAAGACTGTAGCCGAGGCCGAACGCGCCAATATCCTCATAGCCCGCAAAAGCATAGTGGCGCGCCGCGCTATTGCCGCCGGCGAGATATTCACCGACGACAACCTCACCGTAAAACGCCCCGCCGACGGCATCTCCCCCATGCTCTGGGACACCGTCATTGGCCGCCCCGCTCCCCATGCCTTCCTCCCCGACCAACCTATCGAACTGTAAGACAGTATCCGCTGTGTAGCAATTAAAAAAATAGATAATTAGATATTAATGAAATAATGACTTCAAGTAGTATGTATTTATTAGTTATCCTGTTGATTTTTGCTATTGCAATACTTGCGATATCAATCGTAGTGATAAATAAGAAAATGAAGGGGCACTCCGATCCACAGCGGTATGCTTTAAAAGTTATAGGCTTTGGATCCCTTGACGCTTTTTTGCCTATGGCATTATGGAGCTTTATTGAAAAAATTGAACTACATTCTGGAAATGGTATGATACAGCATATCATAGGGTTTCTATTCATGGGGATAGGGGCATGTATAATGGCTAAAGGCTTTTATATACTTTATAAATTGAATAAGGATAATGCCAATATTAGAAAGTCAGGCTTTATGCTCGCTATAATTGGATCTATGTTGTGCTGTTATCATAGCTTTCAGATAGTCTTCTTAGACTATTTTAGCGGTGCTGATATTCTGTTGGATTTTATCTTGTTCGCGATAACATCGGTTATTATGGCATTGGCATGCTTTAAGTTGTCACGCTATTATACTCGTTTCCGAGGAGCAGGAGTCGCATTTTCTATTATGTCCTTTATATTTCTAATAATGCCATTTGCAGAATCTTATGTTTATGAGTATAATGAATTATTGAGTTTAATATTGGATTGCATATACGGCGCCGGTTTAGGAGTATTTATAGTACTACTTACTATGATAGTGTTGTGCTTGCGGATAGCATGGGCAAAGCCGAAAGCTATCATAGCAAATGCTCCAACTAAACTGAGTTCGGGTCATAATGTTGATGAAAAGTCAACCGAGCATTCTGGAAATACCACTGATGATATTCTGCAAAAGATGATGGGTTATGATGATGCAAAGTTGAGGAAGATAGTAGATAAGCCTGATTTTCATTGCAAGGAGGTCGTGGAAAAGGCTCACGAGCTACTTGCTCGTCGTGAAGCATGGGAGAAAATCAAGGATTTGCCTGATGCTGAACTTCTTGAAATGACTATGGCCGACAAAGGCCTCTATGAGCTAAATATTGTTGAAGCTGCATCGATGGAGCTATACCAGCGCGAAAGTCAATTGCTCCGCGAGCAATTTAAGGCTCTGACACCCGACACCGTTGCCGCAATTGCCTCCGGCACCGCCCCCGCTCCCGAAGGCATCCGCCTCGCCGCCAACAGATATCTCAATGGAAATCAAAAATAAAGTGACCATGACAACGATGCAATTACCTGCCGACTTTAAATTTAAAGGCAAACCGCTGCTTATAATAGCCATAGGTGTGACTTTGGCTTTTCTCCCCTCAATCATAGGTTTGATGACACTTATCGGAGGAGCATATTATGAAGGAGAAGACTATAGTATACCACTTTTTGTACAGACTGTAGGCGCTGCAATTATGATTGTGGGCTATTCAAATGCCTATCGTCAGGTTAAGCAGCTGAAAATTAAAAAGTCAGGTTTTATATTGGGAATTATAGCCTCGTCAATAGGATTTGCTGCAAATCTACTTTTTGGCTTAACCGAACAGGATTATTTGCCACTCCATATTGGTTGGGTGGTGGGATCTTGGATGCTGCTCTTGGTATTAGGATTTTTATCAGTTAGTCCGTTGCTCGCAATTTCGAGTTTTAAGATATCAAAATACTTTACCAAGTTTCGCGCTTTTGGAATCTGTATGGCTGTCGTTTCAGGTGTAATCTTGGCATCTTATCTTATATGGTTTGTTTTCCCTGGTGTAATAAGGTTGCTGGCATTGGGTATGTCATTAGTGGGAGCACTGACTGCAGCATGGATGTTGACGAAAGCAAAGCCGTTGAAAGCGTGTGAAACGAAAAGCGAAAGTAAAGTGCCTATGCCCGAAGTTGTTGCCGCGCCAATAGAAGACCACTCGCGGTATATGCCTAAAGAAGACCACTCCCGTTATATGCCAAAAGAAGACCACTCGCAGTATATGCCAAAAGAAGACCATTCTCGGTATATGCCAAAAGAAGAGTCTGCGGAGACTAAATCGGGACTGAGCGATGAGATTGTCAATCTGTTGATGGGATATGACAATGCTCGGTTGAAAGAGATAATCGAAAATCCGTATAGATACAATCCGGCTGTTGTTGAGGAAGCCGGTTTGCTGCTTCGACGCCGTCTGGCATGGGAACAGATAAAGGATCTGTCGGATAAAGAGCTGCTTGCGATGACGATGGCTCCCAAAGGACTCTACGACGCAGACATAGTTGAAGCGGCAGCGATGGAACTATACCAGCGCGAAAGTCAATTGCTCCGTGAACAGTTCATGATGATGGTGCCCGACGCCGTATCGGATTTAGCCTCTGGCCGCACTCCGGCTCCCGAAGGTATCCGTCTTGCCGCCCAGAGATACCTCTCCAAATTCACCCGACCGTAACTGCAATCGTTATGGTTTCAAACAGCCTACCGGAACGATGTATGTACCATCGTTTGGACGGCGATATGCGTAGTCGCCTGTTGCTGTTAATATCATTTTGAATGCAGGAGCTTTCATGTGGATGGTATCAATCTGATTTTCTAATGAATTCAAGGTCTCAACGCCATCATTAATTAGAGTTTCACCTCCAAGTTTTATTTCTATCAAGCCGTATTGTCCGTTACGTAGGTGTATTACCGCATCGCATTCCAATCCTTTTTTATCACGGAAATGGTATACTTTCCCATTAAGTGCTTCAGCATATACACGCAAATCTCTTACACACATGGTTTCAAACAGGAAGCCCATAGTGTTCAAGTCATTGATTAGATCGGCAGGACCAATTCCTAATGCCGCAGTAGCAATTGATGGGTCGACAAAGTATCTGGTATTAGTGGTTCTGATTGCTGTTTTAGAGCGAAGATTAGGATTCCAAGCCGGCATATCTTCTACCACAAATATTTTTCGGAGAGCATCGAGATATGAGGCTATGGTATCGTCATCTATCGTTCCCATATCATTTGACTTCAAATCTTCTTTCAGTGTAGCGATGGAGGCCTGAGTCCCTTGATGACGCGCATATGCCCGCATAAGCCTCTGTACTTTTTCAGAAGCCCGTTTTATACCATTTACTTTGGTAATATCTTCTTTAGTTACGGCATCATAGTAATCAAATGCTTGTTCGAGTGCTGCTTCTTCGGGGAGATCAATTGCCATCGGCCAACCTCCGCGACAAATCAGGAATGCGATGTCTTTTAGCAACAAGCTATTTTTCCCCAATATATTCTTGGACGTTACAAATAAGTCGCCGAGACTCACACTACCATTGGATTCTCCAGATTCAAACAATGACATTGGTCGCATAGTGAGCCATGCAAATCGTCCAGTGCCTGAGTGCTCAATTTCCTGCTCGGCATCTTTGTCGGGGACGGAGGAGCCGGTGAGTATAAATTGGCCCATTTTTCGGCGCTGGTCAACAGTATATCTAACGGCATCCCATAGTTTTGGAACGGTTTGCCATTCATCGATGAGCATAGGAGGTGCTCCTGCCAGTGCGGCATCAGTATCAATCTCCAGTAGGCTTCTGAAATTGTTTTTTACATCAGTCCTTGCCAGCATTACCTTACTTACTGCTATTTGTTCAGCAGTAGTGGTTTTCCCGCACCATTTGGGACCTTCAATGAGTACTGCTCCCTTTGCTTCCAACTTTTTCTTTAGTAGCACGTCCATTATTCTATGCCTGTATCCGTCCATGATTTAAACTTTTAGATAGACAAAAGTAATTAAAAAAAATTACATTCGGTAATTTGGCGTTAAAATTTTCGGTAATTTGGTGCGATTTCATTCGGTAATTTGGCGCGATTTCATTCGGTAATTTGGCTTCAATCCATTCGGTAATTTGGCGAAGCGGGCACTTTTATTGGGCGAGGGTGATTTTGATTTCGGGGTAGGAGATGTTGTCGGGGACGGCTTCGCGGATGTCTTTGAGGGTGTAGGCCGAGGTGAAACGGGCTGCGGCGTTGCGTATGATCAGCTGGTGCTCTTTGCTGACAAGGTCGTCGATGTCGATGAGGCCTTTGCTGACGAGACGTCCAAGATGGCCGTAGATGGTCCACGGTTTGAGATTTCGGCGGCTGGCAATCTCGTCGGGCGACATGCCGGCGTTGTATAGCCGCAATGTCTCCTCGACGGTGTCGGCTTTCGGTTTTTTCTCTACGGCTTTTTTCTCTTTAGCAAGTTGCTCTTTGGCTTTGCGCTGGCGGCGTGTTGTTCCGGCCGCGGTTTTGCCGTCAAGGTTGTTCAAAAGTATGCGGGCTTTTATGTCAAGATAGGCGCCGGTGGTGAACGGCGTGTCGGCGAGGCCCTTGAAAATGCCATATTTGAAGAGAACGCTGTTGCGCAGGGCGGAGAGGGCGTTGCCGTAGATTTCGGCTATGCGTTTGTTTTCGATGTTGATGATTGCATCTTTGGTGATAAGCGATTCGAAGATCTCTTTGACCGCTTCGGCAAAATAGTGGCAAGAGTCGGCGATGCGCTTTTCGATGGGCGAGTCGGCGATGATGCCGGAGGATTGCTGCAATGCGGCGGCATAGAGAGGCCGGAAACGCGCGGCTATGTCGGTGAGGCGTTCTTGGAGCGGACGCTGCACGGCTTTTAGGCGGATGAGGAATTTAGGGTACTGCGAGCTGAGATGCTCGTCGACGACGCGTAGCATCCATTGGTAGTCGCGGTCGATGTCGGCGAAGGAGTAAAGCTCGTCTAAGAGCGAGAGGAAGTATTGCTGTTTTAGGGAGGGGAGGCTGGAGATGATGGCATCCTTTTTGGCTGTTTCGGCGTCGATGAAGCTGTTGACGGTAGAGTCGGTGATAAGGGCGCCAGCGTTGACCGGTGCGGTCAGTACCATGCCTTGAAGCGAGCGGCATCGGCTCAGTGCCACGTAGCTTTGGCCGTGGGCAAAGGCGTCGTTGATGTCGAGGACAGCTTTGTCGAAAGTGAGGCCTTGGCTTTTGTGTATGGTTATTGCCCAAGCGAGGCGTAGGGGATATTGTGTGAAAGAGCCGACAACTTCCTCTTTGATTTCCTTGGAAACGGGGTCGAGAGTGTATTTTGTGTTGTCCCATGTCACGGGGGTGACGACGATAGGGTCGTCGGAGTCGGGGCAAGTGACTTCGACAGCTGTCGAGCTAATTCCGGTGACTGTGCCTATCTTGCCGTTGTAGTAGGCATGGGCTGCGGAAACGTCGTTTTTGATGAACATCACTTGTGCGCCTTTCTTGAGGGCGAGGGTTGGCTCGGCGGGATAGTTTTGTTCGGGGAAATCGCCGGAGACGCTGCACGGGAAATTGAGCTGCTTGCTGTCGATGCGTGCGAGCCGGGCCTCGTTGTAGCTATGGGCGGCGAGGTTGTGGGTGGTGAGCCTTATCCAGCCGGGTTGGTCGGAGGAGAAATTGGGTATGAAGCGCGAGTTGAGCAGTTGCAGGTCGGCGTATCCCACCTTGCCGCAGCGCACCTTGGCGAGGAGGTCGATGAAAGCGGGGTCCTGCTGGCGGTAGATATTGCGTAGCTCGACGGTGACATAGTGGAGCGAAGCCAGCGCGTTGGAGGAGAAGAAATAGGGGGTGGGGTAGTATTGCGAAAGCATGGCCCATTCATCATTTTTGGTGACCGGGGATAGCTGCATGAGGTCGCCGATGAGCAGGAGTTGCACGCCGCCGAAAGGGCGCGAAGGGTCGCGGTAGCGGCGCAATGCGTCGTCGATGCGGTCGAGCAGGTCGGCGCGAACCATTGATATTTCGTCGATGACGAGCAGGTCGAGCGAGCGGATAAGATTTTTCTTGTGCTTGGCCATGCGGAAGAGGTTGTTCGCCTCTTTGCTTTTGGCTCCGGGGATGAAAGGCCCGGGTGCAAACTGGAAGAAAGAGTGGATGGTCTGGCCACCGGCGTTGATTGCGGCTACGCCCGTTGGGGCGAGGACAACCATGCGTTTGGGAAGTATGGAGCGTAGGTGCCGCAGAAAAGTCGTCTTGCCTGTTCCGGCCTTACCAGTGAGGAATACGGAGACCCCGGTATTGGCGATAAACTGCCATGCTAAATTCATTTCGCGGTTGGAGGAGTCGATAAGCGAGTCGGTGGTAGCCATAGAAAGAGTGTTGTTGGTAATATAAGTTCAAAGATAGCCAAATGCTCTTGATAATGCAATAGCGGAGGTTGTTAAATTAGCCTATGGCGACACGCGGTAAGCCCACCCATATAAAAAAAAGAAATGATTGTCTCGCGACAATCAATCTTAGTTAACCTTAAATCTAATACCATGAAAAACACATTGCAAAGGTAATGCTTTTCAGTGGGATGTCAAGCGATTAAACAATAAAAATGCGTGCGGTTAACATCTTTTATTGCCAATTTGCTAAATTATTACCATATATGGGGTTTTTGGACTGATTTCCAGTGGGTATTCTTTCATTTTGACATGAAATGGCTGCGCGCCAATCAAGGCTGTCGCCATGCTTACCGCAAGCCTTATTAACACCGTTTAACATAGTAGTGTTTAGCCCCGTGGCAATATGGCCAGGGGATGGAATAGGCTGTATGCCAAGCTTTTGG
>JAQXRH010000094.1 GCA_029218425.1 Bacteroidales bacterium | reverse complement strand
ATTGTTATGGTTAATGCGCTGGCCTATAAGGTTATGCTAATGAATGTGTTGCCGCCAACTGCTGACGGTGGAGGTTATTGGTCGGAGTCCTTTGACTTAGCTTCGGTGACGCGTATCAGTTCGAGGCGAGTGGCGCTCTTTTTGAGTATCTCGAAGCACATGTTATCGAGGACAATGATGTCGCCTTGCTCGGGGATGGCCCCGGTGGAGTGGAGGATGTAGCCCATAAGCGTCTGGTATTCATCGCTTTCGGGGATGTCAAGGCGGAAAGTGTCGTTGAGCGTGGCAATCTCGATGCGTCCGGAGAACTCGTAGGAGCCGTCGGGGAGGCGTCGGGCGGTGAGTCGTGCGTGGTCGTGTTCGTCCTGGATGTCGCCGAAAATTTCTTCAACGAGGTCCTCGAGGGTCACCATGCCCGAAGTGCCGCCGAACTCGTCGACGACGATGGCAATGGAGCGTTTTTCCGACAGCAGGCGGCGCATCATCTTGTTGGCGAGCACCGCTTCGGGTGCGAAAATCACCTCCTTGAGGCGTGTGCGCCAGTCGATGTCGGTGTGGAACAGCTCCGACACGTGGATGTAGCCGAGTATGTTGTCGATATCTTCCTTGTAGACAATGATTTTGGAGCGTCCGGATGAAGTGAAAAGACGGCAAAGCTCGTCGCGGTCGACCTTGTCGATGTCGATGGCAAAAATCTCGTTGCGCGGTGTCATGCAGTCGCGCAGATGGGTGGTAGAGAAGTCGAGGGCATTGTGGAAAATCTTGACCTCGTTTTCCACCGTCTCTTTCTTCTCCTCGACGTCGTCGATGGTGCGTTCGAGGTATTGGTTAAGGTCGCCGACGGAGAGCAACTCGTTTTCGTCCTTTTTGTTGCTGATGCCGAAGAGACGCATCAGTGCTTTCGACAGCCATGTGGAGAAGAGCGAAATGGGGTAGAGGATGGCGTAGATGGCCATCATGGGGAGGGCGAAGAATTTGATCGAGGCATTGGGGTTGATGCGGAACACCGTTTTGGGGATGAACTCGCCCATGAGCAGGATGACGCCGGTGGATACCAGAGTCTGGATGATGAGGACCGGGAACTCGCCCATGCCCGATTTGTAGAGCGGTTCTTCGAGGAATTTGGCAAATCCCATACCGTAGACCACGAGGGCTATGTTGTTGCCAACCAGGATTGTGGAGATGAAAAATTCGGGGTGGCGGTAGAAGATGTTGAGCGCGCGGCTTATCGGACCGCCCATTTTGACATCGAGCTCGGTGCGGACGCGGTCGGAGGTGACGTAGGCGATTTCCACACCGGAGAATAGTGCGGATAGGATGAGCGAGACGATGGTTATTATTATCCAGGTTATCATGATTGCATGATGAGTTTATTTTTTGACGGGTCGTAGATTGTCGGCCTTGATGCGTGTGGGAGATATTTGGTGGGCATTATTGTCGGCCCTGATGATTTGTGACGGTTGCTGTTGCTCCAGCCGTTGTTGAACGCCCGATACGCGGGCGTTGTGGGAGCCGGGGATATGACCGCCCGGTGTGGGCGAAGTGATGTCGGGGGCAGCCTTCGGGTATCCTTGTCGGGGGCGGGGCGGCCTGCGACGAGGCACGCCGGTAGCCATGGTGTCGGTAGGCGCTTGAAGGCTGTCGTTGTCGGCCTGGGCGTTGCGGTCGCGGTTGAGAGCGTTTGCCGGGATGATCATCGAGGGGCGGTGCACGATGTAGTCGGTGATTTTTTCGTCGGCGACGAAGCCGTAGCCTTCGACGATGCGGTCGGATTTCTCGACGTGGATGAACGAGTCGGAGTACATCTTGTGCTCGCCGGTGTTCCAAAAGAGGTGTTGGGTGAGGAAACGGTCGCCAAACTCGTTGTTGATGCGCACGTTGCCCGAAAATTCCCAGAGCTTGATGGCGCTTTTATAGACTGCGGAGTCGCATTCGAAGGTGGCGATGACCTTCATGTCGTTGTCGAACTTTTCGCCGTAGATGCCTTCGGGGAATTTCCAAAATGGTTCGGCGGCATCGTCGAATATGTACCATTTGGTGGTTTCGATGTAGTAGCGAGTGTAGCCCGAGTCGGAGACGTAGGAAGTGGCGTCGGTGGTGAACATGGTGGGAGTCGTCTCCGGGTCGTAGTCAATAGGCGTAACTTGTTCCTGCTCTTTCTTTCCTGTGGCAATCATGGTGGCGGCGATGATGGCGATGATGATCAGCGCCCACCAGCGTTTTTTATGCGGCAGAAAATTTTTGAATGGTCGGGACATGTTGCTATTGATTGGAAATCAGAGTGTTGAAGCGGTGGGTGGGTCGATAGGCAAATTGTCTATGCGACGCATTGATGCTGCCACCACCGCCACCCCGTGGGAGGTAGTGTAAAGGGAGGATTATTGAATTTTGTTTTGCCAGAACCAGAGCTCGTTGAAGTTGATGCCGAGGGTGATTTGGAAATAGTTTTCGGTGACCAGCTTGACGGGGGAAGTCTGGCGGTGGCGGTATTCAAACGTCAGGTTGACGATGGTCTTGGTGTAGCGGTTGACGGGCGTGGGTAGTCCAAGGCCGAATGACAGGCCATAGTCTTTGACGTTGTTATCGCCCACCATGACGTAGTCGTGGTTGTAGAGAGCGCCGATGCGATAGCGCACGCGTTGGAGGTAGCTGCCGCGTGGGTCGGGCATATATTGCACACCGAAATTCACCTTCCAGCGGTTGTCGTATTTGACCGGTTCAAACTCCGAGAGCACGTTGGCTTTGGCGTCGCGCCAGGGCTGGTAGGTAAAGTCGACTTCGGCCATGAGGCGATTGTTCCAGTGGTAGTTGAGACCGATGCCGTAGGTGGCGGGTCGGGAATAGTTGCCTTGGAGATGGGCATAGCCGACGGTGTCGGGTTTGGTGGATGAAGAGGCCACGTCGTATTTTACGCCGTAGGTGGAGCCGCGGAAATCCTTGCCCGGGGAGAATACGGCACCGATAGTGGCGCGGTGCTTAGAGCCGATGTTGAAGGAATATTGGGCGCCGAAACGCAGGTCGTAGTCGCGCACTTCGATTACCTTTTCGTAGAGCGAAGTGGCAGAGTTGGTTGTAGTAAGATACGTGTCGTTGACCAGGTTGCCGAAGAGATAGGATACGTTGGCGCCGATGGTGAAGCCCTTGAATGGGCGGCCGCTGACTCCCACGTAAAGTTCGTTAATCGTACCGCTTCCTTGGTGGGCTTCTTCGCCATTGACGATTTCTTCGCCAAAGGCGTAACCCACTTTGGAGTATGGGAGGAAGCCGACGCTACCGCCCATGTATTTTCCGAGGGGGAACTGCATGTTGATGTAGTCGATGCCGCCGGTGAATTTTTTGCCTTTGAGGTCGTCCTGTTTGAGTGTCGAGCTTTTGACGTTGACACCCATGTCGAAGAGGAAAGTGAGGGTGTCGATAGCGGCGTAGGATGCGGGGTTCATGGAGTTGATTTGCCGGCCATTGTTCATGGCATAGCCGACGCCGCCCATGGCACGTTGGGCCGAGGAAACATGGTCGTTGAGTACACCCAATCCGAAGCGCGAATAGGGTGATTGCTCGTTGTTTTCAGCCGAGAGATTGAAGTTGCAATTAGCGATTATCGCCACGAGGGCGACAGTAAAAGCCGTATTAAAGCGGTTTAGTTTCATTATACTGTAATATTCTGTTAAGCCCCCTGTTGACAAGAAGGGGGCAAAGTTTAGCATCAAAATTGAGGGCGGCGGCGACGCGTTCGCTCCAGCCGCCGGTGAGGAGCGTCATGCCGTCGGCGCCGAGGAGCGAGTTGTAGTAGGTGACTTCGGCAACGACGCCGAAGAAAGCGCCGGAGCGCATGGCGGTGTCGGTGGAAATACCGCGGATGGGGGTATCGCCGACGCTTGCCACTTGCGGTAGCGCCTTGGTGAAGGTGTGCATTGCACGCAGGCGCATGCCTATGCCCGGGGCGATGTTGCCGCCGATGAAATTGCCATTGGCGTCGATGCGGTCGTAGGTGACGCAAGTGCCGATGTCGGCGACGAGGAGTTCGTGGCCGGGATATAGAGTGTGGGCGCCGATAGCAGCTGCGATGCGGTCGACGCCGAGAGTGTCGGGCGTGGCGTATAGGTTGCCGGTGGGTATAGGTGTCGAAGCGGTCAGCGAAAGCAGGGATATACCTCTATCGGCAAGCAAATCGTCGAGGCCGTCGATAGAACCGGCCACAGAGCACAACGCGGCGCGGTCGAACGACAACTCGCCGATGGCGCGGAGCAAGGTAGCGTTGTCGGCATTGAAAATTGTCGATGTCGAAATCGGCTCCGTGCCCTCCCAGAGGACTAACTTGGCAGTGGTGTTGCCGCGGTCGATTGTGAGATTAATCATTGATATCTATTGTTATGTCCACACAATGAGCGTGTTGTGAAACGGCGCCGCGATGCGAAGCCGAAACGAATGATATAATTCAAATTCAACCGACAAAGTTAATAAATTGATTAATAAGTTGTCAAAAAAAATCGTTAATAATATGAAAGTAGCTGAAAGTAGGTGCGATTTGAGGGGAATATAGTTGATTGTGATGAGGTGGATGGGTGGGGAGTTTCGGTGGTATTGGTGGTATTAGGGAGAAAAAGTTGGCGATGGCAAATTTTAATCGTACCTTTGTGCATGAATTGGCCGTGGGCGGCTGGATAGCTGGAGTAGCTTTTATGGCTTTTATAGCTGGAGTAGCTTTTGTAGCTCATTGCTGACTGCGGCAGGATTAAGAGGACACCTAATAATAAGAAAATCAATACCGACATGGGAAAATACGACTTTAACACTATCATTGACCGCTCGCATAGCGATGCAATAAAATACCGAGAACTGAACAAATGGTTTGACAGCGACGACCTGTTGCCGATGTGGATAGCCGATATGGATTTCAGCGTGTGCCCGGAGATAACGGAAGCATTGCAGGAGCGCCTCAGGCATCGCATTTATGGGTATGCGTCGACGCCGTGCGAGTTTTTCCCGACGATAGCCGAATGGCTCAGACGGCGGCATGGGTTGGATACCAAGCCGGAGGAGCTGACGTACATACCAGGTATAGTGAAAGGTATAGGTTTCGTGATCAACCGGTTCTGCAAGGCAGGCGACAAGGTAGTGATACAGCCGCCTGTGTATCATCCGTTCAAGCGGGTGGTGGAAGGAAACGGTTGCGTGGTGCTCAACAATCCGCTTCGACGGTTGGATGACAGATATGAAATGGACGTAGAGGGATTGGAAGAGATAGTGAAGCGCGAGCATCCGCGCATGATGATTCTATGCAATCCCCACAACCCGATAGGGATACAGTGGAGCCGAGAGACGCTTGCGCGGGTAGCCGACATCTGTGCCGCCGAGAATGTGATAGTGGTGTCGGATGAGATACATGGCGACTTGATGCTTGGCGGCAAGCCTCATATACCGTATCTGTCGGTGAGCGAGAATGCGCGCCGCACGGGTATCATGCTTGGGGCCCCGTCGAAGACGTTCAATGTGCCGGGGTTGGTGAGTTCGTGGTGCGTCATCAAAGACGAGGCGATGCGCCGCGAGTTCTACGATTGGATGGAGGTTAACGAATTTAGCTGCCCCACCTGTTTTGCCACCATCGGAGCGATAGCCGCGTATCATCATGGCGAAGAATGGCTTGCCGAGGCGTTGGAATATATACAAGCGAATATCGACTATGTGAGCGAGCGATTGAGCAGTATATCGGGCGGGCGTATCAAGGTGTACCGGCCGCAGGCGTCATTCCTGATATGGCTTGACTGCCGCGGCTTAGGGTTTGACCATGAGGGGCTTAACCACTTTTTCGTGAAGGAAGCCAAATTGGCGCTCAACGACGGGGCGATGTTTGGCGAAGAGGGGGTAGGGTTTATGCGCATGAACGTGGCCACACCCCGAAGCGTCATTGACGAGAGCCTCAGCCGCATAGAGGCAGCATTAAAGAAGATAGATGGCCAGTAGTAGGAGATTGCAAGCCGGCGGCATGAGAGGGCTGCAGCCGGTGGCATTGGAGAATTGTAAATAACAGAATATCAATTATATAATGGATTACCGAATATATCCACCCGAAGAGATGATGATGGCAGAGATAGCCTTGCCGTTGTCGAAGAGCATCAGTAATAGGATGCTGATAATCAATGCGCTGACGTCTGGAGGCGACGTAGCGGTGAAGATAGCCGACTGCGACGACACCAATCTGCTCGCCAAGGCGTTATCGGCAACAGCGGCAGCTAAGGGAGCGGTGGAAGTGAACACCGGAGCGGCAGGCACTGCCACACGGTTCATAACCGCCTATCTAAGTGCATATCAAGGCATTGCGGCAACGGTGGACGGGAGCGAGCGAATGCGTCAACGGCCTATGGGCATACTTATCGACTCGTTGCGGGCGCTCGGTGCCGACATAGAGTGCATAGAGCGCGAAGGGTATTTGCCGTTGCGTATCAAAGGGCGTAGGCTCAGCGGCGGCAAGTTGAACATCGACGCCACGGTGAGTTCGCAGTTCATATCCGCGCTGATGATGATAGCTCCGACGATGGAGCAAGGGTTGACCCTGCATCTGGAGGGCGGGTTGTTGTCAAAGCCATATATCGACATGACCGCCGCGCTGATGCGTCGGAACGGCGCCGAGGTGGAATTTGACGCCCCGTTTGAGGATATCGTCATCTCGCCCAAGCCTTATAGCGCAGTAGGCACGGTGGTAGCCGAAGCCGACTGGTCGGCAGCGTCGTATTGGTATGAGGCGTCGGCGTTGACGGCAGGGTTTGTCACCTTGCCCGGATTGCAACTGCCGTCGTTGCAGGGCGATAGCGCGTGTGCCCGGTTGTTTGAGATGCTTGGCGTGAACACCGAGCCATCGGAAGAGGTGGAAGGCGCCCTCGAAGTGGCACCCACGCCGGAGCAGTTTTCACGATTTGAGGTAGACCTTATCGACACCCCCGACCTGGCCCAGACGCTTGCCGTGACTGCAGCGATGCTCGGCATACCATTTCACTTGCGCGGACTTAAATCGTTGAGGGTCAAGGAGACAGATAGGCTGGAGGCATTGCGGTGCGAGTTGGATAAGTATGGCATCGTGGTTGAGATACGCAACAATAGCGAGCTGGTGTGGAATGGCGAACGGCATCCCATCTTCGAGCGTCCGGTCATCGACACCTACGACGACCATCGCATGGCGATGGCCTTTGCCCCGACGGCAGTGCTGATACCCGGCATCGTGGTACGCAACGCCGAGGTGGTGAGCAAGTCGTATCCCGGTTATTGGAACGACCTTGTAGCAGCGGGATTTAGCGTTGTAGATGCCGATAGCACGAGCGACGACGCCGACACAGAGCTGCCAACGGGCTGCGGCGGCGATAGCCAAAATGAGCAAAGCAGTACTCTACCGATATGATAGCCGCGGCAATCATATTAGCCATCTTGGTGGTGGCAGGAGGAGTAATCTACCTCGTAGACGGGCGTAGGCACCGTAAGGGTGCAGGCATGTCGCCGTCGTCGGGCGACGGCGACGGCAGCGGCTCAGTAGTTGGCGAGGAGAATAGGGATATAAGTAGCTCTGTCAGAGGCGATAGTGCAGCCGACGGCAATGGAAATGGGGCTATGGGCGGTGACGGCAGTGGCGAGGCCGTAGAAGGCTCGTCGTGTTGCGGGATGCACATAGTGTGCGAGAAAGACTCGCTGTCAACAGCTGCTTCCACCGAGATAGTGTATTACGACGACGAAGAGCTTGACATCTACGCCGACCGGCCGGCTGACGCGTACACTGCCGAAGAGACAGAGCAATTTCGCGACATACTGCTTACCCTGTTGCCTGAGGACATAGCCGGGTGGGCGCGTTCGCTTCAGTTGCGCCATATAGCACTTCCAGCCGAAGTCAACGACGAATTGCTTTTGATAGTCAGCGAGGCACGCCAATCGGCCACGCGATGATAGTGGGTAGTAATAGACTACGCGATGATAGAGGGTGGAGGTTGAGAAGGATGGGCAGCAAGGCGTAGAAAGGTGAGTAAGAGAGGTTAAGACGGTGGGGGAGAGGATATAAATGTGGCGTAAATGTGGTGAAAAATGGAGAAAAAGGGGAGCGGATGATGGGATTATGGGATATTATTGTTATCTTCGCAGTGACAATGTTGGTAGATCCAATACATAAATATATATAAGGCTGGCGTTGTCGGGTTTATAATATAGAGCCGGCGTTGTCGGGTATTAAGCATAAAAATAAATAAGCATTGCTATGAATATTGCAATTATAGTGGCGATGGAGAAGGAGTTGCAGCTGTTGCTGCCGTTGTTGACAGAGCCACGCAAGACCGAGATAGATGGGATAACCTTTTATTTGGGAGATGCCGGGACACACTCGGTGGTGATAATGAAGTCGGGTATCGGGAAGGTAAATGCAGCGTTGTCGACGATGCAGATGATAAGCCGTTTTGCGCCGGAATTGGTGATTAACACCGGAGTGGCGGGCGGCACCGGTTCGGATGCGAAGATATTGGATATAGTGGTAGGGGAGCGGATAGCGTATCATGATGTGTGGTGCGGTCCCGACACCGTAGAGGGTCAGGCGGCCCGTTGCCCGCTGTATTTTGAGTCGGACAAGAATGTTACGACGTTGGGAGTGTTGCAGGGCAATCCGCATATACGGCATGGGTTGATAGCGTCGGGCGACGTGTTTGTGGCCGATGCCGGGTTGGTGGCACGAATTAAGGAATTGTATCCTGAGGTGTTGGCTGTGGACATGGAGTCGGCGGCGATAGCGCATACGTGCTATTTGCTGAACACGCCGTTTTTCTGCATCAGGGTGGTTAGCGACACTCCCGGAGAGGCTGACAACATGGCGCAGTACGACGATTTCTGGGAGGCAGCACCGCGCCATTCGTTTGAGATAATACAGTCGATATTGGAAGAGCTGCAGGGGAATAGCGCGGAGGAGGAGTAGCGCGAGGTTGTGGGTGCCGGGCAGCATGTCTTTGGGGGGGAGGAGGATAAGATATATAAGATATATAAGTCTTATAATAGGGATGAGGGATAAAAAAGTATTGAAGATGAAGAAGATAGCGAGTTTTACGATAGACCATACGAGGCTTGAGCGCGGGATATTTCTATCCCGGCGCGATGTGACGCCTGGCGGCGATGTGATATCCACGTTTGACATAAGGCTGACACGTCCCAACCGGGAGCCAGCGGTAGATGGAGCAGCGATGCACACTATAGAGCATCTTGCGGCGACGTATTTGCGCAATCATGAGCAGTGGTCGTCGCGGGTGGTGTATTGGGGTCCGATGGGCTGTATGACAGGCAGTTATCTGTTGTTGTCGGGGGAGTATGAGTCGGCCGACATATTGGAGCTGATGCGGGAGACGTTTGCGTTTATCGCGGGATATGAGGGGGAGATACCTGGGGCGACGGCGAGGGATTGCGGTAACTATACATATAACAATTTGGAGGAGGCTCGGAGAGTGGCTCGGAGGTATTTAGACGAAGTGTTGTCGTCGCCGCAGAGGGAAAATTTGAATTATCCTGATTAGCCGGGAGTTGGAGAACGAGAGAGATGAAAGATTTACCTACCATAAAAGGGCGATATTATATACATTCGCTGATAGAGGAGGGGGAGCATGAGCAGCAGGATTTTAAGTTTGCAATTTCGGATGCGCGGAAGATAGCCCGGTCGATATCGGCGTTTTCCAACCATAATGGAGGTAGGTTGCTGATAGGGGTGAAGGATAATGGAGTGGTAGCGGGGATACGCAATGAGGAGGATGTGTATATGATAGAGACCGCGGCCGAGCTGTATTGTAGGCCGTCGGTGGAAGTAAAGATGACGGCGTTTAAGGTGGAACCGGGGACGGTGGTTATACGAGCGGAGATACCGAAGGCGTTGCGTCCGCCAGTGTATGTGGTGGAGGAAGGGGGTGAGTTGCGTGCGTATTATCGTGTTAAAGATGAGAATATTGTGGCGCATCCGCTGTTGCTGAGTGCATGGGAGCACTATGCGAAGGAGAGCGGGATGTTGGTGCAATATGATGAACGGCATCGGTTGTTGATAGAAATGATAAAGGAGAGCGGGAGCACGACGTTGGAGGAGTATGTTAGGCGGTCGCATCTGTCGACGCCTACGGCAGTGGAGCTGATAGGGGGATTGGTGGCGTCGTCGGTGGTGGATTTGAGGTGGGAGGATGGTGAGCCGTTGATAGTAGGGGTATAGGGGTTATAGGTTACGGGTTATGGGATTATAGGGTTACGGGTTATGGGGTTATGGATTTGTGGGGGCGGGATTTGAGCCAGGTTAGTTGTTTTTTTGCGTAGACGCGTGTGTTGCGTTGGATTTTTTCGATGGCTTTGTCGAGAGGGATTAGGCCGTCGAAGTAGGGCCATAGTTCTTTGTATCCGACGGTGTTGAGGGCGTTGAGGTGTCGGAGGTGGCTTACGGCACGGGCTTCGTCGAGGAGGCCGTTTTGAATCATAGAGATGACGCGGTTGTTGATGCGGTCGAAGAGAGTATCGCGCGGCATGTCGATGGCGAGGAGTTCGATGTCGAAGTCGCGAGGTTTGGTGGCTCCGGTGCGCAGCGACGAGTAAGGGACACCGGCTTGGAGGCATATTTCGATGGCGTGGATGAGGCGTTTGTGGTTGTTGAGGTCGACTTGGCGGTAGTAGACGGGGTCGAGTTGGAGGAGCGAGATGCGGAGCTGTTGGAGGCCTCCGGAGTGGTATATGTTCCAGGCGTGCTGTCGGATGTCGTCGGATATAGTTGGGATTTGGTCGATGCCACGAGTGACGGCGTCGATGTACATCATGGAGCCCCCGCAAAGGATTTGGGTGGGGGATTTTTGCCATAGGGATGGGAGGAGGCGAATGACATCGTCTTCAAATTGAGCGGCGGAGTAGTAGTCGGAAATTGAGAGGTTGCCGACGAAGTGGTGTTTGACGCGAGCTTGGTCGTCGGGGGATGGTGCGGCGGTGCCGATGGGTATTTCGCGGAACATTTGCCGGGAGTCGGCGGAGATTATGTCGCAGCCGAGATGCTCGGCCATTTTCATGGCGAGGGCGCTTTTGCCGGAGCCGGTGGGGCCAGTGATGACGATGAGCCGGTTGCGCATAATTATTGTGTTTTTGAGGGGGGGGTGTGGGATGAGTAGACAGGGGAGTAGGGAGGTTGAAAACCGCCGCCATCATGAGATGGCGGCGGTTGTGAGTGATTGAGAGGGGATTAGTGGTTTTGAGCGATTAGTCGTGCGATGTTGACGATGACTTCGACGGCTTTGTGCATTGAGGGGATGGGGATGAATTCGTAACGACCGTGGAAGTTGAGACCGCCTGCGAATATGTTGGGGCAGGGGAGGCCTTTGAATGAGAGCTGGGCACCGTCGGTACCGCCGCGGATGGGGACTACTTTAGGCACGATGTCGCTGTCGCGCATGGCTTGTTGTGCGATGTCGATGATGTGCATTACGGGTTCGATTTTCTCGCGCATGTTGTAGTATTGGTCTTTGATATCGATGTCGCAGACGCCGGGAAATTCGCAGTTGATTTTTCGTGCGAGGTGTTCGAGCTCTTTTTTGCGTCGGTTGAAGCGGTCGTGGTCGTGGTCGCGGATGATATAAGTAAGGACTGTTTTTTCGACGGAGCCTTCGAAAGAGATGAGGTGGTAGAAGCCTTCGTAGCCTTCGGTGTGTTCGGGAGTTTCCCACCGAGGGAGCATGATGACGAATTGGTTGGCTATGCGGATAGAGTTGATCATTTTGTGGTAGGCATAGCCGGGGTGTACGTTTCGTCCGTTGAAGGTAACTTTTGCAACGGCGGCGTTGAAGTTTTCAAATTCGAGTTCGCCGATTTCGCCGCCGTCCATTGTGTAGGCCCAATCGGCGCCGAAACGTTTGACGTCGAATTTGTGGGCGCCTTGTCCGATTTCCTCGTCGGGGTTGAAGGCGATGGCGATGTCGCCGTGTTGGATTTCGGGATGAGCTTGTAGGAAAGCGATTGCGGAGATTATTTCGGCGACTCCGGCTTTGTCGTCGGCGCCGAGGAGAGTGTTACCGTCGGTGACGATAAGGTCTTGTCCGATGTAGTTATTAAGTTCGGGGAAGTCGGATGGAGAAAGGGTTATGCCGAGGTCGTGGTTTAGGGAGATGTCGTTGCCGTCGTAGTTTTTGACGATGCGCGGGTTGACGTGGTGACCCGACATGTCGGGGGAAGTGTCGAGGTGAGCGATGAAGCCGACGGTTGGGAGCTTGTGAGGGGAGTTGGATGGTAGACGAGCCATGAGGTATCCGTTATCGTCGAGGTGGATGTCGGCGAGGTTCATGGCACGGAGTTCTTTTTCCAAGTGTTTGGCGAATATCATTTGCCCCGGTGTGGAAGGGGTGAGGTTGGTAAGTTCGTCGCTCTGAGTGTCGAATTTGACGTACTCGAGGAAGCGGTCAACGACGGTAGTATTCATGGGGTTGTATGGTGAAAAAGTTATTATATAATAATGCAAAGGTAATAAAAATATGATAAAAGCGAAGTGGAGTGTATGAATTTGTGCAATTTTGGGATGGAAAAGTGATTAAATTTGCGGAAATCGGGAACTGGAAATCGGAAATCGGGAACCAGAAACCAGAGATTTGGGGGGGGCGGGGATTGGGGGGACGGAGGAGGGACAAAAGGTTAAAAAATGCGTTAAAGAAAAATATTTTTTGGGAAAATGTTTAAAATATCAAAAATAATGCTTTAATTTGTGGAATATTCCCGAAGATTGGATGGGAATATCAATAGTCAAAAGAGCAAATCAACTAAGATAGAAGTCTTGACCTTAAAGCGCCGTGGAATAAGGACGCCTGCGTAAAAGTCTGAAAATAAGTAAGAACGATGGCTACGAGTTGGATGTAACGAACGTAGTTGCAGGGCGTGGGAAGATGTCATCTTGAGCAGATTTGCGTGGAAATAGCCGAGGGCTATGAATGGGGCGTAATGTCAGATTAAGGCTGAAACCCCGTTGAAAAAGGGCAAAGGCGGGCTGTTGGTATTACTGGAAGATGCGGAGAGGGATAAAAAAGTAAAAAAAACAAAAGAAAGGAATAAAAAGGATTATGAATTGAGAAGTAAAGGCGAGTAGGGAGCCCTAAAGAGAATGACTCGGCAGGGATGCGCTTCGACCGATACAATCTTTTACCAAGATCTAAGATAATCTTTTACCAGGATCTAAGATAATCTTTTAGCAGAGACAGGAAAAAATTGAGATTATATATATATTTATTGTAAAACCCAAATTAACTAAAAATTTTCTTGCATGAAGAACATTTGTTTTCAAATGACTCGGAAAGCATGGCTTGCCATAGCAATGGTGTTGAGCCTATCTTTCCCTGCTTTAGCGCAGAAAACTACTGTCACAGGTACAGTAGTTGATTACGAGGGCGAACCCGCCATCGGAGCAAGTGTTATCGCTGAAGGGACGACCAACGGCGTAGCGACAGACTTTGATGGAAACTTCCGCATCGACGTTGCCCCCAACGCCGTCCTCGTAGTATCGTATGTGGGTTGCGAGACTCAGCGGGTACCCGTTGAAGGTCGTGCTCATATCGACATTACCCTTAAATCGAATGCCGTAGTACTTAGCGAAGTAGTGGCAATCGGTTATGGTACAGTAAAGAAATCGGATGCTACGGGATCAGTAGCAGTGGTAAAGCCCGATGATATCGAGGCAGGTCTTGCGACTTCAGCACAGGACATGCTCGTGGGCGCTACCCCCGGTGTTGTAGTAACGACAACCGGTAACCCTTCGGAAGGCGGTACAATCCGTATCCGTGGTGGATCCTCACTTTCAGCATCTAACGACCCGTTGATCATCATTGACGGAGTGCCCGTGGATGGAGGTTCGGTAAAAGGATCGTCGAACGCATTGCAGTTGATAGCCCCGGAGAACATCGAGTCGATGACCGTGTTGAAGGATGCATCGGCAACCGCTATCTACGGTTCGCGCGCATCAAACGGTGTGATCATCGTAACCACAAAGAAAGGTGCAGCAGGCAAGCCTCAAGTAAACTTCTCTGCTAACCTCTACGTAGCTACACCTCGTAAGACATTAGACATGATGGATGGCAACCAGTATCGTGAGTTCGTATTGAACCGTTACGGTGCAGATTCGCCTCAAGCAGCAGCACTTGGCACCGCCAATACCAACTGGCAGGATGAAGTGCTCCGTACAGCAGTATCATCGGACTATAACCTTTCAATAGGCGGCACGGCAGGTATACTTCCTTACCGTGTATCGGTTGGCTATACATCAAACCATGGTATTATCCGCAGGACCGGCATGAACCGTGCGACAGCAGGTATCAACTTGTCGCCGAAGTTCTTTGACGGATTGTTGCAGGTAAATGCCAACATCAAGGGCGCCTATGTACGCAACAACTACGAGCAGGGCGTGCTTGGAGGAGCAATCAGCTTCAACCCGACATTGCCGGTACGCAATCCTTTAGGCAATGCTTTCAACGGATGGACCACATATTTGACCGGTGGTGCCGTAGCAGGCCCCAATGATGCAGGATCGTCGCTTGACCGTAACGCATCGTTGAACCCCGTATCGCTTGTAGAAGATTACGATTCGAGGTCGGATGTATACCAGTCGGTAGGTAACTTGCAGTTGGATTTGCGCATGCCGTTCTTGCGCGACTTGCGAGCAAACCTCAACCTTGGCTACGATTACAGCCATGGTAAAGTAGTAAGCTACAATCATCCGTTCTCACCGGCAGCATGGAAGGGCAACCACCGTCAGCCGGGGGTATCAGAACCCGTATCGGATGGTTATACCACCCAGACGTTTGAGAAACAGCGCATTTACAACTTGCTTCTTGAGTTCTATTTGAACTATAACAAAGAATTTACGGCTATCAAGTCGTCGTTGGATGTAACAGCCGGTTATTCATGGCAGAAATTCTACAACAAGGGTAGCTCCTGGAATCCGGTATATGCGCCTGGCCAGGACTTCGACGGATTCTTGTATGAGCCGCGCGTACCCTACAGCTTGCCTTATCAGTTGGTATCGTTCTTCGGCCGTGTACAATATGGCTTCATGGACAAGTACTTGTTGACCGCAACCGTACGTCGCGATGGATCTTCGCGTTTCAGCAGCGACAACCGTTGGGGTACATTCCCGTCGGTGGCACTCGCATGGCGACTGATAGACGAATCGTTCATGGAAGGCACGCGTAGCGTACTTTCAGATTTGAAGATACGTGGAACATGGGGTATCACCGGTCAGCAGAACCTTGGTGGCGGCTTCGGCGACCTCTTCCCGTACTTGCCAATCTACAATGCATGGACCGGCACAGGCCAAATGGGAATCGACCCGACCACAGGCGACTTCATAGCGCTTGTTACCCCGTCGAGCTACAACAAGAACCTCAAATGGGAGGAAACAACCACATGGAACGTAGGTATCGACTTCGGGTTCTTGAACAACCGCATCAATGGTAGCGTAGATGCATACTATCGTAAGACGAAAGACCTGTTGACCTATACTACATATGCAGCAGGATCGAACCTTGGCCCTGACGGACCAATGAACATCGGTGACCTTACCAACAAAGGTATAGAGGTTAACTTGATCACTCGTCCTATCGTGACTAAGAACTTCACATGGAGCTCTAACTTGAATGTGGCATACAACAAGAATGAAATCACCCATCTGGCAGCCGGCAAGGATATCCCCACCGGAGATATCGGCAACCAGGTCAACGTACAGATCCAGCGCGAGGGCTGTGCAGCCAATTCGTTCTACGTATTTGAGCAGGTATACGGCACCGACGGCAATCCTATCGAGGGCGCCTATGTAGACCGCAACCAAGACGGCAAGATCACGGATGATGATAAATACATCTTCCACAGCCCGGATCCGAAGTGGACAGCCAACTGGCAGAACACGTTCAACATCAAGAATTGGGATTTCGGAATCAGCTTGCGTGCTAACTTCGGCAACTGGGTATACAACCAGACACAGCAGAGCAACTGCTTTGCATCGGTAACAGCAACCGCTCCTATCAGCAACATCCTTGCCGATTCGTTCATCTTCGAGAACAAGAACACCCAGACGATGGTAAGCGACTACTTCGTACAGAACGCATCGTTCATCCGTTGCGACAACATCACAGCCGGATATACGTTTGAGAACTTGTTGAACAATGCATTGCGTCTGCGCTTGTTTGCAGCAGTACAGAATCCGTTTGTAATCACCAAGTACAAAGGTATAGATCCTGAGGTGTTCAGCGGACGCGACAGCGGTGTATATCCGAAGCCAATCACCGTAACTTTAGGTTTGGTGGCAACTTTCTAATCTGATTGTTTAACGCAATATATAAAAAAGCAATATGAAATTTTTCAAATATATAGCACTTGGTTCGATGGCTCTATCACTTGGCGCAGGCGTATCGTCGTGTACAGGTGACCTTGATGTAGAGCCGGATGATCCCAACAAGCAGACTACGTTAACCACACCCCAGGAGTGGTATGGTTACTTCCAGTCGCTTTATGGCAACCTTCTGTATGAGGGTGGTCTGACGCCGGCGGGCGTAGACGGAGGCGCCGGGACCTGGATGCGTTGCCACTGGAACCTCCAGGAGATCACAGCCGATGAGGCAATCATTCTGAACACGTGGAACGACCCCGGCTATGCCGATCTGAAGTATAACACATGGATGTCGGATAACACCTGGGAGTTCATGGCTTACCAGCGCGAGGCCACTTCAATCAAGCTTTGCTCAGAGTTCCTGTCGAAGGTAGACGGAGCTAAGGCAGCCGGAGTGAGTGATGAAATGGTAGAGCAGATGAAAGCTGAGGCCCGCGTGCTCCGCGCATACTGCTACTATTATATGATAGACCTGTTCGGCCGTGGCCCGTGGATTACGGATGAGCCGGTAGGAGCCGAAGCCCCTGTATATGATCGCAAGCAGCTTTTCGAGGCCGTAACAGCCGAGTTGACCGACGTGATCAACAATGGAGCGCTTCTCGACAGCAAGAACCAGAGCTATGGTCGCTTGTCGAAGCAGGCAGCTGAGATGATACTTGCCAAACTTTACCTCAATGCCGAGGTATATGCAGGCGAGGCAATGTATGACAAGTGCGCACAGTGGTGTCAGGAGATAATGAAAGACACCAACGTTCTTGCAGATGAGTATAAATATTTGTTCTGCGCTACTAACGACCGTTATGTAGGCAAAGGCAAGGAGATAATCTTCGCCATACCGCAGGATGGCACCCACATGCAGACTTACGGAGGCACCACCTACCTCACAGCCGGAGCATACTTTGGTGTAGTTCCCGACGAGTTGAAGCAGGAACTTGGAGCTGGTGGCCAGGAATGGGGCGGCTTGAAGATGCGTCCGGAGCTTGTAGACCGTTTGGCAACATATCCAGGCGACAAGCGTAACCTTATCTACGCAGGCGAGTTCAGCAAAGAGCTTTTGGATCTTGCCGACAACACAGCAACCGGTAGCGGTTACATGTGTATCAAGTACAAATACACCGGCGAGGACAATTACTACAATGTAGGCGGCGATCGCGACCGTGCCAACGTGTTCTGCGATACAGATTATCCAGTATTCCGTCTTGCAGATGTATACTTGATGCTTGCAGAGTGCCAGAAACGTGGCGCTTCAAATGTGACCAACGGAGTAGAATTGTTCAACAAGGTACGTGAGCGTGCCGGCTTGGCACAGTTGAACGCGAGCGAGGTGACACTTGATGAGATATTGAACGAGCGTCAGCGCGAGCTCTACTGGGAAGGCCATCGTCGTAGCGACCTTATCCGCTTCGGCAAGTACACAACAGGTTACAACTGGTCGTGGAAGGGTGGCGTGCCTGAAGGTCGTGACATCGACTCACACCGCACCGTATTTGCAATACCTTACCAGTATGTAGGTACAATCGGTCAGAACACCGGTTATTAATCAGGAGCCGGGTTATTAACAAAAGAATTTAATAACAAAGTTGAAATTCACTGAAATGAAAAAAATATCATTCCTGTTCGCCGCTTTGGCGACCACAATTGGCTTCACGAGCTGTGATGAGTCGAAGGATGAGCATCCTGTGTTGACTCAGCACGAAGGAGTAATTGTGGAAAATTTCCTGAATGTGCCGGAGATGAGCAATACGTCGGTAGAACTCACGTCGGACAATCAGGCTCAGACTTTGCATATGACATGCTCGCAGCCCTCGTATGGTTACGCAGCAACAGTGCGCTATAATGTAGAGGTATCGTTTTCGGAAGACTTTGCTACTCCGGTAGCAGAAGGTCTGCCCGCATCGTTGACCCTTGGGTCGTCGTTCTATGATTGTAGCGAGATCAACCCGACGTATGGTGAAATAGCCACAGCGATGTGCGACATGCTCGGATTGAAGAACGAGAAGCAAGTGCCTACGGGCTACTATGACATCTATGCACGCTTGACAGCCAACATAGAGCAAGCTAACGGCGCAAATGTAGTTCCTAACACGACCTATCAGTCGAACGTAGTGAAGTTGACCCGTGCAAATTGTGCATATCTTGCAATCATCGTACCTGGCCAGCCGACCGGTATCTACCTGCGTGGTGGCTTCGATGCAGGTTGGGCAGCACTTCCTGAATATGAGTTCTTGACCACGGATGTATCGGGCGTATATGCAATAGAGAGCTGCTCGATCGGCGAAGGAATAGAGTTCAAGGTGGCAGATGCCAACTGGGCCGCTATCAACTACGGTTACAATGGCACTGACATTGAATTCGGCAAGCCCTACGAACTTACAGGACCTGACAACCCCGGCAACTTGAAGATGCCTAAGGCATTCACAGGCCGCGTACAGTTGACAGTAGCCGGAGGCAAGTATGTATTGCTTTTGGATGCAGCAGAACCGGAGACCCCCGGATTGCCATCGGGCATCTACTTGCGCGGTGACATGAACGGTTGGGGCACCGACACGGAGTTCAAGACAACTGAGTTCAAGAATATCTGGATTGTAGAAAACGTGACCATCGCAGAAGGGGAGTCCTTTAAAGTGGCAGATGCCACTTGGGGCGCTATCAACTACGGTGGAGGCGAAGAGCCCTTTGAATTGGACAAGACTTATACATTGACCTTAGGCGGTGGCAACATCACTTGTACAGAAGCGTTTACGGGCAATGTTAAGTTGCAGTTGCAAGGCGGCGCATACAAGCTGACGTTGATAACCATCTGAAAAGAAAAGGAATCCGAGGCTCCCCGAGAATAATCGGGGAGCGGCGGATACCAATAACCAAACTAAAAAATATAATTAATCAGATATGAAAAAATTAAGCATATTTTTGCTTGGCGCATTGGCAATCGCGGCTACATCGTGCGAGGAAGATCCGGATTTCGGCGCAACTATCCAGACGAACCCCCAAGGTCCGGTCTTCGAGGTAGAAGGTGTAAGCGTAGCCCAGCCGGCAGAGACAAGCATATCATTGAAGGATTATGCTGACGCATCGAAAGATGTGGCATTGGGTGACTTTACTTTGGCCGACTTCCCGGAGGGATATGACTTGAAGGTAGTGACCTATATCAGCAAGGATGAGACGTTTGCGACGCAGCGTGAAGTGCCTTCAAAAGTAGTAGAAAACGTAGTGTATGCTACAGCACAGGACTTGCAGGATGCATACTTCGCATCGGTAAGCAAGGCCCCGTCGGAGAAACCAGTATATGTAAGATTTGTGGCTTATGCAACGAATGGTGAGCAAGATTACCGCATCGGAGCAGAAGACAGCTATCTTGGCAGTTATTCATTCAACATCACTCCGTTCCCGTCGAGCATCGTGCTTGAGGATAGCTACTATCTGATCGGCACAGCCAATGATTGGAGCGTTGCGACAGCTATCAAGTTCAACCACTCAGATTTGAGCCCGTATGATGATCCATTCTTCACTTTGGTAGTAGATATCACCCCCGAGCAGGCCGATGCAGGCTGGTGGTGGAAGATATTGCCAGGGTCGACGGTAGAAGCCGGCAAATGGGTAAGTGCTGAATGGGCACAGTGGGGTCCGGAAGAGAACGGTTCAGAAGACCTTAGCGGCATGTTGATGGCATCTAAGCTTGTAGATGGAAAATTGGTAGAGCCGGGAGCCGGTGTGATAACCGAGTATGGCACGTTCATGATCACCCTTGACATGGTAGAGGGAACGTACAACTTCTCGCTTGCAATACCTAACCTTTTCGTACAGGGTGATGCAGCAGGCTGGAACTGGGATAGCCCGTTGGTAGCCACGATGACCACAACCGATTACGTTAACTATATCGGCTTTGCTAAAGTATCGACTGGTGGATATAAGTTTACTTCGGAGAAGAGCTGGTCGGCAGCGTTCAACCTCGGCGTAGACGGTAAGGTTGCTATCGATGAGACGACTCACAAAGTTACCGGTAAGCTTGCCAATGGTAGCAACAATAACGTAATGCCTGATGTGGATGGCTTGTTCTTCCACAATGTAAACATCACATCGCTTGATTTCACTTCGACCTATATCACGACCCTCGGTTTGATTGGGTCGGCTACCCCTGGTGGATGGGACGCCTCAACGGCGTTGAATCCGTCGCAGGATTACTTGGTATGGGAAGGTGATGTTGACTTTGCCGACGGAGAGTTCAAGATCCGTGCAAATGATGCTTGGGACGTAGACTTTGGCGGCAGCTTGGATAACCTTGTATACAAAGGTGCCAATATCGCATCTCCAGGAGCTGGCAAGAAGCACGTAACACTTGACTTGAGCAAAGTACCTTATACTCTTACAATCGAATAAGATATATAGGTGAATAGCAATAGCGAGCGTGGGCCTTACGAGGTCCACGCTCTGTGTTTTATTATGGCGGGTGCGGATGAACTGAAGGTCGGGTTCTGCGGCTGGGTGTGGGTGGAATGTGGCATTTTTTGAGACGGTTGTTGTGGGTAGAGTGGTGGGGTTTTAGTTAATTTGCATTTCACAAGACGCCTCTCCGAGGCTGGGCCAGCGGAGCGGCGAGGCTAAAGCCTCTACACAGGACCAAGACGGCGAGGCGAGGGGAGAATTATTGGGATTTATCGGGATTAATCTGGATTTATCGGGATTAATCGAGAGATAATGGTGGCGATGACGCTGGGGATGGCGAGGCTAAAGCCTCTACACAGGACCAAGACGCGGAGCGAGGGGAGAATTATTGGGATTAATCGGGATTAATCGAGAGATAATGGTGGGCGATGACGGTGGGCGATGGCGAGGCTAAAGCCTCTGCACAGGACCAAGACGCGGAGCGGCGAGGCGACGGGCGGGGCGGGCGAGTATTTTTTTGTTATTAGTTGTGTTTTTTTGATTGATAAATGTTTATGCCATGAGAAAGAAATTGATTGATGGAGTGGTGGCTGTTGGTGTTGGAATTGCGGCAGTCGTTGTTGCCGGGGGTGGTGGTATTGAGGCTGCAAATCCTTATATGCCATTGTGGGAGTATATACCAGATGGGGAGCCGCATGTGTTTGAGGATCCGGATAGGCCTGGGCAGATGCGAGTGTATGTTTATGGGTCGCATGATAGCAGGGTTACGGATTTCTGCGGGCGCGAGCTTGTGGTGTGGTCGGCTCCGGTCGACAGCCTGGATAGTTGGCGTTATGGGGGTGTGATATTTGAGGTAAGGCGTGATGCTGAGGGGCGTTTGCTCAACGATGGGGGTGAAGGGGATGTGCTTTATGCGCCGGATGTGGCGGAGGTGAGGGACGAGTCGGGCCGGCCGACGTATTACCTATATCCTAACGACCAGCACGAAGGCCGGCAGGGTTTGATAGCGAAGAGCGACAGGCCGGATGGGCCGTTTGAGGTGTGCAATTGGAGCGAAGAAGATGCCAGCAAGACGTATGGAGTGCTGCGGTTTGACCCGGCGGTGCTTGTTGATGATGATGGGCGGGTGTATGGCTATTGGGGTTTTGAAGAGAGCTATATGTGCGAGCTTGACAGGACGACGATGTGCACCGTGAAGCCGGGCACCGAGGTGAAGGTGAGAGCGGTAGCGGGATTTTCGCAGGCTTGTGAGGAGCGTTTTTTTGAGGCGTCGTCGATAAGGAAGATAGGCGACAAGTATGTGCTGGTGTACAGCAGGTCGACGGCCGATGGTGATTTCGGTCTTGGGTCGAGCAATTATACGTTGGCGTATTGCTATTCCGACCAGCCGTTGGGGCCGTGGAGATACGGCGGTACGATAATAGACGGCCGAGGGCGTCGGGAACTAAGCAATGGGGAGACGATATACACGGCCCATCCGAATGGAAATACGCATGGCGGGTTGTGTGAGCTTGGCGGGCAGTGGTATATCTTTTACCACCGTCAGTGCGGGCTTGACGAGTTTTCGCGGCAGGCGATGGTTGCGCCGGTAGAAGTGATAGTTGAGGAAGGTGAAGGGGGGAAGGTGACGATAAGCGAGGCGGAATACACGTCGGAAGGATTTGAGATAGACGGTCTTGACCCGCTGAAGACGTATCCGGCGGGGATAGCGTGCCATTACACCGGGAGTAGTCCGGCGATAGAGATAGGTTGGCCGCACAAGCGTTTTTACGGGTCGTACATAAAGCCGGGGAGATTGGATGGCGGATATCAATTGTCGGCGGTGCCCGACAGTGTCAATTTAAGGATAAATCCGGTGGTGAACAATACCGACGGGTCGGTAATAGGGTATAAGTACTTCAATTTCGACAAGATAGATAGGACGCGGCCGACAGAGCTTGTGCTGCATCTCAAGCCTTACGGGGTGAAAGGAAGGATAGAGGTGTTGGCAGGCGACATATATGGCTCTCATGTGTTGCTTGGCAGTGTGGAAATAGGGGAGACGGCGGTCGAAAAGGAGGCTGCAGTGAGAGTGCCGATGGCCAATCTTGAGCGGCTAAGCGGCAAGCAGGCGCTATACTTCAGGATATCGGCGTCGGAGCCGGATAAGTCGATTGCCGACATCTATTATTTCAGTTTTGAGCAATAGGAGTGGGTAGAGGGGCATGGGGATGGTAGGATGGCGAGTGAGGGAAATTTTTTTGGTATTGGTGTAAACAAAGGAGGGTGAAAAGCGTTAAAGTAATAAATTACGTTAAAGATTTTTTTTAAGGAAATATTTCCGTAAATTTGCAAATGAAAAAGTGCAATGCGGGCTGAAAGATTGCTCGGAATTGGATAAAAAGCTATATAATAGGAATATATAGATAAATTAAGTGGTATTAACTAAACATACTAAATAATCACAATTATGTCAAAGGTAACAGTAGTAGGCGCCGGCAATGTAGGCGCAACGTGTGCTAATGTGTTGGTGACTTGTCAGATCGCCGACGAAGTGGTTCTTCTCGACATCAAGGAAGGTGTATCGGAAGGAAAGGCAATGGATATCATGCAGACAGCTAATATCCTTGGATTGCAGACCCGACTGATAGGAGTCACCAATGATTATGAAAAGACAGCTGACAGCGACGTTGTAGTTATCACATCAGGAATACCCCGCAAGCCAGGCATGACCCGCGAGGAGCTCATCGGAGTAAATGCAGGAATAGTTAAGTCAGTGACTGAGAATGTGTTGAAGTATTCGCCTAATGCTGTGATATTGTGTGTATCGAATCCTATGGATACGATGACTTACCTTATACATAAGACAACAGGACTGCCTAAGAACCGTATCATCGGTATGGGCGGGGCATTGGATTCTGCTCGATTCAAATATTTCTTGAGCAATGCTCTTGGCGCTAACGCAGTAGAGGTAGAGGGCATAGTAATCGGTGGCCATGGCGATACGACGATGATACCGTTGACGCGCTATGCAGCATATCGCGGAGTACCGGCAAGCAACTATCTGAGCGAGGAAGAGCTTGGCAAGGTTGCGGCTGACACAATGGTGGGCGGAGCAACGTTGACCAAGTTGCTTGGCACGTCGGCATGGTATGCACCGGGAGCCGCATCGGCACAGGTGGTAGGCGCAGTGCTCCACAATCAGAAGAAACTTATCTCGTGCTCGGCATTGCTTGACGGCGAATATGGCGAGAGCGATCTTTGCATCGGTGTTCCCTGTATCATTGGCAAGAACGGCATCGAGAAGATAGTAGAGTTTGAACTTAACGACGCAGAGAAGGAATTGTTCCACAAGAGCGCCGAGGCAGTGCATAAGACTAATGCAGCGCTTGCCGGAGCACTCTAAAAAAAAGAAAAGGTTATGAAGATATTTAAGACACTTGCAGTAGCGGCAGTGGCATTGATGGGCGTGACCATGATAGGTTGTGGCTCGAAGAAGGATGACAATGCTGCGAAGGAAGAGACCGTAGATGCTGAGGAGGAAGAGACCGTAGATGTTGAGGAGGAAGATGAGAATGCTGCGAAGGTGGCAACGATCATTGATTTCAATGCAACGTGGTGCGGTCCGTGCAAGGAGTTTGCGCCAATCTTTGAGGCGGCATCGGAAAAGTATCCCAATGTGGAGTTTCAATCGGTAGACATAGATCAGTATCCGGAGCTTGCTGCGGAATATGAAGTAGAGTCGATACCGATGGTAGTTTTGCTCGACGAGAATAATGAGGTGCTGACCACGAACGTAGGTTTCATGGATGCATCGGAGTTTGAGTCGATGATAGAGCAGTATCTGTAATATAGATATAATAGAATATTACTGTCCGCTAAGCAATGTTGGGAATTGTTTAGCGGACAGTAATGTTTTTACAACTTCCACTTTGCTGGGGGAGGGGTAGAGGCGCGGCGATGGGCGGGGGCTGGCGAGGAGCGACGGGCGAGGCTAAAGCCTCTACACAGAACCAAGACGCAGAGGCGCGGCGATGGGGCCATATTTAGTGACGACGAGCAAAACTTCGCCATTTTTGCCATTTTGCCATTTTTTGGTGACCGAAAAATCGAAAAAAATGGGGCATGTCGGGTTGATTGTTGTCGCATTATTTGCTATATTTACATTTTAAATTCTAAACACATTATGGAAACATTCAACGACGTCATCTCAGCCGACCAATTAGTGCTGGTCGACTTCTTCGCCACTTGGTGCCAGCCTTGCAAGATGATGCACCCTATATTGCTTCAGGTCAAGGAAACCCTTGGCGACAAATTGCGAGTCATAAAAGTAGATGTCGACAAATACGCGTCGACAGCGAGCCGTTACCGCATACAGTCCGTGCCTACGCTTATGCTCTTCCGCAAGGGGGAGGTAGTGTGGCGTAGTAGCGGCGTCATGCAGCAAGGCGAACTGATTGCGGCGATATCGCGGTTCATGTAGTGGTTGATGCCGCTTTGATATTAACCTACATAGCACCTGTATCTATTATGAGAATTATCGGCAGTTCGCACATGGCTATAGCCATCGTAGTATTGCTCATCGGCATCGTTTACGTTCCGCAGTCGGCCGCCCGGACTTCGGGCGAGCGCTATGGTGCCTGCATCATAGACGGGTCAGCCGAGTACGGCATAAACGCCGATAGCGCCGTGGCCATGCACAGTGTGATGAAATTTCCACAAGCCCTGTATGTGGCTGATTATCTTATACGCAACGGGCTTTCGCTGTCAGATTCTATCCTCGTAGAGAAGTCGATGCTCGATCACGACACATGGTCACCAATGTTATCCACATTCCACGGCTCACGCCGCTTCACGTTTGCCGAGCTGCTCCAATGGTCGCTGGTGCAAAGCGACAACAATGCGTGCGACATACTATTCGCTGCATGTGGCGCGCCCGAAAAGGTAGAGGCCCACATGCGAGCTATAGGATTTGGCAACATCCACGTCAGATTCACCGAACGCGAACTCAGGCAGAATCCGCACGACGCCATCGCCAATTGCTCCACGCCGGCCGATATGGCCCGACTCTTGGAATGGTGCTACGCCCACCGGCACGATAACGAGGCCATTACATTCGTCTACAACACCATGGCCGAATGCCGTACCGGCGCCAACCGTATCGCGGCCGCACTTCCCGAGGGCTACGCCTTGATACACAAGACAGGTTCAGGGTTTCCATATCCCGACGGTACGCAGGACCGCAACGATGTGGGGATAATACTGCATCCCGACGGATCGCACCTTTCAATAGCCATCTTCGCGCCACGATGCCACACTGATAGCGCCGTGGCCGCAATAGCCAGACGGTGCCTCATGCGCGCCCAAGCCGATGCATTTCTGCGAAAGATGCCCGCCGACTTGCAGCAAAAACAGACAGCCGCCATACTCAAAGCCATTGACGGCGACAACAGCGAGCTCATGGCCGTGCGCAACGCCCGCAACACGCCTCCCGACATATCAGACAACGTGGTCGCACGGATGATAACCCCTACAATGCGCATCTACGAGCCACGAGAGAGCCAAGGCGAGCCGCTCCCAGTGCTGCTATATCTCCACGGCGGTGGTTGGACATTTGGCAGCATCAATAGCTGCGGGCGCTTCTGCGATGCCATTGCCGCCTCCGGCAGCGTCAAAGTCGTAGCCCTTGACTATCGTTTAGCGCCCGAGCACCCCTATCCCGACGGGCTCAATGACTGCATCGCCGCCATTGGCTACATCGTTGACCATGCCAGCGAATTGCGCATCGACCCCCAGCGCATAGCCATCGGTGGCGACAGCTCCGGGGGCAACCTCGCCATAGCCACAGCCTTGTCGCCGTCGTGCCGCGGGAAACTCAGTTCACTGCTACTGTTTTACCCCGTTGTCAAGGCCTACGACGACCAATCCCCGTCGTGGCTCGAATATGGCAACGGATACGGTTTGGACGCATCAATCATGGAAGCCTTCAACCGTGCATACACCCTCAATGCCGACCCGCGCGACCCCGACATCAGCGTGGCCTTACGAAGCGACGCCGACTTGGAACAGTTGCCACCCACCCTCATAATAGCCGCCCAGCGCGACATCCTCTGCGACCAAGGCAAGGCCTTCACCCAAAGAATCGCCGACAAAGTGCAACGCATAGAATACCCCGGCACGGTGCACCTCTTCATCACCGTACCCGGTCAAGATGCCGCCTTCCACCAAGCCGTCAACGACGCCATCGCATTCATAAGTCGCAGATAGCCGCTAAGCGCAATATCCTCGATTGGGAAAAGGAAATAATGGGACGCCCCTGTCGATTGCTGAAAATGTAGTGAATGCCCAGTTTTATTGATATAACATATCATAAAATAAAGAAAATATTGTAATTTTGCGTTCGTAAATATAAGTGTAATATAAAATAGATGATAAAACAATCTATAACTTATAGCAAAGTATAAAATAAAAGTGTGACATTATGGCTGACTATTACGAATATTCCATACCAGAATTGATAAAGCTGCTTGGTGCGAGATTTAAAGATTATCGTCTGCGTAGTAACATGACGCAGAAGGATGTCTCTGAGCAATCTGGTATCACCATTACTACGATTCACAAGTTTGAGAACGGAACGTCAGGCAATATGTCGCTTGGTACGTTCCTATTGCTGATGAAGGCTATCGGCCAGATAAATACTCTAGACGAACTGATGCCAGAACTTCCAGATTCTGCATATCTCATCAAGTCAGAAAAGAAGGTTCAACGAATTAGACATAAGAAATCATGATAACAAGCTCCCTTAAAATAATGCTCTGGGACAAGGAAATCGGTCGTTTGTCATGGGATGGCAGGAAAG
>JAQXRH010000093.1 GCA_029218425.1 Bacteroidales bacterium | reverse complement strand
TTGCTTATATCGCGGATTTTACCGCTTGAGAATCGAATATTTTTGGAAAAAACTCAGAAATCGGTCGCCTGAGAAATATCCAAATCTCATTGGCTAAAAAGTAGGAGGCTGCGCCGTAACCCTTAATTACGACACAGCCTCATTTCTATGCATGAGCGACAGGGCCTAATTACTTCGCCTCAGTGTCGTTGTTGTCGTTGGATGGTTGGGCGAGGAGGGCGGGGTTGGTGTAGTCAACGCCTTTGAGCCACTTGTCAAGCCAGCGGAAGAATACGCGTTGCCACAGTATCGCATTTTGGGGCTTGAGTATCCAGTGGTTTTCGTCGGGGAATACTACCATTTCGGCAGGTATGCCACGCAGGCGGGCGGCGTTGAATGCCATCATGCCTTGCGATGCAAGTATGCGGAAGTCGTATTCGCCGTGGGTGACGAGTATCGGAGTGTCCCATTTGTCGACAAATTTGTGGGGCGATGCGGCAAATGTGCGCTGAGCTGCGGCATTGTCCTTCTCCCAGAATGCGCCACCCATATCCCAGTTGGCAAACCACATTTCTTCGGTCTCGAGATATTGCGTCTCCATGTTGAAGATGCCGGCATGGGCGATAAGACAGGCAAAACGCCCGTCGTGATTGCCTGCAAGCCAATACACTGAGAAGCCGCCATAGCTTGCGCCTACGGCTCCGATATGCTCACCGTCCACGTAGGGCTTCTCTTTCATGAAGTCGACAGCCGAGAGGTAGTCACGCATGTTCTGGCCGGGGTAGTCTTTGGATATCTGGGCATTCCATTCGGTGCCGAAGCCGGGAAGTCCGCGACGGTTGGGCGCTATGACGATGTAGTCGTTGGCTGCCATGAGGGCGAGATTCCAGCGATAGCTCCAGAATTGGCTTACTGCCTGCTGAGGCCCGCCTTGGCAATAGAGGATGGCGGGGTATTTCTTGTTGGGGTCAAAGTTCTGCGGATACACTACCCATGTGGTCATCTCTTTGCCATCGGTGGTGGGCACCATTACCTTTTCGATAGTGGGCATGGTCAATTGGTCGAAGATGGCTTTGTTGACCTCGGTGAGCTGGCGTACCAGGCCGTTTTCTACTACGCAAAGCTCGTTGGGCTGCAACATGGAGTGGCGCATTGTCACCAATCTGTTGCCGTCGACCGGACAGAGGGCGGCATAGTCGTACAATCCGGCATTTTCCATTACTGGCGTCACGGCCTTGGTGGCGATGTCGATGCTGAATATCGGCTCTTCGCCTAAATAGGCTGCCGTGAAATAGATGCTCTTGCCATCTTTAGCCCATGCGATAAGGTCGGCGGTATAGTCCCAATCGGTGGTGAGGTCGGTCTTTTCGCCGGTGGTGGTGTCGAGGATGAAGATGCGGTTTTTGTCGCTTTCATATCCGTCGTTCTCCATGCTTAACCATGCCACGTATCGTCCGTCGGGCGAATATGCCGGGGCTGTGTCGTAGCCCATCATCCCTTCAGTGAGGTTCTCGGTGGTCTTAGCCTCCAAGTCGTATAGGTAAAGGTCGCTGTTGGTAGATACGGCATATTCCATGCCAGTCTTCTTGCGGCTTACGTAGATAAGCTGCTTGGAATCGGGCGACCATGCGAATGATTCGACACCGCCAAACGGGCGCATGGGCGATTCGTAGGGCTCGTTGAGCATGATGTCGACCACGTTGGTCACCTTTTTGCCGTCGAAGTCGCCTACAAAGGGGTGGGGAATGGCGGTAACCCATTCATCCCAATGCTTGTACATAAGGTCGTCGATGATGCGTGCGTTGGCTTTTGGCAGGTCGGGGTATACATCGGCAGGCGTGCGGTCGTATTTCACGCTGCTTATCATCACTACTTTTTTCTCGTCGGGCGAGAAGAGGAAGCCTTCGATGCCGCCTTCGACGTCGCTCACTTTAGCCTTGCCTTTGCCATCGGCGCTCATCACGTAGAGCTGGGTCGACTCGCCATCGTTGGCAAGATAGGCAATCTTATTGCCGTTGTCAATCCATACGGCAGCGTTCTCCGATACGGCTGTGTGGGTGAGGCGTTGCGGCTCGCCACCTTTGATGTCGACAACGTAGAGCTCGTTGTTGCTCTTGTTTTGCTCCACGCTCTCGTAGGAGATGCCGAAAAGCACTTTGCTGCCATCGGGCGATACTTGCGGATTGCTCACGCGGCCGAGCGCTTCAAGCGCATCGATAGAGAATACGCCATCGGCTGAAGTGAATTCAGGGCGCTCGATGATGTTGTCGCTTGACGGCGATTTGCAACTTCCGAGGCTTGCTATCAAAGCAGTAGTCATTGCAATTGTTGTTAATGTTTTGTTCATAAATATAAGTTTTGGTGAATTATTTTTTGTTACGTCGGTTTTTGCTGTATTGTTTTTTATCGGGTTTGTCGGGTCTATGCTCCCCCTGTCGTCGAGTGGCTACGGTCGAAGGTAGGCCGCGGGGATAGAGCATTGCTAAAAGGTCGTCGCGGTGCATTGATTTGAGCGAACCGACTATGTCGCGGTGGTAGTTGCTGTCGTACCAGAAAAAGTACTTGCGTTGCGATAGTTTTTGCTCGGAGGTGTGCGCAGTGTACACTTTCTCGCCGGTATAGGGGTGAATACCGGTATAATAAATTTCGGTGGAGAGTGTCATGGGCGTAGGGGTGAAATCCTGCACCTGCTCCAAATGCATGCTCATGCGTTGCGTTTTCACGGCGAGTTCGGCCATATCCACCTCTTTGCAACCTGGGTGGGAGGAGATGAAATAGGGTATGAGCTGCTGGTTTAATCCGCGAGCGGCGTTTACGCGGTTGAAGATATCACGAAATGCGTAAAACAGTTCGAACGATGGCTTGCGCATCAAGTCGAGCACATGCGACTCGGTGTGTTCGGGCGCTACTTTCAATCGCCCTGACACATGGCGGGCTATCAGTTCCTCGTTGTATCGCATATTGGAGCTGTCGACGCGTTTGTCGCCGGTGCGGTGCATCGACAGGTCGTAGCGCACGCCGCTCCCTATGAAACTTTTCTTGATGCCGGGGAGCGCATCTACGGCATGGTACACGTCGAGCAGCGCCGAGTGGTCGGTGTTTAGGTTGGGGCACACCTTGGGGTGGAGGCACGATGGCCGCAGGCATTTTTCGCATATCCCTTCGTCCTTGCCACGCATAGCATACATGTTGGCCGACGGGCCGCCAAGGTCGCTGATATATCCTTTGAAGTCAGACATATGGCTTACGGCTATGGCTTCGTTGACAATGGAACGCTTTGACCGCGATGCTATGAATTTGCCTTGGTGGGCCGATATGGTGCAGAATGCACACCCGCCGAAGCATCCGCGGTGCATGTTGATGGAGTGCTTTATCATCTCGTAAGCTGGAATGGTCTTGCCTCGGTAGCGCGGGTGGGGCAGACGTGTGTAAGGAAGGTCGAACGATGCATCGATTTCCTCGGTTGTCATCGGTGGATACATTGGGTTGACTTTCACCACACGGTTGTCGTCGACTTGTTGCCATAGTGTGGCGCCGTGGCGACGATTGCTTTGCTGCTCGATATGCTTGAAGTTTTCGGCTTGGGCGCGTTTTGATTTGCTTACTTCTTGCCAGGAGTGAAGTATGATGTTGTCGCTGTCGGCGTCCGGCATTTCGGCTAAAGGACGCATTACGGCGGTTTGGGGCAAGCCAGTGAGCGATGATATGGGGTCGCCGGCGGCAAGATGGTCGGCAAGCTCGATTATCCCTTTGTCGCCCATGCCATACATGAGCATGTCGGCGGGCGCATCGACAAGTATGGATTGCCGCAAGGCGTCTTGCCAATAGTCATAGTGCGATAAACGGCGCATCGATGCCTCGATGCCACCGATTACAATGGGCACTTTGTCGCCATATAATTCGCGTAGAATTTTGGTATAAACTATGGTGGGATAGTCGGGACGCATACCCGCTTTCCCTCCTGGAGTGTAAGCATCGTCGGAACGACGTCGACGGTTGGCGGTGTAGTGGTTGACCATAGAGTCCATGGCGCCGGCCGACACGCTGAAAAACAATCGCGGCGCGCCCAACTTGCGAAAATCGCGCAGGTCGTCGCGCCAATTGGGCTGCGGCACTATTGCCGCACGATAACCGTGGGATTGAAGTATACGCCCTAACACTGCGGCGCCAAACGAAGGGTGGTCGACGTAGGCATCACCGGAAAAGATGACGACGTCGATATAGTCCCATCCTAATGCTTCTATTTCCTTTACCGAAGTAGGAAGGAATGTTGCTTCGTTTACTCTATTATGCTGCATGCGTAAGTATCTATGTTGATGGGGTTTATTGTACTATGGTCGCTCGCTGACCGAAAAGCAGGACCGCTGTCGGCTATTTTTCGGCACTTTCAGCAAGCATTGCTTCGAGTTTGACAATCTCGTCTCGCAGGCGAGCAGCTTCGATAAACTCCATGTTCTTGGCCGCTTTGCGCATTGCGGCACGCTGTTTTTCGATATGTGCTTCCAAGTCTTTGTCCGACATATATGGCAATACGGGGTCGGCAGCGATGTTGGAAGTCGTGGTGCGATATTCGTCGGCATAGGGTATTATCGGGCGCTTCTTGGGCATTTGTGCTTTTGTTGCTGCTGGAGCTATGTCGGCTTCTTCGGCTTCGAAGCCAATCAAAGCATTGCGTGCCTTGACAATGGCTTTCGGCGTGATGCCATGTTTCTCGTTATAGGCAAGTTGGAGCGAACGGCGGCGGTTGGTCTCGTCGATGGTAAGCTGCATTGACTCGGTAATCTTGTCGGCGTACATGATGACGGCTCCGTTGAGATTTCGAGCCGCACGTCCCACGGTCTGGGTCAGTGAACGATGCGACCTTAAGAAGCCCTCTTTGTCGGCATCAAGTATCGCCACGAGCGACACCTCTGGCAAGTCGAGGCCCTCGCGGAGCAGGTTGACGCCGATAAGCACGTCGTACACGCCGGCGCGCAAGTCGTCGAGTATCTTGATGCGGTCCATAGTGTCGACGTCGGAGTGGATATAGGCGGCTTTAATGTCGAGCTTCACAAAGTAGTCATTAAGCTCCTCAGCCATGCGTTTGGTAAGCGTAGTGACAAGCACGCGTTCGTTGAGCTGGCGTCGGCGGTCAATTTCCATTATCAGGTCGTCAATCTGATTGAGGGTGGGGCGCACCGATATGGTGGGGTCAAGCAACCCAGTAGGGCGTATAATCTGCTCTACGACGACACCTCCGCTTTTGATAAGCTCGTAGTCGGCGGGGGTGGCGCTGACGTAGACCACTTGAGGAGTCAACGCTTCAAACTCTTCAAATCGCAACGGGCGATTGTCGATGGCCGATGGCAATCGGAATCCATAGTCCACCAAGGTGCATTTGCGCGACAAGTCGCCTCCGGCCATTGCTCGTATTTGGGGCAGGGTGACGTGGCTCTCATCGATAACCGTGAGGAAATCTTTTGGGAAATAGTCGAGGAGGCAGAAGGGACGCACGCCCGGTTCGCGCCCGTCGAAATAGCGGCTATAGTTCTCTATGCCAGGACAGTGGCCCACCTCACGTATCATCTCTATGTCATAGCTCGTGCGCTCATATAAGCGCTTGGCTTCCAATGGCTTTCCCTCCTGGTTGAACATGTCGACACATCGGCCGAGGTCGATTTCCATATTGGCAAGCGCTGAGGCCTGTCGCTCTTTGGTGGTGACAAATATGTTGGCCGGGTAAATCTTAAAGCAGTCGTGTGCGCCGAGCGACACTCCGTCGATGGGGTGAAGCGTCTGAATAGATTCAATCTCGTCGCCCCAAAACACTATCCGCAACACTATCTCTTCGTAAGCCAAACGTATGTCCACGGTGTCGCCTTTTACACGGAATGTGCCTCGCGACAGCTCTACCTCGTTGCGCGAATACAAAGCTTCGGTGAGGCGACGCAGGAAAGCGTTGCGCGCAATCTTTTGCCCCACGTTTACTTCTATGACATTGCTGTGGAAATCCTCGGGATTGCCGATGCCGTAGAGACATGACACGGAGGACACCACTATGACGTCGCGACGTCCCGACAGCAGAGCCGACGTAGTGGACAGACGCAACCGGTCAATCTCATCGTTGATCATCAAATCCTTCTCGATGTATTTGTCGACCGATGGTATGTAGGCTTCCGGCTGATAGTAATCGTAGTAGGAAACAAAATACTGTACGGAATTTTCAGGGAAAAAGGATTTGAACTCGCTGTAAAGCTGTGCGGCAAGTGTCTTGTTGTGGCTGAGTATCAATGTAGGCTTGTTGACGTTTGC
>JAQXRH010000092.1 GCA_029218425.1 Bacteroidales bacterium | reverse complement strand
CTCGACGCCGCTAAAAATCTCAAAATTGTAGTGCGCGCTGGCGCCGGTTACGACAATGTCGACCTCGCTGCCGCTACTGCCCACAACGTGTGCGTGGAGAACACCCCAGGCCAAAATTCCAACGCCGTTGCCGAACTCGTTTTCGGTATGGCCGTAATGGCTTTCCGTAACATGTATAACGGCACCTCCGGCGCCGAACTTAAAGGCAAAACGCTCGGCATACACGCTTTCGGTCAAGTAGGACGCAATGTCGCCCGCATCGCTAAAGGCTTCGGCATGGAAGTCAGCGCATTAGACCCCTATTGCCCCGACCAGGTTATAGCCGATGCTGGCGTCACTCCCGTTCACTCCGTCGAGGAACTTTACAAAAACAATCAGGTCGTATCACTCCACATCCCGGCTACCGATGAAACTCGCAAGTCGGTAGGTAAGGCTCTCCTCGACCTTATGCCTAAAGGCGGTTTGCTCATCAACACTGCCCGCAAGGAGGTGATCGACGAAGAGGGTCTCGTCGCTGCTCTCGAAGCTCGCCCCGACCTCAAATACGTCGCCGATATCAAGCCCGATTGCGCCGACCTGATGAACGAAAAGTTCGCCGGCCGTGTCTTCTTTACTCCTAAGAAAATGGGCGCCCAAACTTCCGAAGCTAATATCAACGCCGGTATCGCCGCCGCCCGCCAGGTGGTCGCTTTCCTCCGCGATGGTATCGACCGCTTCCGCGTAAACAAATAGTTTCAAGCCATATAACCCATAAAGGCGGTGTGCTAAAATTCAACATTTTGGCATGCCGCCCTAAGTTTAACCACCAGAGCGCGCTCCCTGTCGCCCCTATGTCCGGTACTTGTGACAAACACATAATCCGTGCTACTTGCCGCCATAATGCCCGCAATAGGCCGTAACGACTCTCCAGCGTTTCACCTTCGTCAGCTATAATCGCTATGCGACTACTCATCATTAATTCAAGCCCTCGCCGTCAAGGCAACATCTCACGGCTCCTCGACCGTGCCGCTCAATCTGCCACGGCCGCCGGCGCCGATTGCCATGTTATCAACCTTTACGATAAGGATATACGCTACTGCCTCGGATGCATGACATGCCGTAGCAAGCTCCAATGCCCCATCCCCGACGACATGCCTCTCATCGCCGACGCTATCAAGGCCGCCGACCGCATCGTCATCGGTGCCCCTTGCTATTGGGCAAATATGCCCGGAGTCCTCAAAAGCATGTTCGACCGATTGGTCTATCTCTTCATGACAAAAAACAAGCATGGCATCCCCGAACCATTGCTCCGCGGTCGTAAGGCTTTGATTGTCACCACAGCTACAACTCCCATGCCCTTGGCTCGCCTTATCGGACAAACTTCGGGCACGGTTAAGGCCATTAAAAACATCCTCAAACTCGGCGGCATCTCCACCATCCCTTCCATTCAGATTGGCGGCACTTTGAAGCACGACATCTCCGATGCCGACCTCCTGCGCGTTGACCGTCGTATCGCTCGCCTGCTCAAATAACACTACTATGGACTCTATGCCGGCTGAAAATATTCGCGAACGCTTGTGGAACCGTAACTACCTCAAGGTGTGGAGCGCCAACTTCATGATTTTCTTCTCTTTCATGCTGTTGGCACCCCTTTTCCCGCTATACCTGAGCGAGTCGTTCGGCGCTTCTCGCCAAGAAATCGGACTGGTACTATCGGGATACACCATCACCACGCTCCTCATTCGCCCTTTCAGCGGCTATATCGTCGACAACTATTCGCGCAAAGTTGTCCTATTGGTCACCTACGGCGCTTTCGCCCTGTTTTTCGGCGGATACCTCGTCGCCGGGTCTTTGCTCGCTTTCACCATCGTGCGTACGCTCCATGGATTCCCGTTCGGCGCTGCAACTGTCTCCAACTCCACGGTGGCTATCGACGTGCTTCCTTCATCACGCCGTACTGAAGGTATTGGCTACTACGGCCTTAGCAATAATATCGCTACTGCTATCAGCCCTACCGTTGCCGTGCTGATATATGGCCTGGTCGGCAATTTCGACATCCTCTTTGCCCTCTCTTTGGTTGTCGCATTGGTGGGACTCGCTATCAATTCAACTCTCCGGCTAAAGCCGCGCCCACGTGTGCCGCGCCCCAAATTGTCGCTCGACCGCTTCATCCTCTCAAAGGCTTGGAGCGAGGGTGTCGCCATGCTATCTTATTCTTTTTCCTATGGCGTACTATCCACTTATATAGCCATTTACGGCAAGGAGGAACTTGGCGAAACACAAGGCACCGGCTTCTTCTTCATGCTCCTCGCCATTGGCCTCATCTTGTCGCGGTTGACGGGCAGCCGCTCGCTTCGCAAGGGTAGGATAGTGCATAATGCCTCCATCGGCATTGTCATTTCGCTATTCGGCTACTTCCTCTTCGCTTCCGTGCATAGCCTTTGGGCTTTCTATGGCGCTGCGCTGATTATTGGCTTAGGCAATGGGCACATGTTCCCCGCGTTCCAAAATATGTTTATCAATCTCGCTACTAATGAGCAACGGGGCACTGCTACGTCTACTCTCCTGGTTTCGTGGGATATAGGCGTTGGCCTCGGTGTGCTTGTAGGTGGTATCCTCTCCGAGCATTGGGGCTTTCACGCTGCCTTCTGGGGCGCTTGGGTGGCCAACTTGGCTGGCGTCGCCTTCTTCTTCCTATACGTTCGCCGACACTTCCTGCGCTACCGCCTTCGTTAGCATCGCTGTCTCATTTACTTGACTGATCCTACATATATATCACTCATCCCACTGGCAAGTGATGTCAATGACTCTTGTTTGGCCGTCTCCCTGCCCTTGCCCCCTATAAGGGCAGTAGCAGGTCGATACCGCACGCCGTGTTGGTGTCCCTGCGCCGTTAATTGCGCTTGGGAATGGTGTCGTGGACTGTAGAGGGGACTGCGCCTGTGGGTGCAATGGTGTCGAGGCTCGGCCACGGGAATAGGTGGGGGTTGACGGATACATGCACGTTGGTGCGGTTGAGGCGTGTGCCTATGTATTGGGTGAGCTTCTGGCATTGCTCGGTGCTCATCTCGTCGTTGACCCTTACGAATACCATGTTGACTGTGTCGGTGGCTGCTCGGTCCACTCCGGCAAGCACCATGTTGGAGAGGGCTATGTCTTCGATTTGGGGGAATAGTATTTTTACCTCGGGTGCCAATTTGACCGCCTCGTCGGAAAATCCCGAACGCACCGTGAGCACGTTCTCAAGCGAGTCGATATAGTTTTGCCGTTGCAATATCTCCCGTTGCATCACGGCGTAGAGCTGGTTGATGCTCTTGGAATTGTCGGGGGTAGCGCCCAGGCTAAATCCTTGCTTTATGGTGAGAATGGTGCCACTCAGCCCTACGGAGTCGAGCTTGTTGAGCATCGCCAGCTGCAGCGAGTCCTTGGGGAGCGCTTCGCCTATGAGTGTGACGTCGATGTGGCGGCGGCCTTCGCTGATATATTCTTTGTGGCTGAGTACCTGGGTGTTGGGAAATACCATCTCATGGTTGACAAATGCCGTGGCGTTGATAATGAAGATGTTTTTGCTTATCATCTGCACGGTGAGGTAGGCGCTGAGACCTATCGTAATCGTGACTATGGCGTAGACTATGGTCTGAACCCGGTGGGCCTTCACTTTGTCCTTGATTACCACCGGTTTAAACCGCATCATCTTCACTCCAATCCATGTGGCGAACAATATGAACACCATGTTGGTGAAGAAGAGATAGAGCGCACCGAAGAAAAACTGTGGTTGCAAGGTGGCCAGGCCATACCCCGCTGTGCACAATGGCGGCATCAGTGATGTGGCAATAGCTACGCCAGGCAGCACTTGCCCCTTGTTCTTACATGCAATGCTGACGATGCCTGCAGCACCGCCAAACAGGGCTATGAACACGTCGTAGATCGATGGCGAGGTGCGCGCCAGCAGTTGGCTCCCGTCTTCATATTGTGGCGATATCAAGAAGTAGACGGCCGATGCCGCCAATGCCCCCAATACTGCCATCAGCACGTTCTTCAATCCGCGTTGGAGCAAGGGGTAGTCGTTGATACCTATGCCGAGCCCCATGCCTATGATTGGACCCATCAGCGGGGAGATGAGCATCGCTCCGATTATCACAGCCACGTTGTCGGTATTCAACCCCAACGATGCCATGAATATGGCAAACACAAGGATGAGGAGCTGCGCGCCTTTGAACGACACACCTGAGCGTATCGATGCTTCGGTCACGTCCTGTGGCTCCAAGTCGGCGCTGACGTTGAAAAATGACTTCAACTCGGCGTAATAGTTCGACAATCGTTCTTTTATTGTCATAGCTGATGCTTTTGATGTGATATTGCTGTATGAGGTATAACAACCGTGGTTACGTTTTGTTTACTGTCACTGTGCTAAAATAGCAGGGCGATGCGGTAGACGATGAAGGCAGCAACCCATGCTACGGCGGTATTGTAGACCACGGCAAAGATGCCGTATTTCCACGAATGTGTCTCTTTGACTATTGCTACCAACGTGGCTATGCACGGGCAGTAGAGCAATATGAACACCATGAATGCCAACGCTACGGCGGGGTTGAAGTCGGGCTGCCCAGTAATGCTGTCGGGCGCGGTCAGTCGGGCCGATAGGGCGTTGTCGTCGCTATCCTCGTCGCCGGTGTATAGCACTCCGAGGGTCGATACTACTATCTCCTTGGCAGGCACTCCGGCTACCACTGCCACCGAGGCGCGCCATGAGAAGCCCAACGGACGGAATACCGGGTTAATGGCTTTGCCTATCATCTCGAGGAATGAATCGTGCTCTGGGTCGATGCTCTCGCTGTCGGCTATGGGTGCCGGCATGTCGCTGCCGCCATCGCCACTCCCGGCCGTGGATTCCGTTGCCTCCGTTGCCGTCTCTTCGGCGGGGTCGTGGTGCGGGAAATAGTTGAGTGCCCATACCACGATGCTTGCCACGAGGATGATGCCGCCCATCTTGCGCAGATACTGTTGCGCTTTCCACCACATGTGGCGCAACGACGATTTCAGCGTCGGTACTCGGTAGGGTGGTAGCTCCATTACGAACGGGGTCTCGTCGACTTTAAACACAAATCGCCGCAACAGTCGCGCCGTCACCACTGCAACGGTTACTCCCAACACATACATCAACAGGAATACCAATGCGGCGTGCGTCGAGAAGAATGTGCCTATGAGCAGCACGTAGATGGGCAGTCGTGCCGAACATGACACAAATGGGTTGATCATTATCGTGATTAATCGGGAGCTGCGACTCTCTATGGTGCGGCATGCCATAACTGCCGGAACATTGCACCCGAAGCCCATCACCAATGGTATGAACGATTTGCCGTGGAGGCCTATCTTGTGCATTATCTTGTCCATGATAAATGCCGCTCGCGCCATATATCCCGAATCCTCCATAAATGATATGAAAAAGTAGAGGATGAGGATGTTGGGAAGGAAGACTATCACTCCGCCTACACCGCCTATGATACCGTCGGCAAGCAGGTCTTTAAGCGGCCCGTCGGCCATATTGTCGTTTACAATATCGGCCAACCAATTGCATCCGCTGTCTATCCACCCCATAGGTATCTGCCCGATGTAGAATGTCACCCAGAAGATGAAAAACATTATCGCGATAAATATCGGAAACCCGAACAGGCGGTTGGTGACGAATGCATCTATGATATGCGATGTCGACGTTTTCTCTTTTTCGTTGCGTTGGAGCGTTTCGGCGAGGGCACCTGATATGAAGCCGTATTTCTCGTTGGCCACCATCGTGGCTACGTCTTCGTCGTGTATCTCGGCCAGATGCGCCACGGCTTTGTCGCGCAATGCCTTTATCTGCTGGCTTTCCTGTGCGTTCTCTATGATTTTGTCGGCCTCGGGGTCGCCTTCAAGGAGCTTGATGGCAAGGTAGCGTGCCGAAAAGTGGCTCGACAGTTGCGGGTCGGTCTTTATCAGCGGTTTGATGGTGTCGATGGCTTCCTCTATGTCATGCCCCAATTTGACATGCACGTGGCGCACATATTTGTTGCGTCCTTCGTATACTTCGATGATGGTGTCGAAGAGCTGCTCGATGCCCTCGCCGGTGCGTGATACGGTAGGCACGATGGGCACGCCTATCATTCCGCCCAACGTGGCATAGTCCAATTTGTCGCCGCGGTTGCGCAGCTCGTCGTAGAGGTTGAGGGCTATGACCATGGAGTGATCCATGTCGATGAGCTCGGTGGTGAGGTAGAGGTTGCGCTCGAGGTTGGAGGCATCGGCCACGTTGACGATTACGTCGGGGGTGGAGTCGGTAAGGTATCTTCTCACGTAAAGCTCCTCGGGGGAGTAGGCCGATAGGGAGTATGTGCCCGGAAGGTCAACGATATTGAACTTATATCCTTTGTGGCGGAAGGTGCCGTACTTGCAGTCGACGGTCACGCCGCTGTAGTTGCCCACGTGCTCCTGTGCTCCCGACGCTATGTTGAATAGCGATGTCTTGCCGCAATTGGGGTTGCCGATTAGCGCTATGTTGATGGTGTGCCCCGACGCGTCGAGCCGGCGCGACATGTCGTCGCTGTCGTTGGCTACCATGGGCTCAAACGACAAGCCTTTCTCAGCTTCGGCATATTCGTCGACGGGAACTACTTCTATCATTGATGCTTCGGAGCGGCGCAACGACACTTCGTAGTCCATAAGCCGGTATTTGACAGGGTCGCGCAATGGGGCGTTGAGCACTGCCGTGATTTCGCGTCCTTTCACAAATCCCATTTCCATCACTCGGCGGCGGAATGCACCGTGTCCCAATATTTTTATTATGACTGCCGAGCTCCCTGTTTCTAAGTCTGATAATCTCATATATTGGTGGTTATACGATAGCATTGGCACCTCGGCAAGGGTGGCTCCGGCCTCAGTGACTCGCTATGTTGTTATCAAGACTACAAAGGTCATAAAAATTCTATTCATAACAAAGCAATTTGCATGATTATTTATATCCAATCTAAATAGAGAGGCTAATTTGGACATGGCCCTGCGGCGCAATTCATCTGCAATAAATACCGTATCATCGCCCTTCACTTGCGCGCCGTATCATCGGCTCTTATCATCGGGCCTTTACTTGTGCCCCATATCATGCCCCTTCACTATATGCCTCCGCTGGAGTCGCTGTCCTCCGCTGCCTCCTCCGATTTGCACATTTTTTGTCCCTATTTTCTACATTTTCACTATTATTCTGCTACATAATAGCTTTAAGGTTGCGGTTTATTTGACGAAATTTTGTAAATTTGACGATTATTTGCCGATAGAGGGCTCCAAATTTCTTTTTATCATTAGAAATGCACAGCCCATAGCAAAACGATATCGTGAAATGAAAAAATGTCTAATTGCACTTATTGTGCTGATATACACTTTGTCGGCTGCTGTCGTAGCGGTTGCCCAAGAACCGTTCAAACGTGGTCTGCAACAGATTTCTTTTATCCCAAAAGGTCAGTGGATCACGGGTGTCAACGTGAGCTACTCGCAGTCCAATCAGTCTGACTATCAATTTTTTGTTGTCGAAAACCTCAACGGCGACACCTACAATTTCAAGGTTAGTCCGATGCTCATGTATTGCTTTAAGGACAATCTCGCCGCCGGTGGACGCTTCTCCTATACGCGCTCGAAAATCGATATGCGTTCGGCCGACGTCGTCCTCGATTCCGAAACGGAGTATAATGTTGACAATCTGTATAGTATATCGCAAAATTGGTATGGTACCGCCGCTTTCCGCAACTATATTTCGCTTGGCAACAACCGCCGGTTCGGCATGTTCAACGAAGTGCAATTGGAGATTGGTGGCGGCGACTCAAAAATATGCAACGGTTCGGGCGACGACCTTACAGGTACCTATTCGCGCAACTTCAGCATTAATGTCGGCCTTGCACCGGGCATGGTAATGTTCCTCAACAACTACTCGGCCATCGAGGTCAACGTAGGCCTGCTCGGCTTCTCCTACTCTCGGTCGAAATCTATTACCGACCAAGTGTATGTGGCTCACTCCGATTCGAGCCGCGCCAATTTTAAAATCAACCTGTTTTCCATCTCCTTCGGGGTGGCTTTCTATCTGTAAGCGCTATGAAAATGATAATGAAGATATTTATAATAGCGGCGCTTGCTATGGTAGCATCCTCAGCCGCCTTTGCCCGGTCGCCATTGGCTGCCGATGCCCCTGCCTCTTATTCTCCAGTGAAGGATTTGTCAAGCAATTTCATCATCAGCGAGAATATCCTCGGCTCTAAGAAAATCAAACTCGACTCCATCGGCAACAATCCTTACTTAGACCAAAAGGTGATTGTAGGTGGCGACACCGTAAGCATCATTCTCCCCGACAAAAACTATGGCCGATACGACCGCGGGCTCTACAACTTCCTCATCATCCCAAAAGGGCAGTGGGCTGTCGGAATGACGGCTTCCTATGGCGAGTTTAATACCGACGATGTGCAGATTCTCTCCATCCTGAAAAACTTTGACGCCAAAATCAAAGCCTATTCTATCAAGCCATCCATCTCCTATTTCTTCCGCAACAACCAGTCGATAGGCGTTAAATTCGATTACACGCGTACTGATCTCGACCTAAATAACATGACATTCGACTTCGATGAAGACATCAACTTCACTTTGCGCGATGTCAGCTACTATTCCCAATCGTTCTCTGCTTCAATCAACTATCGCAACTACATAGGCCTCGGTGCCGAAAAGCGTTTCGCGATATTCAACGAAGTCGACCTCGGATTCGGTTGCGGCACGTCGCGCTTCAGCCGCCTCTACAACGACGAGCCTCGCGAAACCCACACCTCCATCACTCGCGCTAATCTAAACTTTAGCCCCGGTGTGTGCGTTTTCATTATGGACTATGTCTCGTTCAACGTGTCGTTCGGCGTGTTCGGCTTAAACCTTTCGCATGAGAAGCAGACCACCAACGGCGTTGAAGAAGGCTCGCGATTCTCCTCCGGCGCCAATTTCAAATTCAATATTTTCAATATCAACTTCGGCTTGGCTGTGCATATCTGATGCCGCTGCCCCTCCGAAACTCAAGAGATATAATTCCTTTACATCCTCATGGCAAAAGTCAGCAACATATATTATACGATACTCGCCGCGATAGTCATGGCGAGCGTATTGACGGGCTGTCTGAAAAACGATATCCCATATCCGCGCATTCAGCCCAACATCCTGACCCTTAAGGTGGAACACCAGTCGCAAGGCGCGCAAATCGACACCATCAACCGTGTCGCAACCGTGTATCTCGACGAAATCGCCGACATCTACAATGTCAACGTTCTCGAATGTACCATCTCTGGCAACTCCTCTTTCGTGGGCGATTCCATCTGTGGCACTATCGACCTGTCGCGCCAGCAATACTACATCCTCAAGATGTATCAGGAATATGTGTGGACCCTCAAAGCCGTGCAAAACATCGACCGATATTTCACCGTTGCTAATCAGATCGGCTCGTCGGTTATCGACGTCCCGGGCCGTCGTGTAGTGGTCACCTTGCCAAACACGGCCGACATTTCCCACGTCAAAGTCACCTCGGCCAAATTAGGCTCCGTTAACTCTGTCATCGACCCCCATATCGTTGGCGAATTTATCGACCTTAATGAGCCATATAGGATTACCGTATCCGACTATGGCCGTGATGCCGACTGGACGGTTTATTGCCAGACGACCGAAGCTACCGTCACCACCGTGCGTGCCGACGCTTGGACCAACGTGGCTTGGGTGTATGGCGAAGCCCAGGAGGGACGCGACAATTATATTGAATACCGTGCGGCTACCGACACCGAGTGGACCCGCGTGCCTCAAGAATGGCTCACCATCAACGGCGGCAGTTTCCATGCCCGCATCATCCATCTCCAACCCGACACCGACTATCTGGCCCGCGCCGTTTCCGAAGATGAATACGGTGTTGAAATTGAATTCCGCACCGGCTCTGTCGAGCAACCGTCAAATTCCGGTTTCGACGATTGGTGGCTCGACGGTAAAGTGTGGAACCCCTGGGCCCAAGACGGCTCGCGATATTGGGACACCGGCAACAAGGGCGCTACTACGCTCGGACCAAGCAATTCACAACCCTCCGACGACACCCCCTCGGGCTCCGGCTTATCGGCCATGCTCGAAACAAAATTCGTAGGTATCGGCATCGTGGGCAAACTCGCTGCCGGCAACATCTTTGCCGGAGAATATGTCAAAACCGACGGCACTAACGGCATCTTGAGCTTCGGCCGCAAGTTCTCTCAACGGCCTACTAAGCTGAGAGGATATTACAAATACCATTCCGCTGCTATCAGCTCTACGTCAGCCGGTTTCGACGACCTCAAAGGCCGCCCCGACACTTGCATAGTATGGGTAGCCCTTATCGACTCTAATGAGCCTTTCGAAATCCGCACAAACCCCTCCAACCGCAAACTTTTCGACCCCAACGCCTCCGACGTTATCGCCTACGGTAATTTCCAAAGAGGCACCGACCAGGCGCAGTGGACACAGTTTGAATTCAATCTCGAATACAAAGCCACCAACCGCGTGCCAAATTATATCCTTATCGTAGGCTCGGCAAGTAAATATGGCGACTACTTCACCGGCGGAAATGGCTCGGTGCTCTATCTCGACGACCTCCAACTCCTCTACGACTATTAATCTCTCCAACATATCTACAAGTTTTTAATAACCAATATTCAATAATCCACAATTATGAAGAAACTATTTATCTCTCTGCTCGCTATTGGCGCAGCATTGACATCTTCAGCTCAAGCCGACCTCTTCGACAACCCCGACAACCATCCTTATTTCGGCGCTCGTGTATCACTCGACATTACTTCGGCTGCCGGTGGCAATAAAGGCTGGTACGACAATGGCGCCGGTTTCAGCTTCGGTACTATCTACAACATCCCCTTGTATAAAAACCTATACTTCGAACCGGGCTTGTCGGTGTTTTACAACACTATCGGCGAAACATTATATCTTGACGCTACTTATGAAAAGATCAATGGGTCAATACGCAACTTCGGCTTCCGTATCCCGCTGGTTGCCGGCTACCACTTCGACTTCACCGACGACATGCAGTTGCACGTCTTCACCGGTCCGCAAATCAACTGGAGCGTTATCGCAAAAGAGCATATTAATGATATGTCCCAGTCATTATTCGGCGACAAAGGCTTCAACCACTTCGACTTGCAGTGGGCTTTAGGTGTAGGCTTGTCGTGGCAGCAATACTATATCTCCGTCTCCGGCGGTATCGGCATCACTAAAACTAAAGACTTCAACATTGGCATCAAAGACCAATTCCGTCGCAACAACTTCAGCATTGCCCTCGGCTACAACTTCTGATTTGTACCCTACGCCGTCGTGCTATGCGCCATTGCGTAGATCCATTCTGCCCTTACATTACTAATATATTGGACTATTACAATATATAATAGTCGGTCACCACTCATTCATTTTAAATTTTTAAATGGCGGCGTGTCAAAATCCCGGTTTTGGCTCGCCGCCATTATTCTGTCAGTAGGGCAGTGGACTCGTCAAGTAAGGCAGTGTGCTACGTCGTATTGGTCCGGATGGGCTGTATCGACGCGCCCTCCCGCGCTATGTCGGCCGCCCCCATATTTAATCAAAACTTAATATCGATTAAATAGTTTTGAAATTATTACTATCCTTAAAGTTTAGCGGACAGTAATATTATAATATCAAAAATGATAAGCGTGCAGTAATAACCCCAAGCTGCAAATGACAGCAAAATGTAAAATACCAACAATCGGCAACGCCGCGTTTCTATGCGTAACCCACGGTGAGCGATAGCGAAGGCCCTGGTCATCATGCCATCATCCAACATGAGCGGTAAAACCGCGGCTCTAAGATGCAGATATACCCGCTGCTTTGCCGCTCCCGGCTTGATGCATTGTCGTTGCTCGCTATGGCTGCTTTGTTTAGGATGGGTATGTTACATTTCCTTAATACTACCAGCTTAAATGAGAAGCTGTGCCGTAAACATTAATTACGACACAGCCTCATTCCCAATTAATTTAAACAAATGTTACCGGTAACAATTGTCCTCTATTTGAACTCTTGCACTGCTTTGCTTAAATTTTTCTTCGACCTTAGTTATACTTATTAGAATTTTTTGTTAAGAGGTACGGCAACCTTACCGGTGATTGTACCCCACTTGTGCTTGATGGTCACTGGAACCATGAGGAAGCGGTTGTCCTGGAGAGCGGCGCCACGGTTCACGAAGGTGAGGTCACCTGTTGTGGTGTCAACGTTGGCCGACATGTTCAGGCTTTCAAGGCTTACTGCATTGCTTCCGTTTGCATCAGTTGCGAGCATTACGTTGCTACCGAACTCGGGATCCTCAACTACATAGTAGTCCCAAAGTTTCTGAGTCAGTTTGCCGTCATTGGTGTGGGCGACTACGTGTTCGTAAGCATCAGTGAGTGTCAGATTGTCGCTCAGGTTGATGGTTTGCGGAGTCGAGTCGTCGGTGATACCCTTGGCGAGCGTAGTGTTGAGGTACAGCGGGTAAACCACGCGGAGGTAAGAAGTACCGAATACCACATTGTTGACTGCAAGGCCGTTGATGTAACAGCTCCAATCGAGAGCTACTTCAGTGCCTGCTACCACCTTGCCGTCTACCACTTTCGCACCGGCTGCTACAAGAGCTTTACCGTTGGAATTGTTAGCGATATTGTAGGTGATTTCATTTAGATTACCCTGATTTGCTTTGGTAATGGTGTGGTGTCCGTAACCTGCCTGGAAGGCGAGTGCCTCACCTTGATAGCTGCTCTTGTTGCTGTAGTCTACATCGTAGCTTGCACACGACAGGAGATTCTTAGCGTAGGGTTTGATGCGGCCTTGGAGTATGTTGGTAGAGTATTCGGCAGTTGCACCTGCGATATCCTCGAACGGAGTCGGGTAAACAAGCATTACCTCATTCTGCCACTTGATCGGGTCGGTTGAGCCGAGAACCGGTTTGAGTGATTCGGGAGCCGTAACAACACCCTTGAGGTTGATGATGATAGTCGGGTTGATACCGGTTTCGTCAACAAACTTCACGGTTACAGTGAATGTCTTCGTCTTGCCGAGGTCGATATGGCCGATGTGCTCGGGTGTGCCGGTCCAGTTGATTACTGTATTGGCTGCTACGCCGCCGTCGTTAAGGATGTAGACTTTGACATCTTCACCTGAAGCGTAATCGCAGTTGACAATCTCAACCTTATCTTTCTTGTAGATCTTCATGAAGTCATCCTGCGACATGCCTGCGCCGTCGTTGAGGTTCTTCATTACCAAGTCTACCATCTGTTCCCAAGTCATACTCCAGTCGAAGCCGTTGCAATCGAGGCTCTTCTCGAATTCAGGAACATCAACAACAATCGGTTCGACTACTTTCTTGACGAATTTGACTTTGAAGTATACCTGCTCTACAATGTTCGAGTTGTTTACATCAACCAACGTTGCGGCAATGATCGGCTGCTTGTCGATAATAGCCTGGTTGCCGGTTTCGCCTGTGGGAAGCACGGGAGTAAGGATATTACCCTCAACCTTGGCATATGCCTGCTGGTTGGTCTTGTCGTGATCGCCTGCAATGTATGCTGCTCCTGCTTTATGGAAGTAAACGTCGAATCCGTATTTACGTAGCTCCTCATAAGTCATGGCGCTATGGCCGGTAGCGGTATATGCGCAGGGCTGTATGAGGGTCTCGAGGTCGAGCGTCTTGTCATACTGAAGCTCATAAGCGAGGTGAGTATTCATCGCTGTGGCGTAGATAGATACGGAGTCGTTGAAGTTAACGGGTATATCTGTAGCCACGCGACTGCTCTTGTCGAGTTCCGGACGGAAGTAAACCTCGTTGAGACGGGTATACTCAGAGTATACGTTAGCCTCTTTCTCTCCCTGCTCAGTGAAAAGATGTTTCTCAGCGATGGGCACCTTGAGTGAAACGATGTTTATCTTGTCGCCTGTGAGGTTGAGCGACTTGGTGTTTGACTTGCCGGCTTTCACGGTAAGAACACCACCGCTGATAGATGCGTCGGATACGTTGATAAGGTCGTTCTCAACTTCGCCTGAACGGGCGGTAGCTACGCGCGATACGAAGGCAAGACCGCTCTTGATGATATCTCCTTCGCCGATTGTGGCGGGATTGAGGCGGTATTGCACCTCGGTCTCGTTGTTGGAAACGATGACAGCGGGTTTCGTAGTCGAGGGCACCCAGTCGCCGCCTTTCTTCATAGCGGGCACATATTTAGCCGTTACGAACTCGATGGTAGGTATTCCGTCGATGTAAAGGTCGGGCATGAGGGTTACGCTTGTCAGTCGTGAGCTGATTACACCGGCAATGGTGTTGATTGCGTTGGCAACCTCAGTGGAGATCTTCGCACTGAGTTCGGTGAGTTTCGAGTTAACCGAAGTAAGCTCTGTGTTGATTGAAGCTATCGCAGAGGTATTGGTCGCTACCGACGCTGTCAGTTCGCTTACTGAGCTCTGAAGCTCTTTAAGCTCTGATGACAAAGCGTCGATATTCTCCGTGACAGTGCTGAGCTGGGTCGACAGGCTTGCTACAGTGCCTTCGAGCGACGACAACTTACCCTCAATTAAGGTTTTGAATGTCTCAAGAGCGGTGAGCTGTACGTTGACTGCCTCGAGCGCCTTGTTTGAAGCGGCAATCTGGTCGGCCAGATCTTTCTGCAGCGTTGCCACTTCCTCGATTATTTTATCAACATCAAGCGCTTTGAGCTGTGCCTCCACACCCTCTATACGGCCGAGGAGTGCGGCAATGTCCTTAGCGTTTGTCTCGATAGCCGACGAGTTGGCGCTGATGAGTTTCTGCAAAGCCTCGGCTTGGGCTTTGATCTCAGCAAGAGCTTCTGCCTTTGCCTCAGCTGCGGCCTGCTTGGCAAGCTCTGCCTGGGCTGCGGCTGCCTGTGCCTCGGCGAGTGCCTGGTCTCCCTTCTGTGCTGCCTCTGCTGCCGCTTTGATGGCTGCATCGGCGTTTGCTGCAGCGTTGGCGGCAGCAGTTTTGTTTGCGTTAATCGCTTCGCTCAGCTTGGCGATTTGCGAATTCAAATCATCGGTTGCCTGATCAAGCCTTTGGATATCGTCATCGTTGTCTGAGCAACTGGTGAATCCGATCGGCATTGACACAGTCAATAATGAAAGAAGCGCAAGATTCAAAAAACGTTTTTTCATAATTAACTTTTTTAATTAAAAAAAATATTGGAATTTTAGCATGTCTACTTGGATATTTTTGTATTTTTTTATCTTACTGTGTTATTTTTTAATGTGGTTTATTTGTAAATTTGCATTGATATGAACAATTTCTTTGCAAATATCAAACATATTTTTGAAACAAACAAATATTTGCATGATTTTTTTGAAAAATTTTTATGGATATTAATGACCGTATCAATAAAATAATTGAGCGTGAGCATCTTTCCATTGCAGCTTTTGCAAGGAAAATTGGCATTGGTGACCAGACCGTTAGGTCAGTTTGCGTAATGCGTAGGAATAAACCGGGTTACGACTTTCTGTCAAGCTTAATTCAAACATTTGAGTGGCTTGACCCTAAATGGCTTTTAACAGGTGAAGGCTCTATGGAGCGTAAAACCGATGGGTTGGCCAACCATCGTAATGAAAATTCCCTCATCGAATTGATAGAATATCTTAAAGAAAAGGACAAAAAAATTGAACAGCTCATCGAAAAGAATGCCGAATTAAAAACCAAATGGGAAATTTATTCCGGCAGGATGCAGATGTAGTTTTCGCTATTCTTGGTATTTTAGCATAGGCCTCTATTAGAATTAACTACTGTCTGCTAAACTTTTTGGCAGATGAAAAGCATGGGCTGACTCCTGCAACAGGTGCCAGCCCTAATATTTCTCTAATGCTATAAAATGTTTAGCCGACAGTAATAATTTTTTATCGCGGCTTTTGTGGCTCGTCGCTTGACTTACAATTTCACTGTGATGCTCGCTCCGGCGGCAAGTTTGTGCTTGCGGACTTTACCATTGGCTTTCACTTTGGCCTGCCCTCCATTGCGGGCCGTGAGCGTGTAGCTCGTCACCTTGCCTTCTTTCCACTGCATATCTACTATGTAACCGCCACGGGCGCACAAGCCGCTCACTTCGCCATCTTTCCATCGCTCGGGCAGGGCCGCAAGCAATGTGATGTCGCCGGCATCGGTCGACTGGATGAGCATTTCAGCCACCCCGGCACATCCGCCGAAGTTGCTGTCAATTTGAAATGGCGAGTGGGCGCCGAGCAAGTTGGGGTAGGTGCCGCCTCCGCGCCGGGCGTCATCGCCATTGTAGCCGTCGGGGCTGACATATTGGAGCAAGCGCCGATACATGAAATATGCTCTGTCGGCATTGCCAAGTCGTGCATATAGGTTCACTCGCCACCCGGTGCTCCACCCGGTGGTGTTGTCCCCCTTTATTGCCAATGTCTTGTCGGCAGCCTCGGCAAGCATGGGTGTCGCTTCGGGCGATATGTGGTGCCCGGGATATAGCCCGAAGAGATGCGATTGGTGGCGGTGCTGTGGGTCTTCGTCTTTGAAATCGTGGTACCATTCGCGCAATGACCCGTTGGCGTTGATGCGGTAGGGCAGTATCTTCTTCAAAGCATTGTCGATACGCCGGGTAATCGCCTTGTCTACGCCAAGCACTTCGGCGGCTTTGCGCGCATCCATAAGACATTCGCGTATCATGGCAAGGTCGGATGCTCCGCCGTAGTGGGTGGCGGCGGCTCTCCCTTCGTTGTCAAGGAAACGGTTCTCGGGCGACGTGCTCGGCGAGGTGATGAGCTTTCCATCTTTCTCCACCATCCAATCTAAGCAGAACAGTGCGGCATCGCGAAGCGCAGGGTAGGCAGCTTGAAGCGCGCTCTTGTCATGTGTGAACGAATAGTGTTCCCATATATGCGTGGTAAGCCATGCCGCGGCCATGTTCCAGTTGGCCCAACGGGGGTCGTTGATGTGGCGCCCGATGGGGTTGGTGATTGCCCAGATGTCGGAATTGTGGCCGGCGCACCAGCCGCTTTCCACGCCGTAGTAATGGCGCGCAGTGTCATATCCGGTTTTGGTCATCGCTCCGATGAATGTGATTAACGGTGCATGCAGTTCGCTGAGGTTGGTCACTTCGGCCGGCCAATAGTTCTCCTCAAGGTTGATATTGACGGTGTAGTTGGAGTTCCATGGCGGCAGGATGCGTTCGTTCCATAGCCCTTGCAGGTTGGCGGGAACGCCCTCTGTGCGCGAGCTTGATATGAGCAAGTACCGCCCATATTGGAAAAAGAGCACTTCAAGTTCGGGGTTCTTATCGCCGTTGTCGGTGTAGCTTTTGAGCTGGGCGTCGGTGGGCAATGCCGATATCGCTTCGGCGGTAGTGCCGAGATTGAGCGTCACGCGGTTAAACAGCTGCGTGTAGTCGGCTTGGTGGTCGGTGGCAAGGCTGTTATATCCTTTGTCGGCCGCTCTCTTTACGCGCTCCATCGCAAGACGGGCGTAGTCGCGACCCTCTTTCACCGGGTCTTTGTCGTTACCGTTGAAGCTGGTGACATTGGTGATGATGAGCATCACGTCGGCGCATCCGTCGATTTTGATATCTCCGGTGGGGTAGACCTCTACGCGCCCTTCATTGGAAAGGTTGACCGGGACGATAGCCGTGCGGTAATGTATGCCTCGCGCCGGGTCGTAGCAAAATCGGTCGATACCGTATTTGCCATCTTCCCATTCGGTATAAGTGTGGTACGCTGCGTATCCGTCGCATACTAATGCTCCGCCGCACACGGCCGACGCGTGGGGCAGCTCGCTGTTGATGCGCAACCTGCCGTCGATCTTCCCTTCGCCTATTGCGCTGAGGCGTACTACTATCACGGAGTCGGGAGCCGAGGCGAAATATTGGCGCTTGTAATCGGTGTCGCCACGCCTATATGTCACTTCGGCTGTGGCTGTGTTGATGTCGAGCATGCGCTGGTAGCCGGTGGTGGAACTCCCTTTCTGGTAGTCGAAATCCATTGCTATCTCGCCCAAAGGCATGTATATCTCGCTGCCATTGCCTTGGATATGCAGGTTGGCGGCATCGGCTCCCACATAGTCCTCTTTAGCCAGATGCTCTCTGACCACGGGTAGGTATTTATACGCATCGGGCTCGGCTACTATGGTGTCGGGCTCGCCGGTCCAAAGGGTGATGTCGTTGAGCGAAATCTTCTCGTGTTCTACGCCGCCATACACCGATGCTCCCAGGTTGCCGTTGCCCAGTATTAAGGCCTCTTCGAAATATTGCGCTGGTCGGTCATATCTAAGTCGCAATGACGGCGTGCCGGAGGCTGCGCCATTGGAGCATACCGTTATAGCCGCTGTTGTGGCAATGAATAGTCTAAGCAGTTTCATGTGTTATGTCAGGTTGGTTTGTCGTGTATAAATAAATGACGGGTGCGGCGGTGTTAATGCTCTGTCTCCGCACCCGTGTGTAGGCTGATTGTTTCCGCTATCGTGGGAGCACGTTCACTTCCAGCTTGTTGTAGGCGCGTTCGGCCTTCTCTCGGGCCTCGTCGACGCTGTCGCCGGTGGCAAGTATCACTCCCATGCGGCGATGACCCTTGATTTCAGGCTTGCCGAATATGCGCATCTGCACTCCTGGCTCTTCAAGCACTCTCTCCAGGTGGCACATCTCTATCTTGTCGGTGTCGCCTTCCACTACTATGGCGCGTGATGCTGATGGCCCGTAGAAACGTATCTCATTGACCGGCAAACCGAGCAACGCCCGAGCATGCAAGCCAAATTCGCTCAGCTCTTGCGATATCATGGTCACCATGCCGGTGTCGTGGGGACGTGGCGACACTTCGGAGAAGATTACCTCGTCGCCTTTTACGAACAGCTCAACGCCAAATATGCCGTAGCCGCCCAATGCGTCGGTCACTTTCTTAGCTATCTCTTTGGCCGATGCGAGCGATTTGTCGCTCATGGGCTGCGGCTGCCATGAATAGCGGTAGTCGCCATTGACTTGTATATGACCCACAGGCGGGCAGCATACGGTGCCGGCTACCGAACGTACGGTCAACATCGTTATCTCGTAATCGAAATCTACAAAGCCCTCTACGATGACACGCCCGGCTCCGGCTCGGCCTCCTTCCTGGGCTTCGCGCCATGCCGCATCGATTTGGTCGGCGCTCTTTATCGTCGATTGGCCGTGACCCGACGAACTCATGATGGGCTTTACTACACACGGTAGGCCTATCTCATCGATGGCTTTGCGGAACTCTTCTTCGGTCTCGGCAAATCTGTATGGCGATGTCGTGATGCCTAACTCTTCGGCGGCAAGACGGCGTATGCCCTCGCGGTTCATCGTCAGTCGGGCTGCTCGTGCCGTTGGGGTCACATTGTACCCCTCTTTCTCAAGCTCAACAAGCACGTCGGTAGCTATGGCTTCGATTTCCGGAATGATATGGTCGGGCTTCTCTTTTTCTATGACCTCGCGCAATGCCGCGCCGTCAAGCATGTTGAATACATAGCTGCGGTGGGCTATCTGCATCGCCGGTGCATTGGCATATTTGTCACAGGCTATTACCTCTACGCCGTAGCGCTGCAATTCTATTGCCACCTCCTTGCCGAGCTCGCCGCTCCCGAGCAATAACGCTTTCTTACCTACCGGTGTCATCACTGATCCTATTTTCACCATCTCTTAAAAGTTTTTTATTTATAATGTTCTGTGATTAGAATTTCTTCGTGTATTTTCTCTCCTTCGGTGCTATTTAATGAACCGCTATAATAAGTCGGGTTGGCTTAGCTTCATGCGCTGCCTTACCACCTCGTAGATCATCACTCCGGCGGCTACCGACACATTGAGCGACCCGATTTTCCCCACCTGCGGTATGGACACAAAGCGGTCGCATTGACGTATCACTTCGGGCGTGATGCCTTTGTCCTCGGCTCCCATCACTATGGCAAGCGGCTTGTCATAGTCCACGCAGGTATAGTTGATGTCTGATTTCTCGCTCGCCGCAACCACCATGTATCCGTTCTCCTTTAGGAATTTTACTGCGCCAAGCACTGAGTACTCGCGGCACACCGGTATATGGTGCAATGCCCCGGCCGACGTCTTCATGGCATCGCCGCTTACCGACACGCTGCCGTGATAGGGTATGACTATGCCGTTGACGCCGGCACATTCGCACGTACGGGCTATAGCTCCGAAATTCCTTACATCGGTGATGCCGTCAAGCACCACGATAAATGGCTGAACACCAGATTCATATAGCTCCGGTACAAGGTGGTCAAGCCGGTGGTAGGTCACCGACGACAGTATCGCGACAACGCCCTGGTGGTTCTTGCGCGTTATTTTATTGATTTTTTCTACCGGCACCCGCTGGCTGTAGATGTGGTCGCGCTTTATCAACGCAAAAAGTTCGGAGGCAAGCTCGCCGTTAAGCTCTTTGCGTATCAATATCTTGTCGATCTCTTTGCCGGCTTCGATAGCCTCAATGACGGCTCGTATGCCATAGATATAATCTGATGCTTCCATTCAATAATTCTTGTATTCGGTTTCTCGGTCACTATTTTAATCCTAACATTATCCGTGCCGTCGCTCTTGCCGCTTCGTTGGCGGCATCGCCCGACAGCATCAGCGCGAGCTCGTCGACGCGTTGCTCGTCGTTGAGCTTTCTCACTCGGGTGTTGGTCGACGTGTCGCTATCTTCTTTGAACACCTTGAAGTGCACATCGCCTTTCGACGCCACTGGCGGCAAGTGGGTGATGGCTATCACCTGTATGCGCTTCGATATCTCTTTCATAAGGTTGCCCATGCGCCCTGCCACATCGCCCGACACCCCGGTGTCTACCTCGTCGAATATTATCGACGGCAGTTGCACATGCTCTGCCACCAATGCTTTTACCGACAGCATGAGTCGCGATATCTCTCCGCCCGACGCGGTGTCTTTCACCGGCATCAACGCCTGGCTTTTGTTGAATGCAAAAAGGAAATTCACTTTGTCGGCGCCGGTAGCCGATAGCTCGGCCGGCGTGATTTCTATCTCGGCGCGCAGGTTCTTCATGCCTAACGGTATCGCACTCTCCAATAGCTTGTCGGCAAATCTTGACGCTACCTTGCGCCGTGCCTCGGTTAATCGCTCGGCAAGCTCCATGGCATGCTTTTTGGCCAATTTGGCTTTCGTGGCATACTGCTTGAGCCGTTCATCGGAGTTGTCAATCGAATCGATACGCTCTTTCAGCTCCTGGCGCATAGCTATGAGCGCCGTATCGCTCTCGGCCGACAGTTTGCGCTGCGTGTTGTAGATGTCGCTCAGCCGCTCTTCGACGTATTCCAATCGTCGTGGGTCGGCTTCCAGACGGCTGTCCAACGTGTCGATTGTGTCTTTGATATCGGCGGCTTCGATGCGCAGCGACTCAATGCGCCGGGCGAGCTGCTCCGACTCTTGAAGCCCTCCTGCTCCGGCTATCAGCCCTTCGCTCTGTCGGAGCATACCCAATATATTGGTGTCGCCGCCGTCAAACATTTCAAGCACCTGCCCCAACGACTCTTTTACCGTGGTGACATTGGCCAACAGGTTGCGCTCCTGTTCCAGCGCTTCCTGCTCCCCGGGCTGCAAATCGAGTTGCTCGAGCAATTCTATCTGGTAGCGTATGTACTCCTCTTCGGCTTTCGACGTCTCAGTGGCCCGCCGCGCCAGCTGAAATTTCTTCAGCGCCGCGCGAAATGCCTCGTAAGCCATGCCATAGTCGCTCTTTACCGTCGTGTCGTCGAGCATGGTGTCGATGACGCTGCGCTGGTAGTCGTTGTCGGCCAATAGCAGATTCTGGTGTTGGGAGTGTAAATCTACCAACCTGATGGCTATCTCGCGCAATACGCTCAGCTGCACCGGCACGTCGTTGACAAACGACCGCGACCGCCCTGTCGGCGCTATCTCCCTGCGCAGTATGAGCTGCTTGCCCATCGTGTCGATATCGTTGGCCGCCAGCAGACTATCTATCTCGTCATATCCCGTAATATCAAATATGCCCTCTACTACCGATTTCTTGCTCTTGTCGCTCACCACTCGGGTGTCGGCTCTGTTGCCGAATAGCATCGACAACGCTCCAAGCATTATCGACTTACCGGCTCCCGTTTCTCCTGTTATGATATTGAGCCCGGGCTGGAAGGTCAGCTCTATGTTGTCAATCAGTGCATAGTTTGATATTGAAAGAGTTTCTATCATTTTGTCTCTTCTCGTTTATCAGGTTCTTTACAGTTGCTCAGGCGCGACTTCGATGGGTTAATCGCTACCGTTGGGCCGGCGGGTTCTTTATCTTGTTGATGCGTTCCTGCTCGGTAGGGTAGATGTCCTTGAGCTGCTCGTACACACGGTCGCGCTCGGTTTGTGGAGCTTTGGAATAGATGTTGACGAGCTCGTCGAGCTTCGCGTCCTTAAACATTGACAGCCCCACCGACATGGGGTTCACCTTGTACACTTTCAGCAGATAGTCGAGCGACTGGGTGATAGCTGCGCGCCCCTTGTCGGGCGATACCGACATCTCGTCGAGCCCCTTGCGGTGGTAGTCGTAGAGCATGTCGCGCAGTCCCGATGTGGCCTGGTCGGTGTATGCGCTGTAGACTGCCGACCGGTTCTTGTTGTCCTCAAATTGTCGCCATCCCGATTCACCCGACGATTGCGCCATCTGCACTATCTGCCCCAAGCGGTCGAAGAACACTTGCCCGCCGCGTGGCGAGAATGAATCGAAATCCACGGCGATGAACAGATAGGCGTAAAAATTAAGTATGGCCGTAAGCTGGCTCTCCATGCTATTCTCAGAGAAAACCAGCGGCTCGCCCTCTTGGTAGGTGAACTCCACTTTCGAGTCTTTGAAGTTGACCAGCGTGGTGGTGTACGATGAGTTGTACACCGGACGTATCGACTGCACCTGTATGTCGCCGGTGAATGTGTTGTCGGTGTATTCTTTTACGGTGAGGAAAAATTTACATTCAATTTTTTCGTTGACTGCAAATTTGGCATTGGTGAATGTCGTAGTGTTGAAGTACTCGGTAATGGCGCCTTGCAGTGTCTCGAATACGCTTTTATTCGAGCCTTGTACCGATGAGGAATTTATTTCGACGGTGCAATTAAGCTCCTGAGCATTGGCTATCGCCACTGCCATTATGCCGGTAAGTATAAGTAATAGTCGTCGTAACATCTTCCTGTTTATATATCTCTGCTCTGTCCTTTTTTCAGCTCGGTTATTCTTAATCAGCTTGGCTCTTTTTGTCAGCTCGGCTCTTTTTGTCGGCTCGGTTACTTTTTGTCAGCTCGGTTGCTATGTATCAGCTCGGTTAGTCTTTGTCGGCCACCATTCCTACGATATTGTCGAGGATATCGCTTGCTGTCTCTTTCTTGCTCTTGAGCGGATACTTGCGCGCTTGGCCGTCCTTGCTGTATAGCGTTATCTTGTTGGTGTCGGTGCCGAAGCCGGCTCCGGCATCGCGCAGCGAGTTCATCACTATCATGTCCAAGTTCTTGCGCTTCAGCTTGTCGAGGGCATTGACTTCTTCGTCGTTGGTCTCAAGCGCAAACCCCACGAGGATTTGTCCTGGGCGCTTTATTTTGCCCAGCGATGCCGCTATGTCGGGATTTTTCACCAATCTTATTTGGGGTATCTCCTCCTTCTCGCGCTTTATCTTTTTGTCGGCAACTTCGGCGGGCGCGTAATCGGCCACTGCTGCCGACATGATGGCTATGTCGCTGTCGCCGAAATGGCGTTGGCATTGCTCATACATCTCGAGGGCCGATTCCACTTCGATTACCTCTACTTCGGGCATCGTGGGCTTTATGGCCACCGGTCCCGATATAAGTACCACCTTGGCGCCTAAGCGGGCGGCTTCGTCGGCTATCGCATATCCCATTTTCCCCGTAGAGTAATTGCCGATAAACCTTACCGGGTCGATGCGCTCGTAGGTGGGCCCGGCTGTCACCATCACCTGCTTGCCCGCCAACGGTTTGCCGGCTTTGAAGAAGTCGTCAAGCACCTTGACGATGTTTTCAGGTTCTTCCATGCGCCCTTTGCCTATCAGATGCGATGCCAGTTCCCCTTCCGCCGGCTCTATGATATGGTTGCCATAGCTGCGTAGCAATGCAATGTTGCGTGTGGTCGACGGGTGCGCCATCATGTCAAGGTCCATTGCCGGGGCCACAAATACCGGCGCTTTTGCCGACAGATATGTGGTGACGAGCATGTTGTCGGCTATACCGTTGGCCATCTTCCCTATGGTCGATGCTGTAGCCGGAGCTATTACCATTGCATCGGCCCATAAGCCAAGGTCGACGTGTGAATGCCATTGCCCCGTGTTGGCAGTGAAGAACTCGCTTATTACCGGCTTGCCCGACAAGGTAGATAATGTCACCGGACAAATGAACTCTTTGGCATTAGGCGTCATGACCACCTGTACCTCGGCCCCGCTTTTCACAAGTAATCTCACCAACGTGGCCGTCTTATACGCGGCTATCCCGCCGGTTATCCCTACTATGATATGTTTACCTGTCAACGACATCGCTATTGAGTGTTATTTATTGCCCGACGCCAATTTGATGCGTGTGAACACGTTTTTGGTGTCTTGCGAAAAGTCGCCTTGGAGTATCCAGCTGTAGTAACCCGGGTCGCTTTTAAGCACTTCGGCCACCGGTTTCCCTTTGTACTTGCCGAAATTGATGGTCTCCACCCCATGCTCATTGTACACCACTCGCCCCATAAGGTCGACATTGCGCTGCTGTGTCGAATATGCCGACAGCTTTTCGATGTCGTTGGGCAGGTCGTTGTAGCGGTCGAGCTGCGATTTAAGCACTTCATAGGTGGCTCGTGTGTCGGCTATCGCCGAATGGGCGTCGTTCAAATCCCTGTCGCAATAGAACTTGTAGGCCGCCGTCAGCGTGCGCTGCTCTTTCTTGTGGAATATGGTTTGAACGTCGACAAATCGGGCCTTCTTGAAATCGAAATCCACGCCTACTCGCGCAAACTCTTCGGCAAGCATCGGTATGTCGAAACGGTTCGACCCAAATCCGGCGATGTCGCACCCTTCTATTATGCGGGCTATCTCGTGGGCCTTGACTTTGAATGTCGGCTTGTCGATTACATCGGCATTGGATATGTGGTGCACAGCCTCGGCCTCGGCCGATATAGGCATCTCGGGGTTGAATCTGTAGCTATACTCCTCCTCTGTGCCGTTGGTGTTGACTTTGATAATCGACATCTCTACTATGCGGTCGGTCGTTATCGACAGCCCTGTTGTCTCGAGGTCGAAAAATATGATAGGTTTCTTTAATGATAGCTGCATGTCGCTTTATGTGTAATATTAGTAATTGTTGATTGTCATAGGCATGAGGAGCATCAGCAAGTCGGAATTCTTGTCGTTCTCTTCCGGAAGGAATACCCCCGGTCGGCTCGGATCGCTGAGCTTCACCACGATGTTGTTGGTGGAAATGGTGTTGCAGATGTCGATGAGATATGGCGCGCTGAACCCGATGTTCATTTCATCGCCGGAGAATGAGCAAGGCAGCTCCACGCGTCCCGACGTGCAGAAATTGTTGTCCTGGGCTTTCATTTCTACGCTCTCGGCCGTGATGTGAAATTTCACAAGACCGTGGCCAGGGTCCACAAACACGCCCACGCGGCGCAATGCGTTGAGCAACGATACGCGGTCAACGGTGAGCGTGTATGGGTTGTTCATCGGTATTACTTTGTCGTAGGCCGGGAATATGCCTTTGATGAGGCGGCAGTTGAACGTAAACGACTCGCTCTCTACCGTGGCCGATTTGCCGTCCAAGGTCACTTTGACGTTGTCCTCCTTGGCAAATGCGTTCTTGATGATGGAGGCGGGCTTTACCGGTATGATGCACGATGCGGTGATGCCGGGCGCCGACATGCTGTTGGCGTAGCGCACCAGTTTGCGAGTGTCGGTGGCCACGAAGGTGATGCCCTCGGGCTTGATGTCGAAGAGTATGCCCATCATCTGGGGACGCAAGTCGTCGGTACCCACGGCAAAAAGGGTGTTGTCAATGCCGAGTATGAGCTGTTCTGCCTGGCATTCAAATGTCAGCGGCTCGATCTCCTGTGCTTCCTGCTTGGGAGTGGGGTATTCGTCGCCGTTTATGCCTACAAAGTTGAATTTGTCGCCGGGCGACTCTATCGTGATGGCAAGGTTTTCATCAATGCTGAAGTCAACGTTAAGCTCCGGCAGCTCTTTGAACAGCTCTACGCAACGGCGGGCATCCAAGCAGAATTTGCCTGTCTCCCCATCGATATTGTCTATGCTCACGCGGGCCATCAATATGTTCTCAAGGTCCGACGCAGTTATCTTGACGTATTCGTTCTCAACTTCAAACAGGAAGTTGTTCAATATCGTCATCGCATTCTTTGAGTTGATTACTTTGCTGACAGCCGACAGGGCGTTGTAGAGCGTTTTGCTATGAATTTTAAATTTCATGATATGGTGCGTATTTATTTGTTTGTCAATCTGTTAAGCTCCTTTTTCAAAAGGCGGCGCATATGCGCCCAATTATCTTACAAATTTATTGAAAACAAATTGCTTATGCAAGCCTTTCGCCAACTTTTTTCCGCCAACGCCCTGCGCAACGTGGCAAGTCGAGTGCAGTAGCCAAAGTTCGGTGAGCGACATTATGCCTTACTCTTACTAAGCAAGCCTTCCGCAAAGACGATTCAGTGGAGCGGAAGCCCACGTTTTGGCTAAATCCACCGCAAAAGAAAAGCCCCAGAGGCACCTCCGAGGCAATGCTTTATTCAAATGTAACTTTAACAAAAAGCTTATTATAAAAAGCAAACTTTATCGTATTGGTTGTTTTATCATAGTAGTGCCAAAAATATTCGTTTAATAAATTACCAGTGTTTTCAATAAATCCACCTAATTTAGTAGTTCTTGGCTCTCCACTTGTACCTGTTACCTCTATAATAAGAGCATAAGGAAGATTGTGAATATTATCAATGTCTGAACAAACTTCTTTTAATGGCATTGAGGTAAATTCAGAAATTTCGCTATCATTTATTCCTTTAATGAAATAATCCACATTTGTAATTTTATCTTCATATACTGGCTTTCCGGTCCAATGATATTTATAACCTAAAGCAATTTTCCTTATTACTGAATCTAAATGTGGATTATTGTTAATTAGTCTTTCGGCATAAGCACAACTGAAGTTTTCATTGCGTAGTTCTTTAAATATTTGTTCAAGGGAATTTTCCTCTATAGAAAAAGCCTGGTTGCACTTATAACAACAAGGTACTGTAATACGTTGCTCTTCAATTTTTTCCTCCTTATATATAACTTTAGACGGTATGTGGTCTTTTGTTATAGGATTGTCTTTACAAGGACTGCAATTACAAAAAATACAATTTTGATACTTATATCGCATATACACCCTTAAGAAATATTCTCGTTATATAAATCTTTTAAATTTTTCCCATCGAAAAGCCATTCTCCAGTTGGTTGAATCGCATGGTCAAGGTTTTTAAGCTCTTGCGTTAATGCTGTTAAAGAATATCTCTTCCCTTGATATTCAACTTTACTTTCACTAACAATGGTAGCTTCGATAGACTCATCTTCTTTAAAGTGGATAGTATCGCCACTAATAAGCCCCATAGTATAGAAATTTAGATTGGGGCGACGTGGGCGCTTTTGATTCTTTTCTGTGGAAGTGATAACTTTGCACGTTTCGCCCTCAAAAGCATCAAATGGCTCAGTTGTGTAAGCAACTTTAATCTCGATTGAGTTGTTACAAAACTTTAGTGCAACAGAAATATTATTAGCTAAAGAATGATCAAGAGAGGATAATGCAGAAATTAGGCTTTGGCATTTTTTCTTCTCAATCTTCATCTCAAGTTCTCGTACTATTCGCAGTTGTTCTTCAGTTGGCTCACTACCAGCATTTCTGAAAGTAGCAATCGCGGCTTTTAGATTATCCAGTTTTGACTGGTCTTCATCAATATGATTTGTTTCTTTCTTGCTTGTTGAAGACTGTTTTTCACTTTTCTTTTTACGTCTGCGAACAAGAGCAAATTCCTTGAATGAAGGATAGTGGTTAATCAAGTAATCTCGTGTAACCAACTTAATTCCGGAATAAAGTAATTGCTTACCAGATTCAGTTATGTCATATTTTGCTCTTTCAGGTGAAATTATTAGTTTTGCCTGTCTCAAATATGTCAAAGCCCATTCGCAACGATCCTCGTATTTAGTGCGGTTGCCACTTCTTGTTGTTTCTTTTTTCTCTTCCTCGGAAAAATTAAAATGTTCACATATTAATTCCCGAACATCAGCACGAGTGATAGTGCCAAAATCTGACACTATTTTAAGCACTGGAAGTATAAAATGTTCAAATTCAGGTACCATAATTATTATTGATTAGGGAGTACATATCCTGCATCTTCTGCTTTTGTAACAATCTTAACAAGACGTTTGCATTGGGCTGCAGTAGGTAAAGAGTTCTTGCCAATATACTTTGATATAGACAAGATGAAATTTAGATCACCATAAGAAAGAAGTTCTTCTTTCTCTAAATCCTTATAAACGCGATACCAATAGCTTTCTCCCAACTTGAAAATTTCAACAGATGCATCAAGTTGTGCATTAAATCTATGTTCGCGTTTAGCTGCTTTCTCTTCACTCCTGGTTTCTTCAATAGAAATCAACGAACTAACAAATTCATCGGATAAAGAAACCTGAAGATTTTGGAATGCATTCCAAGTTCCAGTTGTACGTGATATAGTGCGTACAATACCGCCATTAGCTTGTTCCATTAAGAAATTATGTGCTATATAGCTAATTCTTAATAATTCGGCAGCCAATTGTGGGTATAATGTTTGCCTTTGCCAAATCATTTTCCAATCCAAATCTTTGTTTTTTGGAATTAGGGAGATCATTTTGGCAATAGCATATGGAACAATTTGAGCCTTGTTACCACCTTTAGGATACCAATCGGATTTATTAACAAGTCCATCAAGTTTATCAAATATAATAACAGAGCAAACTGCTTTCTTGAAGTATTCTTCATTAATTGAGTCGCGAGACTCAGAATAAATTTTTTCTATTTGCTCTGCAAATTTGCTAAAGTTAATTGCAGAACTTTGGCAAACTTGATGTGGGTTCATTGCGATAGTATTTAGGCACTTCGCAAGTTTTTCTTTCTTAATCACCTGTGATTTTGGGTGCATTTCGCAAAATTTCCGTCTTTCCGCCGGTGATAACTTCATCTGCTCTTGTTCCCATTTGCCTCTTGAACGTTCATAAAACCATATCGTTTGATAGGGATTACCATCTACGGGCGGTGCTAATACTTTCTTTGACAACTTTTCCATCATAACGTGATATGGGTGGTTGGAGAAGAAGTCTGCACCTGATACGGCATTTTGGCTGTTGGCACACTGCGAAATAGTTTTAGTTATTTCATTATAGGCATCTAACTGTTCCTCCGATAAATCATTTTCAACATTCAGAACAGTTAGTTTCATTGGGACAAAAATGGTTTCCATGCCATTTTTTGCCTCTTTCCTAATTATAGCATTTGCTAAAGATGCTGTTGTCTGTCCACCATTAATAATTTGTGGGTCTTTAAAATGCACAATTTTTGTACTATCCGCAGAGAAAGAAACAGAACGAGCAACAATTGCTATACCATTATTGTATGTGAAAAAGTTGCTTGGATAATTTATTATGGTATTCCTAATGCCTTTGTTAACATTTCCTCTAACACTAAGGAAAGCTCGGATATTTCCTTGGAGTAGTTTGCTTCCATATTTAAGGTAGATGTTTGCCAAAAATTCTCCAGGAACAATTCCAAGGTATGCATCATAGTTAGTGCTCGAGCCTAGGTCTGCTTTTAAGCATTGAATACCATCACAACCAAATTCGCTTGTGTCAAATTCAATAACTTCGCTTGCATTATTTGCGAATGTTTGGTATAGTCTTTCTATAGTCCAAACATTTAACTCGACTGGTCTATCAAGAAAGTTTTCTTGTGAAAGGCTTTTAACTTGCTTACTAAGGATTGAATCCGATATAATATAGAATTTGAATCGCATAATATCGGTATTAATAAGACCCTTACCGATATGTTTTCTAAATTCTTTTGCTATCGAAATGGCTTCGTCTGAATCATCACAGTAGTCTGCAATATTTCCTTCAACGGCTTCTTCTAAAAACGCCCTCATTCTCATATACAAGTCATTGATTCTTGTATTTGTTAATGTCTTTATACTATCTCTCTCATTAGAAAAATCGCTTGCAATTAAGACAAGTGCGGCATCAGCATTGTCATACGCATACGCATCAAATGCCATTATCCTCCCCCTACGCCCTTTCATTTCTATGGAGAACGGAATTGGGTCATTAAGCTCACCCACAGCTTCCAATTCATCTAGTACGGAGTCTATGAATTGAGATTCCGGTTCTGTACCTCCGTGTTCCGCTTTGAAACGTAGGTCGTCTATAAACTGGTGTCTATATTCTTCTATTTCCATATTTCAAGCCTTATTTAATCTCAAATTCTTCAATGTCTGGAATAACAATTTCATATTGAATTTTTTGGATAGACGATGGTATGTCTTTCCTTTTTAACTTTGGAAAATTGTCATCTACATTGTATTGTTTGAAATTGGTTTTAGAAAACACATAATTTTCATATTCAGGAGAGAAGTCATATCCAAACTTTCCTAATTTACTTGAAAAAAAGTCTTTCAAATTCGGTGCTTTCAATATGCTCATAATCTCCGAAACTAATTTATTTACATTTAGTCCATTAAATGACGGGCTCATTTTTTCAAGCTCGTAAATAGCAAGGACTCCATCAAGGTCGCTATCAAGTTGTTCAATAGATGAAATCTTGACTGTGCCCTTGCCACTTGATATTGTTTTTACTTCATACCAAGTATCTTCTAATGAAAAATCTTTGTGGGTCATTTCCGGTCCAGTCCAGCTATCCAGCGAGAGTTGCAATCCATATTTAGGAAACATATTATCTCTTAGAAACAGAAGCTCACCTATTAGCCCCATTATTTCAAATTCAGATAATCTTGCAGAGTTTGGCTTGAACAACTTTTTCCAAGAAAAATATCTTGAACACAATGTCTTATACGCGGTGTTATCATCAAATATTCCTCTTGTTGAATAAAGCAGGTCTTCACAGAAAGTGCAGAAGTATTCAAGTAAATCTGGATTTGAAAGAGAAAAACCTAACGAATAAAAAGGGTCTGATTTTGTTTGTTGGACAGTTATAACTTCCGATCCTACAATTCTTGTAGGTACGTGCTGACCACGGAACTCAAATGTAAACAGTCCCTTATTATTTCTGCCTACATATAGGCGCAATTTTTCATTTCCTTGCAAACGAATATATTGCCCGGCTTCAAAGTCCTGTGATAATATTGAAAAAATATCATTCTTCATCTTCTTCCTCCTCGCTATTTGAATCAAGCATATTTAAGTCATAGTACCGTTTATTGACTTTATAATGGCAGATAGAATTTCCATCATTAGTGTCAGGAAATCCAACACCAAATGCGACAATAAAATCTTCACCTAATTCTTCTCTGAAACGCTTAACATATGCCCTTTCCTCCTTTTTGGGGTCTTCTTCTGCCGGTTTAGGGCTGATGAGCAATATATATAGAATAGGTTTTCTATCTTTAAGTTGCTTAAAGTAAGTTTTCAAAGGAATACTACGGCGTGATGCTTCTTCTGTGGAGCAACCACCTCTTACCCAAAACTCCCTCTGAGCTTTTTCTGCTGTATCAATTTGCTCAGGCGTTAAGCACAGCTTTCCAGCTCCTGCACTAAGCAATCTACGGCGAGATGTTATTTGTATAACTTTTTTATTGTTTTCACAGATTGCACGTTCAGGGCATTGTATAGCTTCTAATCCCGGTATATCATAATGTGATTTACTAATACCACTCACAAAAACAACGTCCCAATTATCTAATCCAGAAGTAGCTTCATTTATATATGAAATAATGTTCGGTATGTTGAAGTACAGATTCACTAAAGAACATTTGATTTTAGACAAAAAATCTGAGATATCCTCTTTAGAAACATTTTCAAAGAATCTTGCTGCTTCAATAGATTTGTCTGACACTAAAGAATCATCATATTTCCCAATATCAGCGAACCTTAATTTTGTGCCTTTCGCAAAAAGGTCTTTTACAAAACTATTTACAGCAAGCCAATTTGAATGGTTCTGTTTAATATTAAGGCTTATGTATGGCGTTTCATAAAAGTCACCTGAGAAGGAATACTGGAAATCGACTCCATAGGAGTGACGCATTTTATTTGATGCAGTTATTTGCAGTTCATCGCAATTATCACGTACCTTTAGACCAAAATCTTTAGGAGTGAGTTGTTGCTCAAACATATGCTTAATATCACCTTTGAGTTCTTCAGAAGCACGTGCAATTTCAGTGTACCAATTCGCACTGTTTTCACTTGTCCAAATTTGGAAAAGGTCTTCGTAACCACGTCTGTAGCCGAACCAACGACCCATTTGCATCAGTACATCAAAGGTTGAAGTGTTTCGGTAGAAGTAACTTACGATAAGCCCTTCTAATGTTAAGCCACGAGAAAGAGCCAATCCCCCAACAGCTATGACACGTAAGGACTTGTTCGTTTTATAATCTAACTTGTTGCTACCTTTCGACCCGTTTATTACCATAACCTTGATTTTCTCTATGGCAGATATTAAGGTTTGTTTCTTTAACAAGTCTTTGATAGGTATATCGTCAATATTTGAAAAGTGTTTATTGCATATACGCAATAAATCTGCATATAATCTTAGCTTTTCGTTATGTTTATCGTCATCGCTGAAATCATAACGAATAGTGTCAAAAACAGATTTATAAAATGCCTCTATTTCGTCTGCAATATATCTTTGTACTTTTGTAAATCTCGACATATTGACCAACATACTTCTTGGAGCAGACGAATGACCTCTTAAATCTCTAATACAATTTGCAATAAAAAAACTAAGTATTGCATCTTTCAAAGATTGAGGTAAAATTCCTCTCCACTCTTTTTTATGCAAGTAATAGAAAGTGCCGGAATTTAGACCGTCTATATCATTTTCGACTGCGTCGCGATATTCATCTGATGAATAGTCCGGCTCTTCAATGTCATTGATATACCGTAGGCTACCATAACAATCGCCATCAGGATAGAATATTCTCGTAGCTCCAATATAATTAGAAGGAGTGGGCAAGGCGTAAATAAAATGCTCTGGAAATAAATCAGCCCGTAGCATTTTATCATCTGTGTCTGGGTCTATAAATACATTTGCAAATGGTGTAGCTGTAAATCCAACATAAGTTGCATTCTTGAAAAGGTTGCAAATCTTTCTTATTAACTCATTTGTGCGAGTGGGATTCGTTTCGTCCTTTTTTGTATTCACAGAAGCATTATCTGCTTCATCATCAATAAGCAACATTGGTTGGTCAACACACCTTTTTACTGTATCATAGTTCATTTCATTCAGCCAATTATACAACCTTTTGAGAACAGATACATTTTTCTTAATAACAAACAGAACAACACTATTGTGAGATTCAAGTGATGTCGAAATCTTATCGCAATTTCCGACAAAATCATTAGCACAAGAAGTAAATGAACAAGCCAAAAGCTCTTGACTATGAACACCCACACCAACTCTTTCATTTACATCTTTTTTATTGACTTTTTTTCTTGTAAAGCCAATAATTCCCTCGTCAATGCGTTCTTGTGTTTGTTGCCTAAGACTCTCAGTAATTCCAGCCAAAAGAATAACTACTTTATAACCGGCATCAGCAGCCTTACAAATCAAACCAGAATAAGTAGCAGTTTTTCCAGACTGAACATCACCGATAATTAGTCCACGTCTTAGTCGGTTCCCTTCAAACTCATCTTTTGGATTGCCCAAGCAATTCATAATGTTTGGCAAAGTAACTTCGTCAAGTAAATTAATGCTATTTATGTCAATACCTGTGTTATTAATCAAGTATTGACGGTATCTTGACCAGAAATAAGGGTTCTTAATACTATCATTTGAATACCAATTTGTCCGGTCTTCATAATCACTAAATATACATTGTCCTTCTGTATGTGTGATTCTATATGTGTATTCAATATGATAGGTTAGTTTTGCAATATCTTCTTCATCGCAGTCAATGTGCGTAAGCGATAAAGCCTTGTCTATGTAACTGCGTATATCTTTGTACTCTAATCTTTCTTTAGATTGGAGGTCAATATTAATCAGGTTATAAATTAAAGTAAGAAGATTGCTATGTTGTTTCTCAGTTTGTTTCATTTTCAAAATAGGAGATTAAGCGGTCTCTAATTATTGCGTAATTGCAAAATGGTTCAGATTTCATAACATCAGGAATGATTTCTTGATATGTTTGATTGGTGATTTTCTGTATTTGAGTTATTAGCTGAATACTCATTTGATATACATCATCGATTCTTGAGTCTTCAACTTCTGTGGAAATCTTTTCGTTAGATTTGTCTATATATATTTGCTGAATAGGCAAGTTTTTCTCTATCTCACCTATAAACAATTGAAAAAGATTATAGTCTTCTTCCGAAAGTTGTTCTCTTACAAATTGGAACAGCTTGCTTGTTCGGCTAATTTGGTAATAGAAACAGTTATTCCTGTCTTTAAATCTATCCCAAATAAAGTCTTTATCTTCGTCTGTTTTTTCTTTTCTTCCTCTATGCGTTTGCTTGGTTGTCGAAATATCGAGAGCTTGTATAACAGTATTTTTTAATTGTTGTTGAATACGTTTTGGGATTGAAGCTGATTGCTTCTTAATATCGATGCTCCAAATATCATCAAGTGAGTTTGGAATATCGACTCTAATTCTTGCATTCTTGGTTAGTTCTGCACGAGGCTTCATGCCAAACCATGTACCCCAAATAATAAGACGATTATTTCGGTATACATAAAAACCTTGCCGAATACGCAGATTTTCAATTCCTCCGATAAGTTTCCTATCTTTCTCCGTTAAATCAGAGGCAAATGGAAGAACGAAAGGTTTTATCGCAATAAGTCGCTCTATGCCTTCGGAATCCCTAATTGCAATAGTCCTAACTTTTTTTGTTGTAGTCTTTGGGTGGGATTCAAGAAATGGGTCTTGTGGCTTAATCCGATGGTTATTAATAAAGATATTTAACTTATCTTTTGATGAGCTTAAGAACCTATGAAATATCAAGCTTAAAGCATCTTCCAACAATGATTTGTGGTCGTTTAAGGCATCATATATTAAACCGTCATTAGATTTACTTAAAATATCAAAGTCTTGCCAAACGACCAATGTTCCCGCCTTTTGAGAATCAAAATCATCAAAGTAAGGGAGCTGTTTAATATCGTTGATAGATAATTCTTTTACTACCCATTTTTTCTTTTTCAGAACATAATTATAGTCCCAAGAAAAAGCAGAAAAATTACCATTGTAATAACTAAGAACTGTTAGTATTCTACATTGTGAAAGAGAGGCGGACTTTAATCCTAAGCCAAATCTGCCTAAGTCAAACTCATCTCTTATTTCCTCGGATGCGGTACTTCCATAGCGCATTGCTTCTCTAAGTGTTGCTCTATCCATTCCTTTGCCGTCATCTAAAATGCCGACAGCAAGTTTATCCAAAGGACTTGTCGGGAATAAAATTTTCACATTGCGACAATGAGCACTTATGCTATTGTCTATAACATCAGCAATAGCAGATTCAAAAGAATATCCCATAGAGCGCATAGACCCCATAAGCATATCTGCACGTGGAACTATTTCGTTATCTTCGCTCATATTCTTTTTGATATTCAATTATTTTTAGGAATACTGCCTTAGCCAACAACGGAGGTACGGCATTGCCAATTTGTTGTTGTATATGTGAAATAGGTCCAAAGAATTTGAAATCATCAGGGAAACTTTGGATTCGTGCAGCTTCTCGTACAGATAAGCCTCTATGCTGAAAAGGGTGAATAAGCATACTTTTTCTGTAATTTGATATTACAACCGAAGGCTTATCTGCCCTTAATCTTCGGTATATACCACTATGGCAACGTTCTTTGTTTGCGTAATTGGTCATTAGATTGTCAGGTATATCTTTCCAATTACCACCTTGAGGTATATGCTGATAACGTTCAATAACCAAATCGTTGTTTCTTGAAACAAAATTTTGGGTAGGAGCCTCGGATTTTCGCCTCATCAAACGTTGATAAGGAGAAGCACTATCCCAATCGCATTTGTACTCTCCGACTTCTAACGATTGGCCATTCTCTAAATCAGGTAGATCACTAATCGCGTCCCAAACTGAGATTTCGTTTTTAGATGGTTTTGGAAATTCAAAGTCTATTCCAAGCCTATTCCCAACCATAAAGAATCGTTCCCTATTTTGTGGTACACCATAATTTGATGCTTTTAGAACAGATGCAACGACTTTATATCCGAGTTCCTCGAAACAAGACTTTATGTGATTCATCACTTCGCCGTTGTTAATGTTTGTTATACCCCAAACATTCTCAAATAAAAACCATTTTGGCTTAATGTCTTTAACAAGACGAACGAACTCAGTAAATAGCATATTATTGGGGTTATCCATATTACGAGTTCTGGTATTTGAAAGAGAAAAGCCTTGGCAGGGTGGACCACCCATGATGATAAATGTGTTTTTTGCGTGATTTAATACATCTTCTGAAGATATTGCTTGTATGTCACTACTAAACACATGGGCTTTTTTATGGTTGTTTTTAAATGTTTCAACGGCACTCTCGTTCTTTTCAATGGCACATTTAACCTGAATACCAGCCATTTCAGCACCTAAGCTGAGACCACCAGCACCAGAAAAAATATCTATTCCTACAAGAGTATCCATATCATAAAAATGAAAGTATTGGTAAATTTTGCTAAATTAGTGAAAAATATTTATATAACGGCACTCCCTGGGCTAAAAAAGAGCTTTGTAGAGTCAACTGGCATGTGCAAATTTAGCAAAAATGCCTGAAGAAACAATTTTTGGGGTTGTCAAAGTCTAGTTTTTCCGCCAACGCCCTGCGCAATGTGGCTTTATGCCAATATTGGGCAATATTGCTTATTATGTAGGAAATGGTAGGGGATGCATCGGGGTGGGGGTATGGCAGGTGGTGGGGTGGTGGGGTTGTCGCTGGGTTCAATCAGAGGCGTATTTGTTATGGTGTCAAACGAAATGGGTTTTGGGGCGTTTAATCCATTTGTTGCCAGAGGGGTCGAGTACGCCTTCTACTACTTCATAATATGTGTCATATCGGCCGTATCCGTCATATTCGGGATATATGTTCACTTCTTCCTTCTCGCGGCCGGTATATGCCAGGACGGCAATGCCCTCGGTTTCGGGGTCATACCATGAATATACGGAATTTCTCTTGGCTTTGTCGACGTGGGACATAAATATTCCGTCAATGCCACAGGGAAGTTTGATTATGAAATCTTTACCCGAAATTTTCATGCATTGGTAAAGGTATTCCCATGCCACATCTTTAACCGGTAGGAGCGCCTTTCGGTGACGGCATGGTGCTGAGTCGCAAATGTCAAAAGCGCCATTGGCCGACGATCTAATAAGTTCGACAAGTTCTTTGTATGTTCGTGCTCCGTCGTTGTATTCATTAAGTTGATATAGACTTAGTAATTCGCACCATTCAAATGGGTTACTATTAATTTTCATTAGTGTCCACTAAAAATAATAAGAGTACTTTGAAATTATTGAAATTCAATTTGTTGTAAGAGATTTTGGTGTGCAACGATTTGAAATTACTTTTGCAGTCTGATTCAGACTGTTATGAATAAAGACAAATACGTTTTTGTCCAATTAGTCGCAAGGCGGGTGCTTTTGTCTATGCCTGCTTTGGCGGCGCTGATTGGTGGCTGCTGCTGTGCGTGTTAATCTGGGCGGCTTACGCCTTAGTGCCATGTGCGTTTGATATTTGGCATGAACGGGTGGCTTAGCCCTCGGCATTGAAGGCGTCGACATCCATCGATGCCAGTTCCCACATCGACATCGCGTTTTCCAACTGCTTAGTGAGCCGGGCGTGCGTGGTGTAGAGTTCGGGGTCGGTATCGCCGGCTGATAATTTCTGCTCTATCCCGGCTATTTCCCCTTCTATGCGGCTTATCTCGGCTTCGGCCTCCTCGACTTTCTTCTGCAGGCGCTTCAGCTGCTTCTGCTTCTCTCGCTGTTCGGCGTAACTGATGCGGCGGGTAGCCTGGGGCTGCTGTTCGGCGGTGGTGGCAGGCGTCGAGGGGCGTGCCGCAGCCTTTGCCTCTGCTTTGTTGTCGGGCTTGTCGGATTGGCGCGTCGTGGTGGCCTCGAGCTCGTGAAGCGACTCCATTTTTTTCTTCTCCAGAAATTCGTAAATGCCGCCAAGACATTCGCGCACTTTCCCCCCGCCGAATTCATACACTTTTTCGACAAGCCCGTCGAGAAACTCGCGGTCGTGGCTCACTACTATCACCGTGCCGTCGAAGTCCTTGATTGCCTGTTTGAGTATGTCCTTCGTCTTCATGTCGAGGTGGTTGGTGGGCTCGTCGAGTATGAGCAAGTTGACCGGTTCAAGGAGCAAACGTATCATTGCCAATCGGGTCTTCTCGCCGCCCGACAGCACTTTTACCTTCTTGTCAGACGCCTCGCCGCCAAACATGAACGCTCCCAATATGTCGCGTATCTTGGTGCGGATGTCGCCCACTGCCACACGGTCGATGGTGTCGAACACGGTAATTTCGCCGTCGAGCATCGAGGCCTGATTTTGAGCGAAATAGCCTATCTTGACGTTGTGCCCGATTTTGAGGCTGCCGGTATAGGGTATCTCGTTCATGATGCATTTCACGAGTGTCGATTTGCCTTCGCCATTCTTGCCCACGAATGCCACTTTCTCGCCTCGTTTTATGGTGAATGTGGCGTGGTCAAACACTTGATGGTCGCCGTAGCGTTTGCCCACATTCTCGGCTATGACGGGGAAGTCGCCCGAACGCGGTGCCGGCGGAAATTTCAGATTGAGATGCGAGGTGTCGACTTCGTCAACCTCTATGCGCTCTATCTTGGCAAGTTGCTTCATGCGGCTCTGCACCTGCACTGCCTTCGTGGCTTTGTAGCGGAACCGCTCTATGAATTCCTCGGTGTCCTTAATCTGTTTCTGCTGGTTTTGGTATGCACGCATCTGCTGCTCAAGCCGTTCCTGGCGCAGCACTACGTATTTTGAATAGTTGACAGAGTAATCGTAGATCTTGCCGAGCGTTATCTCGATGGTGCGGTTGGTGACATTGTCGATGAAGGCGCGGTCGTGGCTCACGAGCACCACCATGTTGGCTTTCTGGATGAGAAACTGCTCGAGCCATTGTATCGACTCGATGTCGAGGTGGTTGGTAGGTTCGTCGAGAAGTAATACGTCGGGGCGCTGCAACAGTATTTTAGCAAGCTCTATACGCATGCGCCATCCGCCCGAAAATTCCGATGTGGGCCGCGTGAAGTCGCTACGCACGAAGCCGAGGCCTTTGAGCGTCTTCTCTATCTCGGCGTCGGCATTCTCGCTCTGCTCGATGGCCAAGCGCTCCGATAGCGATGTCATGCGGTCGAT
>JAQXRH010000091.1 GCA_029218425.1 Bacteroidales bacterium | reverse complement strand
CGTAGAGTCAACTGGCAAGTGCAAATTTAGCCAAAATGCCTGAAGAAACAATTTTTGGGGTTGTCAAAGTCTAGTTTTTCTCTGGGTCTGTCATTGATCGTAGAGTCAACTGGCAAGTGCAAATTTAGCCAAAATGCCTGAAGAAACAATTTTTGGGGTTGTCAAAGTCTAGTTTTTCTCTGGGTCTGTCATTGATAAGTTTGACCTTGTTCTTCAAGAAATGTTCTGTAATAGTGTTGAAATCCGTACCTTTTGGTATATATTGTCGCAGCAGCTTGTTTGCATTTTCGATTGCTCCTTTCTGCCAGGACGAGTACGAGTCGGCAAAGAAGACCGTCGCCTTGATTTTTGCGGTTATCATTTCATGTGCGCAGAACTCAGAGCCATTATCGGTTGTAATTGAATAGACCTGGTCTCGGTAAGCGAAGAGTTGTGCAATAGCAGCCTTGGCGCACTCGTTTGCGTTCTTGCCGTGCTTAAGTTTGCACGCAATCAAGAAGTTCGTGCTGCGCTCTGTGAGCGTGAGGATAGCCCCCTTGCCATTCTTCCCGATGATGGTGTCCATTTCCCAATCACCAAAGCGCTTGCCATCAGCCTCGACAGGCCGGTCATGTATGCTGACTCTGTTTGGTATATTTTTAACCCTTGTAGTGCGGTCTTTTCGCCCATGTCGGTTGTATTTCATCTTGTGACGGCAATGCTCCTCCAGTCTCTCATTGCCCCTAATGTGTTGGTAGATACACTCATGAGAGATTTGCTTGCCTTTCTTGCGCAAGTATCCAGATATCTGTTTCGGAGACCACTGGTACTCCTCAAGATAGAACAGCGCCTCCCAAATCAGCTCGGGTTCCTTGCACGAGTTGCTGGTGGATCGTTCCTTCCGAGCGTCAGCCAGGACTTGGGCTTTGTCCCAAAGGTAGTGCCCTTTTGCCGTGGAATTGCGCTTGATCTCACGATAAATGGTTGAAACACTCACGCCAACAATGCTGGCGATAACTTTTTTCTCTGTTTTGCTTTGGAGTAAGGCGAATATTTGCGACCTTTGCTCAGGGATTAGTTGATTGTACATAGCAATACAAAATTAGTTAATCTCCGGGAGACTTCGGTCTCCCTTTTTTATTTATTTGTATTGCCAGTTGTTTTTACGCTCTTTGGGGCTACGCGCCCCAGCCGCTATGGCAAACCCGCGGTGTGTTTTTCATAGCTTTGGGCTAACGCAAAACACTGCTTTGCCGCAAGTCTTTTTCTACAGAATTTTCGCACTTCGTTTTTGAATGTGGGCTTTTTGCAACCATGCTGTCGCTATTGCGCTTCATTTCAGCCCTTTCTGAACGGATGAAATGGCAGCCTCGGAAACATCCGCCGCACCCGCATCAGTATCGATGTGACCTTTGCGCCGGCTATAACCGTGGTCACTGCCGCTACTATGAGCAACAATCCTAATAAATCGCGCGCCGTGATCCCTTGCCCGAGTATCGTGACTCCGAAAAATATTGCCGACGCCGGTTCCAATGCACCGAGTATGGCGGTGGGCATCGGCCCTATTATCTGTATGGCGCGCGTGGTGCATATAAACGATATCGCTGTGGGGAACACGGCCAATCCTATGATATTGCCCCAATGGTACCACTCCTTGGGCGTGGTTAGCTCCACTCCCGAGAGCAGTCGCCCTGCAAAAAGCACGGTGCCGAATAGCAGCACGAAGAAGGTGAGCTGCAGCGTTGGTATTTCCTGCATGCGCTTGTGGTTGATGCCCACGAGATATATCGCATAGGACAATGCCGAGCCCATGACGAATATGGTGCCGGTGGTGTCGAGCGTGGCGCCGTCGGAGCCTTTGTAAAGCAATGCTATGCCTATCAACGACACTATGATGCAACCTATCAGCCGCATTGATATCTTCTCTTTGAAAAACAATACCATTATCAGCGCTACTATGATAGGGTAGACGAATAGCAATGTCGATGCTATGCCCGCGTTCATGTATTGGTAGCTTAAAAACAATGTCAGCGACGACAATGCCATCAGTATGCCCAACGCTATCGACGGCACTATCGCAAACCGGGGTATAGTGAGCCGCCTACCCCGCATCACCACCATCGCAGCTATGATGGGCAATGCCATAAGGTAGCGGAAAAACACTACGCTGTCGGGGTTCATCCCGTCGTTCTCGTAGAGCGGCACGGCGAATAGCGGGTTCATGCCGTAGGTGATTTCGGCAATGGCTGCAAAGAGATAGCCTTTCCATAGATAGCTTTTCGCAGTTTGTGTCATGGCTGTTGTGTCTTATCGTGTCGGTTCATCTGGTCGGTGGGATTGGCGCAATTGCTTGCATGGCACTTGCCGTTCATTTCGCAGCATGAGCAGCCGCCGCTTTTGCGGCGTAGCTTCCTCGCTATGTAGAGCGCTACGGCTATAAGCACGATGGCTACCACTGCCCATTGTATTATATCGTTCATAGTCAGTCAAATATTATGTATGTTTAATGCCCTATTAGTTATGTGGTTAGAGCTCTGCTATCGAATCTTTTCGATTAGCTTTTTGAGCTTCGACGGGGTGAGGTTGTCGGGATACGTGTCGAAATTGAGCCGCAATGTGCACCCCGATTTGTATTCGCTGCATCCGTAGGCTGTGCGGCCCTTGATGATGTGCCCCTTCTTGCATATCGGGCACTCTACCTGGTCAAGCGAGGTGATGCGTGGCGCACGGCGCGGCGCCTTCGCTTTCTTGGCTTCCTGCGAGGCCTTGGTGTCGGCCGTCACTACCTCTATGCGCGATGAGGCGTTGTCGCTGAGCACGTTGACCACGATTTCCGATATCAGCTGCTTCAGTTCGTCGATAAATTCTGCCGCCGAATACTGCTGCCTTTCTATGCGTCGCAACTTGTTCTCCCATATGCCGGTAAGCTTCGGGCTTTTCAATAGCTCTTGGTTTATAGTCTCTATGAGCTGTATGCCGGCCGCTGTGGGAAGTATGCTTTTGCGTTGTCGATATATGTAATGGCGTTTGAATAGGGTCTCTATGATGGCCGACCGCGTCGATGGCCGTCCTATCCCGTTCTCTTTCATTGCCTCGCGTAGCTCTTCATCGTCAACTATCTTCCCCGCCGACTCCATCGCTCGCAGCAATGTGCCCTCGGTGTACGGCTTGGGCGCCTGCGTGGCTTTCTTCTGGAGGAATGGTGCATGCTGCCCGCTCTCGCCGACGGTGAAGTGGGGGAGTACTTGGCTGTCATCTACGGCATTCAATGTCTCTTCCTTGGCGGGAGTGAGCACCTTGCGCCATCCTTCATCGGTGATCACCTTGCCCGTGGCGCGAAACTCTATGTCGCCGGCTTTGGCTGTCACTACCGTGGAGTCGAAGCGGCAGTCGGGGTAGAATGCCGCGATAAAGCGGGTGGCTATCAGGTGGTAGAGCAATCGCTCATTGCCCACGAGCGACGATGGCGACTGCCCGGTGGGTATGATTGCATGGTGGTCGGTCACCTTGCTGTTGTCAAATATCTTTTTCGATTTGGTAATCGGTTGCGACAATACCGGTGAGGTCAACGGGGCATAAGGCGTCATCTGCCGCAATATGTCGGGTATCTTGGCATGGATATCCTCCGATAGATACGTAGTGTCGACACGCGGATAGGTGGTCACTTTCTTCTCGTAGAGCGATTGTATGAGGCTCAATGTCTCGTCGGCTGTCCATCCCCACTTCTTGTTGGTCTCTACCTGTAGCGATGTCAAGTCAAACAGTCGCGGCGCCGATTCTCGCCCTTGCTTCTGTTCTATCTCGGTGATGGCCAATTCTTTGGCCTTGACGTTCTCCAACGCTGCATTGGCCGATGCCTCGTCCTTGTACCGTCCGACGCGAGCATTAAACGTCGCCTCGCGATACACGGTCTTAAGCTCCCAGAAATCTTCCGACTTGAATGCCTCGATTTCCTTGTGGCGTTGCACTATGATGGCAAGCGTCGGGGTCTGCACTCGTCCTATCGACAGCACATTGCCATTGCCCGAGGTGTATTTCAGCGTGTACAGCCGCGTGGCATTCATCCCTAATATCCAGTCGCCTATGGCTCGCGACAACCCTGCATGGTACAACGGGTCAAAATCGGCTTGCGGCCGTAGATTCTTAAATCCTTCGCGTATGGCTTCGTCGGTAAGCGACGATATCCACAATCGCTTCACCGGACATTGGATCGACGCTTTCTGCATCACCCATCGCTGTATCAGCTCCCCCTCTTGCCCGGCATCGCCGCAGTTGATCACCTCGTCGGCTTCCTTGATTAGGCTCTCAATGACCCTGAACTGCTTCTCTATGCTTTCTTGGGCTATGAGTTTGATGGCGAATTTGCCAGGTATCATGGGTAGCTGCGCGAGCGACCACCGCTTCCACAATGGCGTGTAATCAGCTGGCTCCTTGAGTGTGCACAAGTGCCCGTAGGTCCACGTCACTCGGTATGTGTCGTTCTCGTAATATCCGTCTCGGCGCACTGTCGCGCCAAGTATCGTCGCTATGTCTTTTGCTACACTCGGTTTCTCTGTTATGCAGACTATCACTTCCTTCTACTTAGTTTTATCGTTTGCGCCAATTCCTCAGGCGCAGTACTATCGCATGATTATCTCGTCGGAATCTCCGATTGCCGACATTTTCCCCATCTCCCCCGCAATAAAGTCCGTGGCGTTATTGGCTCGACTCTCTTGCGCCGGGCTATTGCTCGTTAGCCTTGGCTTGCTGCCAGAGCTCTTCCATTTCGCCCAGGGTCATATCCTTGAGCTTGCGGCCCTGCGACTTGGCTGCCTGCTCTATCGAATTAAACCGTGAAATGAATTTCTTGTTCGTCAGCTCAAGCGCCGTGTCGGGATGCATGCCATATAGACGCCCGGCATTGACAAGTGAGAATAGCAGGTCGCCATATTCGGCAAGCATCGCGGGCGTCGGTTCCGTCTTGCCGCTATCTGCTGAGGCGGCACGCGCACGCTCCATCTCGGCCTCAAACTCGCCTATCTCCTCTTTGACCTTTGCCCACACTTCTTCAGGCCGCTCCCAGTCAAATCCCACATTCGCAGCTTTCTCCTGCACGCGATATGCCTTAATCAACGGGGGCAACGAGCTGGGCACTCCCGATAGCACTGTCTTGTTGCCATCTTTCTCCTTTAGCTTTATCTGCTCCCAATTGAGCTCTACCTGGTGGGCATTGTCGGCCTGTACCGTGCCAAATACATGCGGATGGCGGTATATCAGCTTGTCGCTTAGTGTATTGGCCACGTCGGCTATGTCAAATTCCTCTTTCTCTTCGCCTATCTTGCTGTAAAACAGCACGTGAAGCAATACGTCGCCCAACTCTTTCTTTATGTTGAAATTGTCCTCAACGAGTAGCGCGTCGCATAGCTCATACACTTCTTCGATGGTGTTCGGACGCAATGACTGATTGGTCTGGACGCGGTCCCACGGGCACTTCACCCGTAGCTCATCGAGAATGTCGATGACCCGCCCCAAGGCTTCTATTTTTTCTTGACGGTTATGTGACATCTTCTGTTTCTATCTTATTATCATGTTACGCTTTGTCGCCTTTCGTGGCATCCCTATTTCATGCCATGCTCTCAACGCGCCTCATATCTCTCAAGCCCCGTCGACAGCCATTCCATGAATTTGTCCACGTTGTTATCGTAGTACACGGGGTCGGTAAGCGGCTGCCCGGCATTGTCGAGCACTATATAATATGGCTGGGAATTTGCCCCAAACTTATAGCTCTGCAGGAACGCCCATTTCTCGCCCACTGTGCCTAAGCTATAGCTATTACCCGCGGCTGTCACTTCCATAGGCCGTGTCAATTCTTTCTTGTCGTCGACCATGAGCTTGATTACTACATATTTCTCAGCAAGCATGCCACGCACCCGGTCGGTATCAAACACTGCCGCTTCCATATTGCGGCAATTCACGCAGCCGTATCCCGAGAAATCCACCAGCACCGGCAACCCGTGCTCTCTCGCATACTCCATCCCTTCGTCGTAATCCGAAAACTCTACATACTTGGTCTCGTGAGTGTAAAGATTGAAATCCTGCGTCTCCAACGGCGGCACAAACGCACTGCACGCCTTCAACGGCGCTCCCCACAATCCCGGCAACAGATACACGGCAAATGCCAATGGAAACAACGAAAGGATAAATCGCCCTACTCCCACGTGCTCTTTCTTCTCGTCGTGGCTAAACCGCAACTTGCCCAACAAATACAACCCCAGCATCACGAACATCACTATCCACAACGAAATAAACACCTCGCGGTCGAGTATGCGCCACCCATAGGCCATATCGGCCACCGATAGAAATTTCAGCGATAGGATGAGCTCGCAAAAGCCTAATACCACTTTCACCGAGTTGAGCCACCCTCCCGACTTCGGCATCTCCTTGAGCATCCCCGGGAAGAACGCAAACAACGTGAACGGAATCGCCAACCCCAAGGCAAAACCGCCCATGCCTAATGCCGGACCAATAATATTGCCCTGCGATGCAGCTTCTACCAGCAACGTGCCTATTATTGGCCCCGTGCATGAAAACGATACTAATACCAACGTGAACGCCATGAAGAAGATGCTGATTATCCCCGACGTGCTTTCTGCCTTGCTGTCCATCGCGTTCGACCACTTCTGTGGCAATTTGATGTCAAACGCCCCGAAAAACGATATAGCAAACACCACCAACAGCAGGAAGAAGATGATATTGAATATCGCATTGGTCGACAATTCATTCAGCTTCCCAGCCCCGAATATCAAGGTGATTGCGATGCCCAATACCAAGTATATTATCACGATGGCTCCTCCGTAGGTCAGCGCTCCCTTATTGAATTTCCCTCCCTTTTTCTGCTTCAGGAAAAAGCTCAGGGTCATCGGTATCAATGGCCATACGCATGGCGTGAGCAACGCTGCGAGCCCTCCGAGAAATCCTAACACCAATATCGCCCACGGCGACTGGTCGGCTGTCGGGGTCGCGGTCTTTACCGGCTCCCACAACTGAGTGTCGATCTGCGCATTGGTGGTTAATGCGCCTCCGTCGCCATCGACGGCTGCTCCTGCGGCCGAGCCTTCTCCCGCGTTGCCGTCCTCTTCAGTATATCCGTTGCCGCTCACCGTGAGTGCAACGGTCTTAGGCGTCAGGCACGAGGTGTTGTCACACGCCTGGTATCTTATCTTCAACGCTATCTTATACCCCTTGTCGGTTGCATAGCTAAACGGTATCTCAAAGCTTACATCCTCGCTCCACGACGACAACTCTCCCCCCAGGCTCTGCTCGTAATGCTTCTCCGGCGCTACTGAGGCCGTCGGCTCCCCCGTTGACAATACTGCCTCGTTGCCCTCGGCCTTTATCTCCAGTGAATTATGTCCCCCATCGGGCGCAAATGAATAGAAATGGTATCCCTCTGCCACCGACGCTGTCACTACTATCCTTCCCGTGCTGTCTGTGTCGGCAACTGCCTCCGCTTTCCACGCCACGCTATCGGCGCCATTGGCTGTCAGCGTAAGCATGCTCGTGAGTATCGCTACTATAAATCTCCAGTTTACGTTGATTGTCTGTCGCATTGTCATTGGTAATTCTTATGGTATTTATGATTGGTCTTCGCTATCTAGTTTCGTTACTTTTTCTCGGCAGGCAATGTCAGCGACACTTTGTATCGCTGGGGCGCTGTGCACGTCTCATCGTTGCACCCCTGGTAGCCCACCTCTCCTTCTATCTTGGCATTCTTCAAATCGGTCACTGTAAATTCGCGGGTCAGAACCACCTTCCCCGACCAATATGTCACATCTGTCCCAAACACTTCATCATGGGCCTTTACTGGAGCAACCGATGCCTTGAAATCCCCTTTGAATTTCACCCCGGTCGACTTGTCGAAATTGGCTGTCATCGCCTTAGGTCCCCCGGGTTCCATGTCAAACCCGTAGATGTGCCACCCCTTCGACGGCGTCATAGTCAATATCAGCTTGCCGGCGCTCTTGCCGGTCATCTCTATCTTCGCACTCCATGTCGCTGCCGACGGCGTTCCTTTCTTGAACCCTGCCATCTGGGCCGATATCGCCACGCTCACTATTATCGCTACTATCGCTATTAATATCCGTTTCATTATTATTCATTTTGAGGTTTTACTCCACAAAATTACTAATTTTCCACCATAAAATGAGCCAAAATCATACATTAACTTCCACCTTAACTTATTTTTTATGACTTTCTCGCTTTATTAAGCAATTTTTTATTAAAACATTATAAATCGCCCCCGGCCGCCTTCAATATTTCAAAAAAAAATTGTAAATTTGCACTGAAAATTTTATTTTGGATTTAATTTCATCAACAGCTACATAGATGGACAACAACAAAATATTGTATATAGCGCAAGAAATTTCGCCATATCTCCCCCAATCTCCCTTGGCCGACATATCTCGAACCCTCCCGCAGTCTATCCTCGAAAAAGGCTACGAGGTGCGCTCTTTTATGCCCAAATATGGCAATATCAACGAGCGACGCAATCAGCTCCACGAAGTTATTCGCCTTTCAGGCATGAACATCATTATCGATGATACCGACCACCAGCTCATCATCAAAGTAGCTACTTTGCAGCCTTCCCGCATGCAAGTCTACTTCATCGACAACGATGACTACTTCCAGCACCATGTAGTTAAAGATATTGAAATCCGTCAGACACCTCAAGATAACGACGCTCGTATTATGTTCTACGTAAGAGGCGTCATCGAAACTGTCAAAAAACTGCGCTGGGAGCCCGCTATTATCCACAACATAGGCTGGATTGCCGCCCTCGCACCTCTCTACCTCAAAAAAATATACGAAAGCGACCCCTCTTTCCGTAACTCCAAAATAATCTACTCGCTCATCGACGACAACTTTGATGGAACTCTCGACCCCCGTTTCGTCGAAAAGCTCCTCATGGACGGCTTCGACCCCAGCGACCTCAAAGATATCGCCGACGCCCCTGTCGACTACATCGCCCTCAACAAGCTCGCTATGCGTTATGCCGACGGAATTGTCCAACTTATGCCTAATGTCAACCCCGTCCTCGTCGACTACGCCAAAAGTCTCGGTATCCCCTTCATGCAATATCACGACGGCGATGATACCGCCCAAAATTATATCGACTTTTACAATAGTTTATGAAACGTCCCCTTTACTACTTATCAGTCTTATTCGCTTCTGCACTCGCTTCAATAGCCATTCCGGCTTGCGGCGACACCGACAGCATAGGATCTTCCCTCATACAGTCCGATAACGAAATTATCATCGAGGACAATTTCACCCTTACCGGACACTCCGTCGAAAACAGCAAGGTGCAATCCCGCACAGCTATGCTCCTTATCGGTTCCATCGACACCGACCAATATGGCAAATTCGACTCCGACTTCGTCACACAATTCATGCCCGTGGCCCAACTCGATTCTACTCTCACCTCTGAGAAAGATATCGACGCCGTTAAACTCAAACTCATGTTCGCCCCGGGCAACTTCGTCGGCGACTCTGTTGTCCCAATGGGCCTTGAAGTCTTCCGCCTTAATAAAGGCCTTAAAGCCCCAATTTTCTCCGACTTCGACCCCTCCGACTACTACGACCACTCTAAGCCAATCGGCTCTACCATATATGCCACAAGCAACCTCGAACTATCCGACTCCCTCCGCGAGCTCAACCACCGCGACATCTACGTCGACCTACCTCGCGACCTCGGCGTCGAACTCTTCAACCTCTATAAATCCAACCCGCAAATCTACAACGACCCGCAGGCGTTCTCCCAACACTTCCGCGGCATATACGTCCGCAACAACTACGGCTCCGGTCGTGTAACCCAAATCGGTGCTACCATCCTGCAACTTTACTATCACCACGACACCGTCAACGATGCCGGACGCGATACAACCTACAACTATATCGGCAACTTCTATTCCGCTACCCCCGAAATGCTATCCAACAATAATATAGCTTTCGATATGGCCCAGCCTCTGCGCGATAAAGCTGATGCCGGTCACCCTATTATCGTTGCCCCTGCTGGTCTCGACGTGGAAATGTCTTTCCCACTTATCGACATCATTAATTTCTACCGCCAACACTCTGGCAAACTTGCCGTTATCAACAACCTCACCCTCTCTATCCCCACTGCCGCCATCTCCAACTCTTATGGCATCCGTCCTCCTGCCCAACTCCTCATGGTCCTCAAAAAAGATAAGGACGAATTCTTTAACAAATGTAAAGTGACCGATGGCGTGACCTCGTTCTACGCAAACTACTCCGACGATACCCACTCCTACGACTTCTCCTCGTTGCGCAGCTACCTCCTCGACGCACTCCAACGCGAAGACGAACTTACTGCCGACGACTTCACATTCATCCTTACACCCGTCACAGTAGGCGATGAAACTGTCTACGACTCCTACACAGGCGGTTACACCACCTACGTCAAAGACATCGTCCCCTATGTTCAGCAACCGGCTATGGTTGAGCTCCTCCTCTCCGACGCCAAAATCGAATTCACATTCACTAACCAAACCATCAAGTAACCAGTAGGCATAGCGCCCCATTGCCTCGGCATAGCGCCCCATTGCCTCGGCATTGCACACCATTGCCTCGGCATAGCTCTCTATACCCTCGGCATGGCTCTCTATTCCCTCGGCATGGCTTATCGCTTCCAGCACCAACGTTGTGCGGCTCTCAGTGAGACCAACACGCATCACTGGCCGCCCCGTCTTGGGACTTCCTATTGCCGCTCTGCCTTGAAGTCAAGCCCCGGGAAACCCGCTTTTATGCTCATCCTTGCCTCTTTCATAGATTTTTTTCATCTCATAAGTAAAAAAATCGCCCATTCATTTCCATAATCAAATCAAAAATACTATCTTTGCACTCGCAATAGCAGTTAAACCGCATCGGTCATTTGCCGATTTTCAACTTCGCTTTTGCCCGTCAGAAAGAATGATTGATACAATCCCTCTCTGGCATGCTTTATTCAAGCCGCAATAGCTCAGTTGGTAGAGCATTTCATTCGTAACGAAAAGGTCGTGGGTTCGAGTCCCACTCGCGGCTCAAAATCAAAACACTGATGGTCAACGAGTTGTAAAATTCGTTGACTATTTTTTTTGTTGCACTTTGTTAATTATTGTTGTGTTTTTGCCGAAATATGCTCACTTCTGAGCAGATTTTTTTCTCTATTTTTTCTCCCTGAATTTTTAGAGAAAAAATATTTATATTTGTATTCCTTACTAACACACACATACTTGCGCACCGTCATGATACTCATCCTCAATTTCATCTGCGACCCCGTAAAGAACCCTATTTGGATTGTTGTCACAATCATTATCCTTTTCGTCATTTTCAGGATATTTTGGAACGTGGGCGATGAATGGTTCGGTGTCGAAACCAATGAACAAAAACGGCGCAGAATAGAGGAAAAACAACAAATGAAAAAGGAACGGGAAGCTGAACTCACCTCCCAAAAGGATAAGTGGATTCATACGCACTATAACGATAAAAACGTCAGGATGTGATAACCCACGAACAGCCATGATGCCCGGGCTTATTTCATGCTTTTTGTCACCTTCGCGTAAAATTTTTGCACTTCGTTCTTGAAAATGGCGCTATTTCCCCAAACCCCATCATTATGGCGTTGCATCTTCGTAGACACTGCACTATTCCAAGATGATGTCGCCAAACCATTCCGGAGCATGAAACTCGGGGTGGGGCGTACCTACTGCGTTCCATGTCAGAAAGTGGGGCTGCGATGTGCCTGTCGCGCATTTGCATAGGTTGCCTTTCATCAGTATGGGCGCTCCTTTATATTCCACTCCGATTAGCGACAATGGAATACGCACTGCTACGTTCCAGGCAAACAGTCCCTCCACTTCGCGAAATGGTTGGTAGCCGCACGATGCATACCGCTCTATGCTCTCTATCTGTTCGTCGGTGAGCCGTTCCACGGGCCGACGGGTAGTGCGGCGGGCTGCATTGATGGCGCCGATACAGTTGAGGTCAAAGTTCCAATAGTCGCTATCGGGGTAGGGCCGCACGAAAAACGACACCGACGAATCCTCCCATACCGGCGTATTGTTCTCATAGTTGACAGCCCGAAGATAGTTGCATCTCACGAAAAAGTCAAGGTAGATTGCCGCGTCGGTATGCGCCGCATTGACCACGGTAAGAGGATGATAGGGGTATTCGTTCGGCCAGTTTAGCGCGTCGATTGAGCAGCGTGCCCCATGTTCCTCTATCAGGGGCATGGCTTCGTCTATACTCTTTGATTCAAGCTCTTTGATATAGGGTATGAGTAGCGATTTGTTCATGGTCGTTGCTTTTGTTGATATATCCGGTGACTCCTTTGAAGATACCTACTATTGCCATTATGATGAGTATCGCTCCAATGATGCGGTTCAATAGCCACATCGAACGCACATTGAAGTGGGCGCGTATTTTGTTTATCACCATTGTTATAAGGTACCACCACGTAAGCGCTCCTAATAATATCGCCGCGTAGCCCACTATGTAGTGGTAGTATTGATAATCGGGCGTCAGAAAATTAAATCGCCCGAAAAGCCCTATGATGAAAAATAGTATCAGCGGGTTGGAAAATGTGAAGAGAAATCCGGTGCCTATGTCTTTAAATACTGTCGTCTTGTTCTCGTGACGTTTGCGTAGCGCTCGCGCCGGGTTCTTCTGGAAAAGATAGATCGCAAAGGCCACAATTACCAACGACCCTAATATCTCCAACAGAAAATCATGGCTCGTGATGAAGTCAGTTATAAATGCCAACCCCATGCCGGTAAGCAGGCAATAGAATATGTCCGACAAGGCTGCTCCTATTCCGGTGAAAAACGCAGCCCACCTGCCCTTGTTGAGCGTACGTTGGATAATAAGTATGCCGACAGGTCCCATCGGTGCCGACACGAGCACTCCTATGAGAAAGCCGCTTAATATTATCTGTCCGAACGATTCCATTGCCATTGATTGTGTTTGCTTGTCGTCACCCAGTTGCCTAAATCACGACCGCACGTCAGTATATTGACTACAAAGATAACAAATCATGTTGATAGAACGACCCAATTTGCCCATTTTTTTATCCATTTTTAGCTATCAATGCTCTATCAACGTCATAAACCCCACTCCCAGCACTACTCCCAACGCTCCCAATCCCATATCCAACGCCATCACCTCCGCTCCTAATGTCACCTCCCAACGCCATCACCCAACAATCCCAGTACTCCTCCCAACACTCCCAATCCCATATCCAACGTCATAAACCCCACTCCCAACTCCGTCTGTAAATCTATAGGACTTGAACGCTTCGACGCTTTGTTTGGCCTCAAAAAAAAAGCCCAGCTACGGATGTCCGCAACCGGGCTTTTTTTTACTGTCGCCGGGCTTTTACACGCCTGGCGGAAATTAGATTATTTTACGAGAACCTTGGTCACTTGTCCGTCTACGTTGACGATATACAAGCCGGCTCCCACTTTGAGCGATGACATCTTTATGCCCGACATATTGTATACCGCTACGTTTTCGTAATCGCCATCGATGATGATTTCTCCTTGGCTGCCGTATACTTTGCACTGGTTGCCTGATGCCGCATCTTCTACGATTTCCTCTACTCCAGCCACATTGGTAGTAGCATATACGCAGAAACTATGGGGTGGTACCGACACGCTTAGCGATGTGCTTGACCCATTCAGCGTGGGTGATGTGAAGCCTTGCGAGGCGGTTATCAACTGCGAGTTTGATGTGTTGAGCTTGGTCGAGGTTGTCGATACCGTTGCCGTTGCTGTCCCTGGATTGATAAATGCTATTATCTCCTTGGTGCCTTTGGTGAGTCGGATGCTGCGCACTCCGTTGCCATTTGCGAAGTTGTTGTACACAAGGGTCACATCCTTGCCAAACATCTCCGGATTGTAGCGGCGCAACCAGTTGAGCTGGGTGTAATTGTCCTTCAACCCCACACGGTAAGAGCTCGTATACCAACTTGATGCCGGTAATTCTTTGGGATCGGTTCGTCCTGTTTCTTTGAGTTCCTTGTCGTAGCCGAGCTCGTCAAACTGGAACATCATCTTCGGACCGGGCGACATAAGCAACTGTGATGCCATTGAACCGAGACGACGCATACGACTCGCTGTGCCGGAGATGGCTTTGAACCCTACCCACTGCTCATCGTGGCTTTGTGCGTAGTCTACGGTCGAGCATATCGGGCGGCTGCACTCTTTGGCGTTGAAGTAGCGAAGGTTGGCTCCTGCTCCGCTGGCATAGCTGATGGCGTTGCCATTCTGGTTGTTCCACTGATACTGTCCGTCGTTGCCTACTTGTGTCTCTTCCGATACGCTGGCAAGTAGCTCGTTGATATGGATGACGTTCGGATTGACTTTCTTCATGGCGGCGTGCAAGCGTTTCATTCGGTCGATTCGCGACTGGTTGTATGCTTCTGTGCCTGCACCATAGCTGTTGCTGTCGCCAAGACCTTTGACGAGGTCGAAACGGAAACCGTCTACTTTGTATTTCGTCATCCAGAAAGTCAGTACGTCTATCCAGTGGCTCTCCACCAATGGGTATTCTTGACGGATGTCTTCATATACGCTCCAATCGTGGGGCGCGGTTGCGTTGTAGAATGGGCTCTTGCCGGCATCGTACATTGCATACCACGGATGCAAACCGGGCGTGTGGTTCAATACTATGTCGAGTATCACGGCGATGCCATTTTGGTGGCACAGGTCGATGAACTCTTTCAGGTCGTCGGGCGAACCGTAGGCCTTGTCTACTGCCATATAGGCATTTGTGGCATAACCCCATGAGTTGTTGCCGTCAAATTCCATAATCGGCATCAATTCTACTGCCGAAATGCCAAGTTCTGCAAGGTAGTCAATCTTCTCGATGGCTTTACGCAATGTGCCATCGGCTTTCTTTGACGTACCGGTAAAGTCGCGAACAAGAAGCTCGTAGATGACGAGAGCGTCGGGCTGGGTCACCTTGAAGTTGTTCACTTTCCATTTGTATGTGTCGTGGATGTCGCCTTTGTACACAGCGAGAATGGTGTCGTCAAATCGGTCGTAGGGATATTCCGGACAGTCGGGGAATACGTCTGCGCCTACATCCTGGTCAAGCCACTTGTCGCTATACGGATCGAGGATAAGGCTTGCGTAAGGATCACCCACTTTGTATATGCCGTCTACAAGATAGTAGTAGGGATAGTACGTCGAGTTGTTAAGCCCGTCGACGGTTATCCAGAAGTATCGGTAGCCGTTGTAGTCCTGATATTTCATCGTGTTGGCGCTTAGCACTTTGTAGTCGTCCCATGAGCCAACCATTATCACCGACGACTTGCCGGGAGCCGCAAGACAGAAGGTAACGCTGCCATCGGCATTTTTCACGGCGCCTTGCTTGGGCGTGCCTCCAGGATAGTTCTCCTTATCCGATGGCTTTACATATACTACTGACACTGTTTCCTCTTTCGTCTCCTTTCCGTTGCTGGCTACTACTTTCACATCGTTTTGCACGCCTGGCGTAGAAAATTTCTGGGTGTATGAGAGCGATTCGACGTTGCTGGCCGATTTCACCTCTTTGTTGTCTACGTAGATCTTGATTGTAGCCGCCGATGTGGTCGTGGCGTTGAACGTGATGTCGGTCGCCTTTGTGATGGTCGTATTCGTGGGCGTAGTGCTCAACTGCAGGTAAAATCCTGCCGGATATACTTCTATGAAGCTGTCTTTTGTTTGTGCCGAACCATCGCTCGTGCGCGCTATGATACATATTTTCGTAATTGTCTCTGCTGCATCTGTTATGCCGAAGTATGTGCGGAGGTCGCCGATAGTCAGCTTGTAAGTGTTGGCTGCTATACGCTTGAATTTGTTTGACTCGAGATTTTGGGTCCATTCGGTCTTAACGTGCGACCAACTGCTGGGCGACAAATTGGTATATACGCCTATGTGGGCGTAAAGGTCGGTCGACAAGCCCTGAAGCCCGGCGACTCCCGACTCTGCTGCATTGAAGGTTATGACCACATTCTTGCTCGACTCCTGCAATGGCGTGGGAGACGTCGTAAACATGGCAGCCTTAACACTCAGAGCCGACAGCATTATCAATGCCGTAAATAAGGTAAATAGTCTCTTCATGATTAAAGTTGTGAATTTATGGTTAAAAATATATTTGTTTGCTTCTTGCTTGGCTTTTGGCTTTCCTCTTTATCGGGGGGATGCCGTTATTGCCTTTGGGTATTTACTTCTATTGACTAATTGATGCTTAAATAGCTGTTAAATCAGTGGATGGATGTATTTCATGCTCAAAGAATATTACCCCTATGGCGCTTGGCTTTTTCCTTTTGCTCTGTTGCTCTAAACGGATATGAGAGTGCCGGTCGTTTAATTCATGTTGATCAAGGCGAAATCACATAAATCCCTAATTCATGCATATATATTTACAAAGATAAACAATAATTACCTTAAAAGCAACAAAATCATCCTATTTTTTTCGCGTGATGATATACGTAGAGTCAACCGTAGAGCCAACGCGTGATGATATATGACTGATGTAAATCTTATATTACTGTCCGCTAAACTTTAAGGATAGCAAAAATGTATGGCTCGAACGCTGATATATTGGTGTTCGAGTCTATTTTT
>JAQXRH010000090.1 GCA_029218425.1 Bacteroidales bacterium | reverse complement strand
CCGAGCGGCTTAAATATATGCTAATGGCGTTGCGTTGTAGTCGCTTCACAGCAATGAATTTTACGTCGGATAGTCTTGCTATCCGATTGCATGACGAGTGATGAAAAAATGTGGTGGGGAGGGGATAATCGCCCTTAGTCGTAGGATGTCACGCCTTTGTTGTGCCGGTTGAAGATGGCTTGCGCCGATGACACGAAGGCATCACGATTTGCTCGTACCGAAGCCGGGAATTGGGTGACGGATGTCGCAGCGTTGCCATTGGTGGCTGAGGTGGGAGTGGTGGTGGAGGAAGAAGTGGTGGCGCTGAATGCCTGATGATTGGCGGGGTAGAGCACAAAATTGTCGCCCGACTTTGTCGGTGGGACAGTGAATACTAATTGGTAGGTGAGATTGTCGACATAGGCCGTTCCCTCCGAGTCGCGCTTGAGGGTGACGCGAGATACGGCGCCTCCACGGGTGTCGCGCGTCTTCATGTTGGAAATGAAATTGCCCAGTGAATAGAATAACGCTGTCTTACGCCCCGTGGCTTTGTTGTCAATAAGTTCCATAGGCTGAATGACGTGGGGATGCCCGCCGAATATAATATCCACGCCCTGGTCGCATAGCCATTTGGCAAGGTCTTTCTGGCTTTTGTTGGGCAATAGCTGGTATTCATCACCCCAATGCACTGCCACACAAACGATTTCGGCACCTGCGCTACGTGTGGCGGCTATGTCTTTGGCCATCTTTTCGCGGTCGATATAGTCGACTACTACGTCAGATTGTATCTCAATGCCGTTGGTGCCGTAGGTGTAGTTGAGGAATCCCACCTTATAACCTTTGATATTTACCACCAGCGGTATTTCGGTGGTGCGAGCCGTGGCATTCTTGTATGTGCCGATGTGGTCGATTGCTAATGAATCGAGCACGTCGACAGTGCGTTTGAGCCCACGGTCGCGGGTGTCCAAGGTATGGTTGTTGGCGGTGAGGAGAAGGTCAAAGCCGCTTGCTATAAGGGCTTCGGCATAGCTGTCGGGTGCGCTGAAGCATGGGTATCCTCGATATGGCTTGCCTCCGAGCGGCGTTTCTAAGTTGACCACGGCATAGTCGGCGTCCATGACCAAGTCTTTCACTGGCTCGAAACATTCCGCATAGCTGTAAGTGCCGCCTCCTGTCGCAGCAGCATCCAGTTGGGCCTTGTGCTGCATTGCGTCGCCGGCAAATAGCAATACCGCCTCGCATTGCGTCACCATCCCGATGATGGCTTTTACAAGTCCGGCAAAGAACAGAAGTGACATAGCGATAGACTGTTACGGTGGAGAGTGATATGTTGCAAAATACTTATTCAAACAGCTTCCCGTCGGCTGCAAGGAGGGTGTTTTTCATGAGCGAAGCTATGGTCATGGGCCCTACGCCTCCCGGCACCGGGGTGATGAACGCGCATTTGGGTGCGACGTTTTCAAAGTCGACATCGCCGCAAAGCCGGAAACCGCTTTTACGCGAAGCGTCGGGGACGCGGGTAGTGCCTACGTCGATAATTGTTGCGCCATCTTTGACCATGTCGGCCGTGACAAAGCCGGGCTGCCCCAATGCTGCAATAATGATGTCGGCTGAAAGGCATATCTCCTTGATATTTGGAGTGGCGGAGTGGCACACGGTGACTGTTGCATTGCCGGGGTAGCCTTTCTGCATCATAAGTGTAGCTACAGGTTTTCCTACAATATTGCTGCGACCGAGAACCACGCAATGTTTTCCTTTGGTAGGAATTTCATAGCGGGCAAGAAGTTCGAGAATTCCTGCGGGTGTCGCGGAATGAAAGCAGGGGAGTCCTATCGACTGTCGACCTACGTTAATAGGGTGAAAGCCATCCACGTCCTTGCGATAATCGATGGCTTCTATTACTTTTTGTTCGGAGATATGTTTGGGAAGCGGCAACTGAACGATAAATCCGTCAACTTCCGGGTCATTATTTAACGAATGGACTATTGAAAGCAATTCATCTTCGGTAACGTCAGCCTCACGGCGAATAAGGGTAGATGTGAAGCCGCAGGCCTCACACGCTTTTACCTTATTGGCGACGTAAGTCTCCGAACCGCCGTCGTGTCCGACTAACACGGCTGCGAGGTGAGGCCTGCGCCTGCCGGCTGCTATCATGGTTTCTACCTGTGCAGCGATTTCTTCTTTAAGCTGCTGTGAAATCTTTTTACCGTCAATTAATTGCATGAGAAATATCCGTTTGAATGGTTTTGGTAAATTTTGATTTGCTGTCAGCGTCCGCGGCGCATCTGTCGCATGGCATTCATAGCTTTGAGCGGATTTTTGGATGTGGCCGCTTTCATCATTTTCTGTGTCTGTTCGAATTGAGTCAGAAGGCGGTTGACATCCTGGAGCGATGTGCCTGAGCCTTTAGCGATGCGCTTGCGGCGACTTCCGTTTATTATGGCTGGAGTCTGGCGTTCGGCCGCAGTCATTGAGCCGATTATCGCTTCGACACTTTTAAAAGCGTTGTCATCGATATCCATATCTTTTATCTGCTTGCCGACGCCCGGTATCATAGATGCGAGATCTTTCAGGTTGCCCATTTTTTTAATCTGCTGTATCTGGGCAAGGAAGTCATTGAAGTTGAATTGGTTTTTAGCGATTTTACGTTGTAGCTCAATGGCCTGTTTTTCGTCAAATTGCTGCTGTGCTTTTTCCACAAGCGACACGATATCGCCCATGCCGAGGATACGGTCGGCCATACGGGAGGGGTGGAACATGTCTATAGCGTCGAGCTTTTCGCCAGTACCTACAAATTTTATAGGTTTGGTGACCACGGCGCGTATTGAGAGTGCGGCACCACCGCGGGTGTCACCATCGAGCTTGGTGAGGACGACACCGTCGAAGTCAAGCCGATCGTTAAATTCCTTAGCGGTGTTGACTGCGTCCTGTCCGGTCATAGAGTCGACTACAAATAGCGTCTCCTGCGGTTTGATGGCCTTTTTTATGGCGGCAATCTCGCTCATCATTGCCTCATCTATAGCCAAACGGCCGGCAGTGTCGACTATTACGAGGTCGTAATGGTTGAACTTGGCATGTTTGATGGCGTTCTCAGCGATTTCTACGGGATTCGTGTTGCCCTCCTCGGTGTATACTGGCACGTTGATTTGTTCGGCAAGCACCTTGAGCTGTTCGATAGCCGCAGGACGGTACACATCGCAAGCCACGAGCAACGGGCGTTTCCCTTTTTCGCTTTTGAGCTTCTTAGCGAGCTTGCCCGAAAAGGTGGTCTTACCAGAGCCTTGAAGACCCGACATGAGGATGACTGTGGGATTGCCCGACAGGTTAATAGGTGCGGAATCGCCACCCATAAGCGATGCCAATTCGTCGTGTACGATTTTGACCATCAATTCTTGTGGCTTGATGGCGTTTATGACGTTTTGACCGATTGCTTTGGCTTTGACAGTGTCGGTAAATGTTTTGGCCACTTTGTAGTTGACGTCGGCATCAAGGAGCGCGCGTCTGACATCCTTCAAAGTCTCCGCAACGTTGATTTCAGAGATTTTACCCTGTCCTTTTAGTATTTTAAAACTCCGTTCAAGTTTCTCGCTTAGATTTTCAAACATATATTGATGGGGGAAATGATGTTACTTAATTAGTTTATTGGTAGCGGTGTCGGGAAATATCACTGTGGGCTTAAAGTCCTTAGCCTCATCAATAGGTACGATGGCATAAGCCATGATGATGACGATGTCGCCCGGTTGGACTTTGCGAGCAGCCGCTCCGTTGAGGCATATCACGCCCGAGCCGCGCTCGCCTTTGATTGTATAGGTGTCAAATCGTTCGCCGTTGTTGTTGTTGACTATGTATACGCGTTCGCCTTCAAATATGTTGGCAGCGTCCATGAGGTCTTCATCGATAGTTATGCTACCAATGTAGTCAAGTCGCGCTTCTGTGACCGTCACGCGGTGTATCTTTGATTTGACGAGCTGAACCTGTACCATTATTTAAGATTGTATTTTATGTTGTCGATAAGGCGTACGTCGCCAAGATATACTGTGATACACCCTACGGCAATTCCGTCGGGCGCTTCGCTCCATTCGGCGATTGGCTGCATTGTGATGGGATTTACTATCTGGTAATATTCCACTTCCATCTCTTCGTAGGCATTGATTTTGTCAATGACCGATTGGGTGACTTGTGCTACCGTCATTGAGGCTGCATCGTTGACGCTTGACGCCAACGTGGCATGTATGGCAGGGGCCACTTCGCGCTGATGGGCGGTAAGACGTACGTTGCGCGAGCTCAATGCCAAGCCGTCGGGTTCGCGCTTTATTGGGCAGGCTACGATGTCAAGGTCGTTGAAGCCTTCAAGTTGCGCCATACGACGTATGACGGCTATCTGCTGGAAGTCTTTTTCGCCAAAATATGCACGCGTTGGGTTGGTCATGGCAAATAGGCGGCTTACAATTTGTGCCACGCCATTGAAATGGCCGGGACGCATGGCGCCTTCCATCACTTCAGCTACCTGACCGAGATCGAATACGCGTGTATCTTCTTCGGGGTAAATCTCTTCGACGGTGGGGATGAATGCGAAGTCCACTCCGGCAGCCTGGAGCTTTTCGCAGTCGGCTTCTTCGGTGCGTGGATATGTACGCAAGTCTTCGGGGTTGTTGAATTGGGTGGGATTTACAAATACGCTTACCACAACGATGTCGTTTTCTTTGCGGGCTCGGTCGATAAGCGAGATATGCCCGGCATGCAATGCTCCCATTGTAGGCACCAAGCCTACCGTTTTGCCCTCATTGCGGGCTTGGGCGCAAAGCTCCTTGATATTACTAACTGTTCTTACTATCTCCATTTTTGATGTATTTATAAATACGACTGCAAAGGTAATAAACAATCTTCAAATGGCAATTTATTATCTGAAAAATATACCATTTATTATGCTTTTTAGCTGCATTTATTTCGGGTATTATTTCGGGCGATATTTTTTTCATCGGATAGGTGGTGGCAAAAGGAATAATTCGTAAATTTGCAGTAAGGATGTAGCGCGCTCTGACGTCAGTTGTTTTTGCGCGATATGCTTGGGGTGGATGTGGCTTGTTGCATGTTGCATGTTGCATGTTGGCATGCTGTAGGGCGTTGGGGAGATAGTCGATTAATTGATTTTGGCATAAGGTATTATAGATGGAATTGCAATTGACATCTTCTTTGTTGGAAAATGCGGTGACTGAGTTGTCGAGGTTGCCTGGCGTAGGGCGTAAGACGGCGTTGCGATTGGCTTTGCATTTGTTGCGACAAGATGAAGCGATGAGCGTGAAACTCGGAGAGGCTATTATCAAGTTGCGTAAGGAGATTAAGTATTGCTCTGTTTGCCACAATATTTCAGAGACCGATGTGTGTCAGATATGCTCATCGCCGGCTCGTGATAGCAAGATAGTATGCGTGGTTGAGAATATCAATGATGTGATGATATTTGAGCGCACGGGACAGTTCAGGGGGCTTTATCATGTGCTCAACGGGCTGATTTCACCTATGGATGGGATAGGCCCCGATCAGTTGGAGATTTCGTCGCTGGTGCAGCGCGTAAAAGATAATGACATAGAGGAGGTGATTCTCGCACTGAGCGCGACGATGGAGGGAGATACCACCAATTATTATATTTATCGGTTGTTGGGGGCTACTGGGGTTAAGATTACGCAATTGGCCCGTGGCGTGGCTATTGGCAACGAGATTGAGTATACCGACGAGGTGACATTGGGCCGTTCGCTGCTCAACCGTACTCCGTTTGCCGACTCATTCAAGCGCTAATGCAAGGCGCTGTCGGCAATTAGAAGCCGTTGATGGATATATGCGTCAACGTATCTTTCACCGTCTCGGAGCCACGAACGTAGCTTGCCTGAGATATTAAATCCGCAATTTTGGAATAATGCTACACTTGCCGTATTGTCAATGGCAGTGACTGCATAAAGCTGGTGAATGCCGAGACGTTGGTGGCAGTACCGGCATAGCAGGCCGATTGCAGCGGCTGCATAGCCTTTTCCGCGATGCGCTTCATCGATGATAATACCTATGCCGGCTCTACGGTTGATGGCATCGAAGTCGTAGAGGTCAATCATCCCGACCGCCACGTCGGTGGCAACATCTACAATCATAAGGCGAAGCTGTTGAGACTTGAAGATGTCGCCATCGTAAGTGTCGATATATTCGGCAAGCAATCGGCGGGAAAAAGGGGCAATATTGTTGCCGTCGCGCCACGACGAGGTGTCGTTCTCCCAAAGATAGAGCATGTCGAGATCGTCGATCTCAAGGGCTCTAAGCCTTATCGTGCCGTTGGATAACATATATGGATAGGCGGATTGAAAGGAATCAGAGGTCGTTGTCGCGGAGATAGGCTTCGGCATCGAGAGCGGCACGGCAACCCATTCCGGCAGCTGATATGGCTTGGCGGTAACGCGGGTCGGCAACGTCGCCGGCGGCGAATACGCCTTCTACATTGGTGGCCGACGTGTTGCCTTGAAGCACGATATAGCCATCCTT
>JAQXRH010000089.1 GCA_029218425.1 Bacteroidales bacterium | reverse complement strand
GTATCCCTCGCGTGTCATAATGTGTCCGCCGCCCATGTTGACCCATTTGAGGTGGGGGAGGAGGTGGCCGAACTGGCTCTCGAAGGCGGCGAGGACCTTTTCGAGGTCGTAGCTGCTGCTCTCGCACAGGGCGTGGAAGTGCAGCCCTTCGATGCCCTCGGGAACGCCGGCCTCCAACTCGTCGGCACGGGCGCCGAAGCGCGAGCCGGGGAGGGCGGGGTTGTATAGGTCGGTGGCGATGACCGAGCACCGCGGGTTGACGCGCAGACCGGGCGAGACGTGCCGTCCCGTGCGTGCCTCGTACTCACGCAGGGTGTCCTTGAACCGGTTCCACTGGCCCATCGAGTTGAAGGTGATGTGTGACGAGCCGTCGAGGTAGCTCTCGATGGTGGCGTCGGTGTAGGCCGGGCAGTAGGTGTGTACCTGCCCGGGGCACAGCTCCTCGTTGCCCAGGCGCAGCTCGTTGAGGCTGCTGGCCGTGCAGGCAACGCCATACTCGCGCAGGATGCCGAAGGTCTTCCAGAGGGCGTTGGCCTTGAAGGCCATGATGATTTTTACTCCGGCGCGGGCGGCGACGTCGCTGATGAGGTCGAGGTTGGCGCGTATCTTGTCCTCGTAGACGATGTAGAACGGGGTGGGGATTTCGTTGACTTTCATGTGAGTGGTGTTTTTTTGGGGAGGGCTAGTTTAGCTAATTTAGCTAAGATAGCTATTATAGCTTGGTTAGCTGATTATGGCGAATTTGGCAAATCGCAGGATCAGGGTGCGTATGATGTTGTTGTCGCTGTCAAACCTGACGCTGATGCGGGGGCCGTTTGGGTTGGCGGCGTCGATTTGTGTTATCGTGCCCTTGCCGAAGCGGTTGTGCTCGATCAGCATCCCCGGCTCCAGCTCGTCGGGGTCGTGCACGATGTGGCCGGCGGAATTTGCGGGCGGCGTGGACGGGGGCGTGGAGGTGGTGGGGAAGCGGCCCGTGTTGCGCGACGGCGGGTTGCCGTAAGAGCGTCTGTCGCCGAACGACGGGGAGGGCGACGGCTTGTAACGGCCGGCCGACGTCTGGTTGCGCGTCGAGGCCGAGTAGGAGTCGCGCAGCGGGTTGTGGAACTGGTCGATGTTGGTGCCCGTGACAAATTTGAGGAACGACGGGTCCAGCTCGCCCAGGAAGCGTGACGGCGAGGTCATCACCGACATACCGTTGCGGAACCGCGAGCCGGCGAAGCTGAGCATGCAGAAGCGCCGGGCGCGGGTGATGGCCACGTAGAGCAGGCGCCGCTCCTCCTCGATACCCTGCAGCGTGTCGTTGCTCATCGACGAGGGCAGCAGGTCCTCCTCGACGCCCACCACAAAGATGTTGTCGAACTCGAGGCCCTTCGAGGCGTGGATGGTCATCAGCGTCACGCACTCGTTGGGCGTGTCGGCGTCGGTCTTGTCGATGTCCGTCGCCAGCGACACCTGCGCCATGAAGGCGGGCAGCGACAGGTCGTCGATGCCCTGCTCGCGCCCTTCCTCGACAAACTGTGCGGCGCTGTTGAGCAGCTCCTCGACGTTCTCCATACGCGAGATATTCTCGGGCGTGGTGTCGCTCATGTACTGCGAGATCAGACCCGTTTCACCGATGATGGCACGGGCGGCCTTGTCGGCGTCGAGACCCTGCACCACCAGTCCGGCGAAGCGCTCGATAAGCGTGCGGAAGGTTATCAGCTTTGACAGCGTACCCCGGTTCACCGACACGCCTTTGCCGACGGGGTCGGCCAGGACGTCCCACAGGCTGATGCCGGAGCCCAGCGCCACCGAGACGAGCTTCTTTACCGTTGTCTCGCCGATGCCGCGGGCAGGGACGTTGATGACGCGGCGCAGGGCCTCGTCGTCGTCGGGGTTGATGGCCAGGCGGAAGAAGGCGATGGCGTCCTTGACCTCCTTGCGCTCGTAGAACGACTTGCCGCCGTAGATGCGGTAGGGGATGTTGCGCTTGCGCAGCGACTCCTCGAGGGCGCGGCTCTGCGCGTTGGTGCGGTAGAGAATGGCGAACTCGTCGTAGGCCGCTCCCTGGCTTTGTTTGAGTTGACAGATGCGGCTTGCCACGAGGTAGCTCTCCTCGTAGTCCGAGTAGCTCTTCACCACCTCGACGGGGAAGCCCGGGCCGTTCTTGGAGAAGACGTGCTTCTCAAGCTGGTTCTTGTTGTGGCCGATGAGCGACGAGGCGGCGTTGACGATGTTCTCCGTGGAGCGGTAGTTGCGCTCGAGCTTGAAGGTGCGCAGGTTGGGGAACGAGCGGCCGAGGCCGAGGATGTTGCCGATGTTGGCGCCGCGGAAGCTGTAGATGCTCTGTGCGTCGTCGCCCACCACGCAGACGTTGTTGCCGTCGACGGTGAGCTGGCGCACTATGGCGTGCTGGGCGAAGTTGGTGTCCTGGTACTCGTCGACGAGGATGTAACGGAAAAATTCGCAATAATGGCGGCATAGCTCGGGATTGTCGCGGAGCAGTACGTTGGTATAGTAAAGGATGTCGTCGAAGTCCATGGCATTGGCGAGCGTGCAACGGCTCTTATAAGCGCGGTATATGTCGACGAGCATGGGACGACGGCTTCGGCGGTCGGCTTCCATCATTTCGCGGTCGGAAGCGTAGGCGTCGGGCGAGAGGAGGGCGTTTTTGGCCATTGAGATGGCAGATTGCACGACATTGGGCTTGTAGACTTTGTCGTCCAATTGCATATCCTTAATGATTGTCTTGATGAGCGATTTGGAGTCGGAGGTGTCGTAGATGGTAAATCCGCTTTTATATCCGATAAGGTCGGTGTGCCGGCGAAGTATGCGTAGGAATATGGAGTGGAAAGTCCCCATCCACAATTTGGAGGCTAATTCGGCTCCCACGAGTTGCTCAATACGTTCGCGCATTTCTTTGGCGGCCTTATTGGTGAAGGTGAGCGCCATGATGCGGTATGGCTCGTATCCGTTGGCGAGAAGGTGCACAATCTTGTAGGTGAGGACGCGCGTTTTCCCGGAGCCGGCTCCTGCTATCACCAACGCAGGCCCGTCGAGGTATTCCACCGCTTGGCGTTGCTGCTCATTGAGCTTGCTTAAGTAATCTTCCATTTCGAGACTGGCAATCAATTGAATTTGTTGAGTGAGGGGTCGTAATGGTAGCCTATGGATGCGAGGCGATTGCAGAGGTCGTCGCTATCGATGTCAAGGTCGTCGCATAGGGCCTCGAGGGTGGGGTAGTAGTCGCGCAATTTCATGTTTATGAAACTCAGAAGCATTGCGGGGTCGGAGGGTATGTTGTAATCCATTGTAGTAATAATAATGTCGTCGAGGCCGGTGGCTGGCCGTAGTGAGGATTGGGGGAGCGGAGGATTGGGGGAGAGCGGAGGCGGCTATTTCAGGCGGAAGAGGTAGCCGAGCGTGACAACAATTGATGTGCCTCGCGATGCGCTGAATACGTCTTTCTTGGATGATGGGTAGATGTTGCCCAAACCGAAGTAGTAGCGAGCTTCAAGAGTGAAGGCGTGGCGTCGTTTTACTACAAATTCGCAACCGGCACCGGCTGTGATGCCGTAGTCAAATTTGTTTTTGATGTCCATGGCCATCTGCTCGGTGGAACGGTTGGCGATGGGGAAATCGGGCACTGAGGCTGGGTTTCGGTAGTCGAAATCGGCGGTGATGTTGTCGGCTATCATGTAGCTGACCGAAGGACCGAGGTTGAAGAAGCCTTTGAATTTGGGCGAGCCGAAGAAGATGTGCGTAAGTATGGGTAGCTCGATGTAGGTGAGCTTGCGGGTGTAGCTGAATGGCGCTTCTTCAAAGTCTTCTTTCCAGCCGCGTTGGGCAATGTTTAGCTCGGCAATAAGCCCCACGTGGCGTTCTTCGGCATAGCGGAACGCGATGCCGGCAGTGATGCCTTGTGACATCGACTGCCTTACAGAGGGGGAGAACGACATTTCGGAGAGCGTCATGCCGGCATGGCCGCCTACCCATGTGTGGGGCACATAGTGGGTTTGGGCTTGTGCTGAAGCAAAGCCGATAAGTATTGCTATTACAAATAGTATACGGTGCATAATCATATATTGCGGTGCTCAATAGAGCCGCCCTTGATGAATTTTATAAGTTCAACCGACGTGTTGACGAGCCCTTGGCTGTCGTCGTCGGATAATATGAAGTCGGATTGCAAGCCGTCGTAAGGGGTGATGTCGGAGTGGAAGTCGCCGCCGTTCTTGCGCATAGAGTTGATGATGAAAGAAGCCACGTCGTAGCCCATCAGAGCTTGCGACGGCACTGCGGAGTTGATGTCGTGGCCGTAGGTTTCGCGGTAGGCTTCTACGGCACGACGAGCGGGATAGTAGGTGTCGTCGTAGTAGAATCGGGAGTAGATGGTGGCGTTGAGCTCGAATAGGTTTTCTTTGCGTTCGCCGCGGAATGTGAGCCACTCGGGGTAGCCGAATATGGCAAGGTCGTCATCGCCGCCGAGAGTGTCTTTGAAACGTAGGGCCTGCGGTGTTATCTTGTTGAATTCGTTGGCTGAGCTTGAGAGGGGGATGATGACATATCGCCCGGCCGTGTCGAGGGGTTCAAAGTCTTCGTCTTTGAGCGAGTGGCTGTAGATTATCTCTTTGAAATCCACGCCTTTGTCGGAGAGTTGCGACTTGAGCATCGAGGTGAATTCCTCCTTGTCGGCGGTAGCCCCGATGCGTTGGATGAATATTGGGGTGCGGCCATCCATCTCGGTCATGAAGGCGTCGATGGCGCGTTGATACATCAGCGAGTGGGGTATGTAGGCTTGAATGACGTTGGCGTGGGTGACGTACGAGTTGTTGCGCACGGCAAAAGTGTTGAACACGAATTGCCGCAGGCTATCTACGTGTTCGACTACGTAGTCGAGCTCGGAGGAATTAGGCGGCGCGATAAACATGTCCATAACCGACATTTCGTCGCGAGCCATGAGCTCTTTGACGGTTTCGATGTCACCGCGTGTGTCGTAGGCGTGGATGTTAACGTGCCGGCCCGATTTGCTGAGGTCGTTGGCTGCGATGAGGAAACCGCGATAAAACTCGGTGAAGTTTTCGGCATCTTTTTCGATTTTCTCGCTGTCGAGCTTAAACGGCAGCAATATTGCGATATTGTAAGGGGCGGCGTTGTCGGCCTTAGCGGCGGCGTTGTCGTCGTCATCGCCGGTGGTGGCATTGTTGACGTTGACATTGGTAGCCGGGGTGATTGCCGTCAACGGCACTGCATCGTCGCATTCGGTATCGGGCTCAAATGGCTGTCGGGCGGAGGGATTGGTTGCTTTGGCAAGGTCGTCGACGGAGACTTCTTCGGCGTTTGAGCGCAGGTCGGAAATGCCGGTGCCAGAGTGCGGCGTCTCGGCCGCTTGGTTGTCGACAGGCCGAAGGTCAACGTCGACGGTGTCGACTGTGGACCCGGCGGCGGGAATGTTGAGCACGGTGCCTTCGGTGTAGTTACCGGCATCGAGCGAGGGATTGGCGGCGAGGAGCTGCTCTACGGTGATGCCGTTGTTGACGGCGATGCGGTAGAGGGTTTCGCCTTTAGCTATGACGTGGGTGCCGCCCTGTTCGGTGGCTTTGGGCGTCGCTGGACTGGCGGCAGTATCGTCCTGTGGGAAAATGGTAAGCACGTCGCCCGATTTGATGCCGTCGCGTGCCGATGGGTTGAGCGCTATGAGGCGGTCGATGCTGATGCCGTACTTTTTGGAGATGCCGTAGAGGGTCTCTCCCTTTTTCACTTCGTGGGTGGCAGTGATATAGTCGCCTGCCGAGATGGTGGAGTGCCCCGACTCAACGGGGAAATACAAGCGGGTGTAGGCTTTCAGGCCGGCGTCGACGCCCGGGTTGTAGCTTATGATTTCTTCGCGTGTCATGCCCAGACGTTGCGATAGCGAGAATAGTGTCTCGTTGGGCTGAACGTCGTAGTAATAATAGTCTTTGCCGTTGACGGTGGTGACTGGAAGGTCGATGGCAAAAACCGATAATGAGGCGGCTAAAATCACAAATGCTGAAGCGATACCTCGACGTATGGAATGTAATACTGTCATAAATTCTGATGTTGGAGTACAAACGTTGACAAAGTTAATGATTTTTTATTAACTTTGTTGCTAAAAAGCTCAAAACGTAAAAATATTATATAGTCTACCGATTAGGATAGCATCTGTATTCTATCGCATGCCGATTAGGATGGCATCTGTATCTATCGCCTCGAAGCCGGAAATGATAGAGCGCCGTTATCTTTATTCACGAGGTTATCATACTTAGATATACTTACCTGGGTCGAATGACTCATGCTCTCCATGAAATACATACCCCAACTGATTGGAAACACATTTGGTATTGCCAATCTCGACATCCACGTTGTAGTGGGAGTGGCCATATATCCAGTAATCGATGCCGCTATCCTTGATATAGTCTTCCAGTTCAACCATGAAAGCTCCGTTAGCTTGGCTTTGGGCAAACTTGGGGCATTGCATCTGGAAGGATGGAACATGATGGGTTACGACAATTTTTCTTCTGGCTATGCTGCTTGATACAGCGTTCTTCAGGAAAGCTAGGCATCTTTCATGTTCGCGGTTGAAATCAGCAAAAGTGAGAATATCGCCATTGAAGATGATACGCCGGAAGTCGCTTACCACTTGTTCCGTATAATATGCCTCCTTCAGGGGGATTCTGGCCCACAATGTGGTTATGATGAAGTCAATGTCACCTATATGTACTACGGCATTATAATAGCTATGGACATTAGTACGTATTTCAAGGCAATAGCCATCGTTCAGCTTGGCGATGTCGTAGAACTTGTAGAACTCATGGTTGCCCATACAGACTATGACCTGCTGATAGTTCTCCGATGCCCAGTCCCAAAAGGGATGCTTTGTGTAGTTGTCATCACCCAAGTAGCCGATGTCGCCAGCCAGAACGAGAATGTCCCCTGTCACTTGCAGGGGGTTCTGCTTCAGGTATCGCCAGTTGTCGGCAAACTCCAGATGGAAGTCAGACGCATACTGTATCTTCATGACTGTTCTATGGTAAATAATCCGTCTAATTGTTCAAGCAGAGCCTCGACGAACGAAGGATCCTGGTCAAGAGTCTTTGCAAGAGGCTCTGAGAGGGCATCCCAATCATTTCTGATTGAGGCGACAAATTCTTTTATGCAAGCGACGATTGGCTCTGGAGCCGTAATCTGACTGTCTTCCATGATGACCACGTTCTTCAGCACGTCAGAACGATG
>JAQXRH010000088.1 GCA_029218425.1 Bacteroidales bacterium | reverse complement strand
TCAAAGCCGGTGCCGACCTCGATGCAAAGGTAAAATAAGGAACTCCAATTATTGGTAACACAGCAACTGTAGACATAATACGGCTACAGTATGATTCACTTTTTGAATGAAAGAGCTTTTGACGCAATCAAGCTCTTTCGTTCTGTTTTTGGCGCATTGCGTTTTCGGGGGTCAACCGGGAAAGGTGGCGAGGCGACGTCGCTGTAAGTTGACCACTGGCAGAGCGATGCCGTGGGTCAATGTGACATCATCTATCATATTAACAAGCCGTCAAAGAGGATGGAGCGACAACAATCGCTCACATTGGAGGGCTACTTAATACAATCAGACACCAAGCACGATTGCCGGGTCAATGTTCAACTCTTTAGAGATGCGTCTGCCGACCTTAATTGTCGGTTCACTCTTTCCTGACAGGAAATCACATATACGAGATGGGCTAACACCTATCTTCTTTGCAAGAGCAGCCTGCGACAGCCCCATCTCATACATTCGCAGTTTAATAATATCAATCAGCGAAGGCGTACCGATAGGATAATGAACATCTTCATACTCTTCAACAAGAGATGAGATAAGATAGAGTTCAATGCTGTTCGGATCATCGTCCGGAGTTTCATCATTAACCTTCGGAAGCAATTCATCAATACGAGACATCGCCCAGTTATACTGGGTCTCGTTTTCTATTTTCGTCTTTATCGTTTCCATATTGCTCTTATTAAACCAGTGAAGCATCTTTAATTTTGTCATATTCTGCGTGAGTACCGATAAACCTGATAAACACATATCCGTGCTTAAATTGGATTACGATAATCAAGCGAAAATCATTTCCTTTGATGTTAAAAACATAGTGCTGATTACCTACACTATCAACAGAATTGAATGTAGCCTTAACATCAGCGAAACAAGTCCAATGGCTTTTCCGAGTTTTAGAGTACCAATCCTCAAGAGCTTCCATCGCCTGTGGATGTTTGAGGTAATAATCAACCAATGTCTTTTTTGCTACTATATTCATAAAGGGTGTATCTTAAAATATTGTAAAATTACGAATAAAATTTTATATTACAAAACATAGGCTCAAGTATTTTTAATATCAAATCAATCATTAAACTATTTTTAACTATTGCTGTCCGATAAAACTTGAAAATAGGTCAAGTAGTTTTATCACCTGACCAAATAGCGGCTGTCCGTTAAAATGACTACTTTTACCAATCGTTTAGATTTTTTGTTTTGGTCAACACAAACTAAACGATTAGGGTTGACTCTTGCAAGAGATGCCAACCCTATTTTTTTCTTTCTATCAAAAAGTTTTATCGAAAAGTTTTATCGGACAGCAATAATTGACAAAATATGAATTACATGCGCCGGTATACGAAAAAATCATTAACTTTGCAATTTAAGCAACAGGATTTCTGTAGGTACGACCAGTCAACATATTCCGAATGATAAGCTGGAAGATGCGGAGCAGCGTCGGGGCGCTCACAGATTACAATCACAATAATGCAAGATGAAGAAAACGGGCCTGATATTGTTGCTGTTTAGTTGGTGGCTGTCTATGGTCACGGGCTGTTCGTCGCCGGCACCTTCCCACGAGCGGGAGCTTTTGGAGCTATATGCCAAGGCCGACAGCACAATACGTCTGAAGGGCAATTATCCCGAGGCGCTTGAACTTTATCTCACCTTCATAAGCGGTGCAGAGCAAGAAGCCATGTTGGACTCGCAGTTGGTGAAGGCCTATCTCTGGGCAGGACTTATTTACGCCACTTTCAATGATGCCGACCATGCTATAGAATATAACAAGCTCGCCTATACGCTATCGCGAAAGCTTGGAAATGATTATACCTCCGAGCTCTCGTTGACCAACCTTGCGCAGTCCTACAAAATAAAAGGCGATTATCAGAATGCGTCGGCTACGGCCGATAGCCTTCTGGCGCTTAATGTCAAAGACAGCCGGGTCCTAATGTTCTATTATTCCATAACCAAGGGGGAAATAGCTCTTCAGGAGGGTAGGAACAGCGAGGCGCTGGGCCATTTACGCCTTGCCGACAGCATAGCACGCGCTTCGGGGCTTTCGAGCTATGACCGTTCGGCGCCGTTGGAGCAAATCGCACTTTATTACGAGAAAGTGGGTATAGCTGATTCGCAGCGTGTGTATCTTGATAAGGTGTGGAATTTGCGTAGAAGCACCGACGACCCGCAGCCCAAGGCCGAATGTGCGAGGATGCTCATGGAATTTCATGTAAAACAGGGAAATGCCGACAGCGCTCGGGTTTTTCAAGAAGAATATTTCAGGCTTACCGACTCGCTCGTCAATGTCAAGAATTTTATGAGCGTCAACACCCATCATTTGCAGATGCAGATGGCGAGCAAGAAGAACGAGATAGATTATCTCAACAGGGAGGCTCATTTCCACAAAATCTTCATCGCCGTAGTGGTCCTCTTCCTTATTATGGCCATAGTGGCTATCATAATAATAATCAGGCAAAAGCGAAATCTTAACGAGTCGTATCGCACACTGTTTGAGAAGGGACAGCGCATCATGGAATTCAGTCCGGCATCGGGGGCGGCGCCCTCCTCGCTCGTCACTGCGACGGAGCAAGAGCATATGCCGGCCGACGATGGCAATGCCTCCCGGGAGGGTGCCCGCAATAGAGCGTTGTACGACAAAATCGTCCAGGCTATGGAGTCGAGTGGCGAATATCTCAATCCCGATTTTGGCTTGAGCAATATTGTGGCCATGGCGGGGTCGAATGTGGCGTATGTCACCAAGGTGGTGAAGGCATATTCTGGCCAGAATATCCCGGCGTTCATCAACGAATACCGCATCCGCGAAGCCTGCCGGCGTATTCTCGACCAGGAGCATTACGGCAACATCACCTTTGCGGCGATAGGCGAGTCGGTGGGTTTCAACACGCAAGTGAGCTTCAACCGCGCTTTCAAAAAAGTGACAGGCCTTACCCCTTCCATCTACCAGAAACTCGCCGAGGAGCGACGTAAAGAGGGCTAAATAGGCATTGACCACGCCTTGTTTTTTATACAATTTCACGAAAATGTATGCATCGGCGAGCGAGAAATCTTTATTTTCCCGCTTCTTAGGTATAAATTTGCCCAAAAATTAATTGAAAAATTATTATGAAACCCTACCTAATTTTGTTCAGTGTAGCAGTCGCGACAACGACAGCCGGCGCGCAGCAGAGGACAATGGTGGTGAACGACCACTCCTCCAATGCCACACCGATAGAGCTGTCGACGGCGACCCGCATCACTTTCTCGCAGGATATGTCGGAGATGCTTGTCACAACCGACGGCCAGGAAAGCCCAATGGCTTTCAACATCGACGACATAGCCGGCATTACATTCACGCTCTCATCCGGCATCGACCATGCAATCTCGTTTTCTGATGGCCTTGAAATATCCAACGCCGGAGGCATAGTGACCATAACCGCCACCGGCGAGTTCCGCTTCTCGGCGTGGACCGCGGCCGGACAGCTTATTGGCTCCGGCACCGGAGACCAATGCGCCCAACTCGATTTCACCGACAAAGCCCCGGGCATGTACATCATCAAAGCTAATGACAAAACTCTAAAATTCATCAACAGATAAGAAAATGAGAAGGATACTCTTAACAACAATAATGCTCTTCGGCCTTATAGGCATGATGGCGCAGAGCAGCTCCACCGCACCTCGCACACTCGTCGTGAAGACCACCGACGGCAATTCGCAGCGTTTCGACTTGTCGGAAATTTCGGAAATAACATTTGACAACGCCCCGGCGCGCGTCTCCACCGTAACAAGAGTGTTAAATCTATCCCCCGATTTCATCTCTGTATCCGGTGTGGAAGAAAACGACAACCTTATCCCCGGCGAAACGGCGACATTGAAGCTGACAACTGGTGCAATCCTTTCCAGCGGTTTCCAAAGCTATCATTTCGAGCACCTGTATGTGCATATCAACGACCAGGTAATTTCACCCAAAGTTCCGGAGAACTACGAACCGGTAAACGAGCTTACCATACCCTTCACCGTGCCTGAGGAGGATTGCGACATTGTGGTGTGCTATAGCATACAGCAACAGCTTATCGATAACGGTTATACCATGACCCTCGAGGACAATCCTAATGTAGGCCTCTATGGTGTGTCGCAGGATATGCATTACAAGTATTTCGATGCCTATCTGCTTGTAAACGACGCATATACGATTACCGACGCGGAATTTAAGATGGGTAGCGGAGACTGGACTTCGGTAAATGGGACCACCGGCTGTCAGGTAGTGCCCGACGGAAGCGTGCCCAATCTATATCGCGTCACCATACGTCCTGATTATCAGAATGTGACAGGCGACGTAGTGTTAAGAGTGTCGGGCGAGCAACACCATAGATATAATATCACATGGGACAATGCCGTAGACGAGTATCTCTATCTCGATAAATGCTTCCTTCCCGAAGGAGCTATTGACGGCAACACGGTCACGGCGGAATTGTGGGTGAAGGAGGATTATTATCTGAACACTGCGACGGCTTCCGACCAAACGGAGGTTGAGACCATAAACCGCGCTTATGTGAGATTTACAATGCCCGCCAACGATGTGACAATCAATCTTGACATCCTTAAAAAGGTGCCGGTGACCTATGTCGAAAGCGAGCATGTGACCGAGGCTACCTTCTATGTTGCAAAAGACATCTTTTATGGAGTGCCCACTTCCATAGGCATTCCGGGCGAAGAAGTTTACCTCCTCGCAATAGCCGAAGATGGATATAAGCCTGTCACCGCCACCACCGACGATGGACACACATTCAACTTTGAATACTATGCCGAAAATATGTATTTCTGCCCCATGACCATATCCGAAAACGCCAAATCAATGTCGGCGAGCGTGAAATGCGAAGCTGCTTATGGAATATCTTCGGCGCAAGAAGTGTGGTTCAACAATGGCCCTATCTACATGGAGGGTGAGACTGTGCCGTTTAGCATCAAAGTGCCCGATGGATATAAGGTTGACAAAGTCGAAGCCAAGACCAAGTCGGGCCGCAATATTGATGTGACTCTTGACCTGCCTTACGGTACGCTTGTGATGCCGGCTGAAGATGTTATTATCACGGTTACATATGCCGAACTCGAGGTGGGCAATCAGGTTTCAGTCATAGCCTATTACGACGAAGACGCTTATCGTGTGAACAGCTCGACCAATTATAACTGGAACTTCATCGAAGGTTTTAAAGTAGACCAAGGCACCACATTCTATCTGAGCGTCCTGGATTTTTATGGCGAAAACTTTTATGTGGGAATAAAAATTGGCGACACTGTCGTGACATATCCCGCCACCTTGGATGAGGACATGGGCGAATACTCCTTTGGAAAATCCATCGTAGCCAATGGCGATGTAGTAATAAAGGTAGGGCCCTCGGAGGCTTCGGTGGCGTTCTGACGCTCCGCTATGCCCCGAGGATGTAAAGGCCAAGCAATTTCCATGGCCGCAGACGCCATGGGAATTGCCGACCTTTACCTACAATCAGGGGGGGAAGTTGCATAACAGCGCTACACCCTCGAAAAGATAAACGGGTAAAGCATTATTTGACAGCAAAGAGGCTGTGCCGTAAATTAGAGTTACGACGACACAGCCTCTTTGCTGTCGGTTTATACTATGAAATCCCTTAAAACGGCGTAATATTTGGGCATCGGGGCGATTTTTGCCTCGGTGCTTGGTATTTATGGCGGCTGGGAATGGCTTTGGTTTGTTTTTGATAAAATATTGTTGTACATTTGTGTGCATAACAGTTAGGCGTATGAGGCGCTTACGGATAGTTAGACAAACAAAAAGGCAATAATCAGCTATAAAAATTAATATACAAATTAGAAATGAAAAATAAGATATTAGGAGCAATGATGGCAGTTGCTATGGCTTCGCCGGTAGTGGGCGAGGCGGAGAATACGGGTCATGTAAATCCGTTTTTGGCGCCTTATGGGACGCAGTTTGAGATACCGCCGTTCGACAAGATAGCGATAGAGGACTATGTGCCGGCGTTCACGCAGGGCATAGAGGAGGCTCGCCGTGATGTGGCCGCGATAGTGGCCAACAAGGAGACGCCTACGTTTGAGAACACGATAGTGGCGTTGGACAATGCCGGTGCTACGTTGGAAAGGGTAAGCCGCGTGTTCTACAGCCTGTCGGAGGCCGATTCGTCGCCTGCGATGGAGGAGATAGCCCAGACGGTATCGCCGATGGTGTCGCGCTACTCCGATGAGGTGTCGATGAACGAAGGGCTGTTTGAGCGCATCAAGTATCTCTATGAGCATCGCGACGGGCTCGACAGCGCGCAAAAGCGGGCCGTAGAGGAGTCGTATAAGGAGTTTGTGCGCAATGGTGCGTTGCTGGCTGAAGCCGACAAGGCCCGGTTGTCGGAGCTTAATATGCAGCTGTCGGATTTGTATCTGAAGTTTAACAAGAATCTGCTGAATGCCACCAATGCTTTTGCAGTGATAGTGCCCGATAAGTCGCGCCTGTCAGGGCTGCCGGCGAGCGCGGTAGCTACTGCGGCTGCCGAGGCCGAGAAGCGCGGGCACAAGGGGGAATGGGCGTTCACGTTGCATGGGCCGAGCCGATTGGCAGTGCTCCAGTATGCCGACGACCGCCAGTTGCGCCATGACATTTACCGCGGGTACACGTCGTTGGCCTCGTCGGGCGAGTACAATAACCATCCAGTAATCAACGAAATATTGCGGGTGCGTTCGGCCAAGGCCAAGCTGCTCGGATTTCCCAACTATGCCGCTTATCAGACCGACAACGTGATGGCCAAGACGCCGGAGAATGCGTTGAACCTGCTGATGCAAGTGTGGCGTCCTACTGTCGACAAGGTCAAAGCCGAGGTGGTGGAGATGCAGCAGCTTGCCAATGAGCGTGGCGACAAGATAAAGATAGAGCCGTGGGACTATTACTACTATGCCGAGAAGGTGCGTGCCAAGAAGTATGACCTTGACGAGAATGAGTTGCGCCCCTATTTCCATGTCGACTCGGTGAAGAAAGGCATCTTCACGCTTGCCGAGCGGCTTTATGACGTGAAATTCAAGGAATTGCCCGATGCGCCGAAGTATCATCCCGATGTGACGGTGTATGAGGTGGTCGACCTTGCGGGCAACCATGTGGCAGTGTTCATGACCGACTATTTCACACGTGCGTCGAAGCGCCAAGGGGCGTGGATGGACGAGCTGAAACCGTCGTATGTGGCGTCGGACGGCACTGTAGAGCGTCCGATAATCTACAATGTGTGCAACTTCGAGGCGCCCACGGCAGAGCAGCCGTCGTTGCTCACGTTGGACGATGTTGCGACAGTGTTCCATGAGTTCGGGCACGGGTTGCATGGCATGTTGTCGCGTGCGAAGTATAAATGCCAGTCGGGCACGGCCGTCGACCGCGACTTCGTGGAACTGCCGTCGCAGATCAACGAGCACTGGGCGTTGGAGCCTGAGCTGCTCAAGGAATATGCCCACCATTATGTCACCGGCGAGACGATACCCGACGAGCTGATAGCGAAGCTGCAGGCTGCATCGCTGCACAATGCGGGCTTCAACATGGCCGAGCGAGTGGCAGCGTCGTATCTCGACCTTCAGTATGGGCTTATGGACTATGCCGGCGAAGTGGACATCAATGCCTTCGAGGAGAAAGTAGTGGAGGAATTGGGTATGCCGCGCGAGGTAGAATACCGTTACCACAGCACGTATTTCAAGCATATATTCGGTAGCGACCATTATGCGTCGGGCTACTACACTTATCTGTGGGCCGAGGTGCTCGATACCGACGGCTTCGAGCTGTTCAAGGAGCGTGGCGTGTTTGACAAGGCTACGGCGCAATCGTTCAAGGAGAATATCCTTGAGATGGGCGGAAGTGCCGACCCGATGGAGCTGTATGTCAAGTTCAGAGGCCAGGCGCCTACGGCCGACGCCCTGTTGCGCCAGCATGGCCTGGACAAGCCGGCTCAGCCCAATGCCGATTTGAATAAGAAGGATTAGTGATAAATAGAAGAGCCGCTGCCCCGCAGGTGGGGCAGTGGCTCCTGCTCGTCGGGGCGGGTGGGCCGGTGGTGCCGACATCTCGGCAGGCCCGGCGACGAGCAGTGGGTGCCGGCCGGGCATGCGCGACGAGTAGGTCGGCGCCGGCCGGGAGGGGGCGGATGCCTGATAAATGAATAACGAGCAAGGATAATGTATTGTCTTTACCATACGTTTGGGTGTAAACTTAATTTTGCTGAGACGTCGACCATATCGGAGATGCTCGAGGCGAGAGGAATAATGCGATGCGAGGAGGGCGAGGTGCCCGACATCGTGTTGGTGAACAGCTGCTCGGTGACGGCCGAGGCCGACAAGAAATGCCGCCAAGCGATACGTTCGTTCCATCGCCGTTATCCCGACGCGGCGATAGTGGTGACGGGCTGCTATGCGCAGTTGAAAGCTGACGAGGTGGCGCAGTTGCCGGGCGTGGTGATAGTGGCGGGTACCGACCGCAAGAATGAGATACCCGACTACATAGAACGCTGGCTTGCCGACCGCAATGCGCAGTGCATGATAACGCCGTTGCAGCAGATGCGGGCGTTCAATCCGTCGTGTTCGCGCGGCGACCGTACGCGCTATTTCCTTAAGGTTCAGGACGGTTGCGACTATTGGTGCACGTATTGCACCATACCGCGGGCGCGTGGCCGGAGCCGTTCGGCCTCTATAGAAACCCTCGTGGCGCAGGCCGAAGAGGTGGCGCGTCGCGGAGGTAAGGAGATAGTAATTACCGGGGTCAATATCGGTGACTTCGGCAAGGGTACCGACAAGCAGTTCATCGACCTGTGCCGTGCTCTCGACGAGGTGGAGGGTATAGAGCGGTATAGGATATCGTCGATAGAACCCAATCTGCTCACCGACGAGATTATCGATTTTGTGGCCGGTTCGAAGCGTTTCATGCCCCATTTCCACATACCGTTGCAGTGCGGGTCGGACGAGGTGTTGCGGTTGATGCGCCGGCACTACGACACGGCGTTGTTCCGCCACAAGATAGAGCGCATACGCAGCGTTATAGCCGACGCGTTTATTGGCGTCGACGTGATAGTGGGGGCACGCGGCGAGACGGCCGACGAGTTTGAACGGTCGGCGGCCTTCGTGGAGTCGTTGGCGATATCGAGCCTGCATGTGTTCCCCTATTCGGAGCGGCCCGACACGCGGGCGTTGGAGATACCGCATGTGGTGAGCCAGGAGGAGAAGTATCGCCGTGCGGCGCGTATGATAGCGTTGTCCGAAGCCAAACTGGCCGATTTCATCGGGCGGTATGTGGGGACCACGCGCAAGGTGCTGCTTGAGCATGCGGCCGAAGGAATGCCGATGGGCGGGTTCACCGACAATTATATTAAGGTGATGGTGGAAGCGCCGGCGAGTCTCGACAACCATATAGTGGATGTGAGGCTTGCGAGCGTAGAAGGGGGCGGGATGAAGGGAGTGATAGTTGATAGCATAGGAGGAAATTGCCGATGAAGCGAATAGGATATAAGATAGCCGACGGAGGGATGTGGGTGGCATCGCATATGCCGCTTGGGGTGCTTTACCCGATAGGCATTGTGGTGTATCTGCTGATGTATTACGTGGTGAGGTACCGCCGGAAGGTGGTGGCTGAAAACCTTGCGAAGTCGTTCCCGCAGAAGAGCCGTAAAGAGTTGAGGTATATAGAGAAGGATTTTTATCTCAACATGGCTGATTACATGGTGGAGACGATAAGGCTTGGCGGGATGTCGCGCCGCGAGATAATGTCGCGTGTGAAGTTTGAAAACATCGAGGTGGTCGAGGAGCATTTGAGAAATGGGCGCCCTGTGGTGGCCTATTTCTCGCATTGTTTTAATTGGGAGTGGGCTACGTCGATGGGCGCGGTGGTCGACGTGGAGCGTAGCGAGCTGTCGCAGGTGTATAGGCCGTTGAAGTCGAAGTGGGTGGATGGCTATATGCTGAAGATACGTCAGCGGTTCGACTCGCGTTGCTACACGAAGAAGCTGGTGTTCAGGGAGTTGATACATCGCCGTAATGAGGGCGTGGCCACCATGACGGGTTTCATGAGCGACCAGAAGCCTAAGCATTACGACCCACGGCATGTCACCATGTTGCTCAATCAGCCCACGGCTATGATAATCGGCACGGCAACCGTGGCGCGTAAGCTTGGTGCGGCGGTGGTGTATATGGATATGACGAAGCTCCACCGCGGCAGGTATCATGTGAGGCTCGTGCCCATCGTTGACGATGCATCTACCATGGATGCTGATGAGATAACGGAGCGCTACACGCGGTTGCTCGAGGCGAATATATGCCGCCAGCCGTCGATATGGTTATGGTCGCATCGGCGGTGGAAGAGCAAGGTAGTGCTGCCGGAGAAGCCGGAGAAACCGGAAAAGCCGGAGAAACCGGAATAGCCGGGATAGCCGGGATAGCAGCTGGGATAGCTGGATAGCTGGGGTAGCTATAATAGCTAAGATAGCTATAATAGCTAAGGTCGCTGGGTAGCCGTGGTAGCCGTGATGGCCGGGATGGGCTATTTTTCGCGCATGAATATGTTGACGGGGGTGCCGTGGAAGTCCCAGTTCTCGCGTATTTTGTTTTCGAGGTAACGGCGATAGGGCTCTTTGACCCATTGCGGCAGGTTGCAGAAGAAGATGAAAGAGGGTATCTGCGCACCTTTGAGCATGGTTATGTACTTGATTTTTACGTACTTGCCCTTGTTGGCTGGTGGCGGATAAGCGGCAATGGCTTCGAGGAGGTAGCTATTGAGCTGCGACGTGGGAATAGTGCGGCGGCGGTTGTTGTAGACTTCGATTGCGGTTTCGAGCACCTTGTAGATGCGTTGCTTGGTGAGCGCCGACGTGAAGATGATGGGGAAGTCGGTGAAAGGCGCGAAGCGGTCGCGGATGGCGGTTTCGAAGGTCTTGATTGCGGCCTGGCTTTTGTTTTCTACGAGGTCCCATTTGTTGACGCACACCACGAGTCCTTTTTTGTTGCGTTGTATGAGCGAGAAGATGCTTTGGTCCTGTGCTTCGATGCCACGGGTGGCGTCGATGAGCAGAATGCACACGTCGGAGGCTTCGATGGCGCGTATGGAGCGTATCACGGAGTAGTATTCTATGTCCTCGTTTACCTTGGCTTTCTTGCGAATGCCGGCGGTGTCGACTAAGTAGAAGTCGAAGCCGAATTTGTTGTAGCGGGTGTAGATAGAGTCGCGCGTGGTGCCGGCTATGTCGGTGACGATGTTACGTTCTTCGCCTATGAAAGCGTTGATAATCGAAGATTTACCCACGTTTGGGCGGCCTACGATTGCGAATTTGGGTATGTCGTCGATAGTGTCGGCGTCGTCATCGTCGGGTGTGGGGAGCTTCTTGACCACATCGTCGAGGAGGTCGCCGGTGCCGAAGCCGTTGACGGCCGAGATGGGGTATGGCTCGCCGAGGCCGAGGCCGTAGAATTCGGGCACGTTGTAGAGCCATTCGTTGGAGTCTACTTTGTTGGCGACGAGGAGCACCGGTTTTTTTGATTTGCGGAGTATTTCGGCAACGTGGTCGTCGAGGTCGGTGACGCCGTTCATGGAGTCGACCACGAAAAGTATTTCGTCGGCCTGCTCGATGGCGAGTGCTACTTGTTTGTTGATTTCGCCTTCGAAGATGTCTTCGGAGTTTACGACCCATCCGCCGGTGTCGACGATGGAAAATTCTTTACCATTCCAGGTGACTTTCCCGTATTGGCGGTCGCGGGTAGTGCCGGCGGTTTCGTCGACGATGGCAGTACGGCTCTCGGTGAGTCGGTTGAAGAGGGTGGATTTACCTACGTTAGGTCGTCCTACAATAGCTACGAGTTGTCCCATGATGGATAGAATTGTTGTTGTTGTTGCGTTTGAGGTGCAAAGTTAGTATAAAAAACTGAAAACGGCAAGTTGGCGAGCCGGGGCGGCCTGGCGGCAGTGGTAGCTTGGCGGCTGGCGGTAGCCGGGGTAGCTATAATAGCTAAGATAGCTAAGATAGCAAAGATAGCTATAATAGCTAAGGTAGCTGGGTAGCCGGGCCGGGCGGGCTGAGCGGCCGTGGTGGGGCT
>JAQXRH010000087.1 GCA_029218425.1 Bacteroidales bacterium | reverse complement strand
ATCGCCGAGCAGCAGACCGAATATGCCCGCCGCTATGCCCTGGGCCGCCAGTACATCGCCGCCAACCCCGGCGAGTTCGGCCGCATCATGAGCCGTCCCTGCGACCGCCGCGACACCTACGTCAAGCGCTGCGTCGGCCTGCCCGGACAGCGCCTGCAGATACGCCACGACACCATCTTCCTCGACGGCAAGCCCAACGTCCAGCCCGAGCATGTGCAGTATCGCTACGACGTGCAGTTCCTCTGCCCTCTTGACGAAGAGACCATCCGCGAACTCGATATCACGCAGGAGGAACTGGGCTATGCCACCGGCGGTCAGGGTTTCCCCATGACCGACGCCGTCAAGCAGACCCTCGTCGAGCGCGGCATCATCGCCCCCAACCCGCCGCGCTTCCCGCTGGCACAGGGCGACGAACTCTTCCCGCTCAACATGGCCAAGACATGGACCACGGCCAACTATGGTCCCGTGTGGATTCCGCGCCGCGGCGCCGTGCTGCGCCTCACACCGGCCAACCTGCCCATCTACGAGCGTTGCATCCGCGTCTATGAGGACAACGACCTGGAGGTGCGCGACGGCAAGATATACATCAACGGCGAGCAGACCGACACCTACCGCTTCAAGATGGACTACTACTTCATGATGGGCGACAACCGCGACAACTCCTTGGACTCGCGCTACTGGGGCTTCGTTCCCGAAGACCATATCGTAGGCACACCGGAAGGCGTCATCATCTCCTTCGACAAGGACAAATCTCTCTTTGACGGCAAAATCCGCTGGAACCGCATTTTCCGCGACGCTAACCCCGACAAATGATCCGCCCCGGTTTTATCGACACTCCACTCTGCCTACCGTTACGTCTATTCGCATCGGTCGACTACTACGCCGCTATGGCTGCCCACCGGCATGTCATCATCGACGACAACGCCCGCTACGACAAACGGCAGAAAAGCACCCACCGAATGGATATCATTGACACTCACGGCATTAAAACCCTAACCGTACCCGTGTCACGCCCCCAAAATTTCCACGGCCAACTCCGTTGGTCCGACATCGCCATTTCACGCCACGGCCTCTGGTGGCACGTCATCGACGAAACCCTCGCCTCCGCCTACGGCCGCACACCATTCTTCGAATTCTACATCGACCGTCTCCGCCAATTCTTCTCCGACTCTACCCCCGACACATTCCCCAACGTTGCCACCCTCTGCCGCGAATCCGACAAAGCAATCCGCAAAATCCTCTCCCTCAACACCTCAATCTCCTACACCTCATCCACCTCCGACCCCTCCACCCCCATCACCGCCACCCAGCAATCCAACATAATCGACCCATCCACCCCCGTCTCCGCCACCCTCAACCCAGCCACCCGCGAGGCCACCGACTCCCTCAACCCGGCCTCCCGTGATGCCACCGCCCTCAACCCCACAGCCATAGAATACTACCAAGTGCGCCGTGACAAATTCGGCTTCGTCCCCCACCTCTCCATCCTCGACCTCATCTTCAACATGGGTCCCGAAAGCCCCCTCATCCTCCACAAAATGGCTAACACCCTCCCCATCCCCCAATAGCCCATCCCCAATCCCATCCCTCACCCTTAGTTCTGTGTAGGGATTTCAATCCCTCCGCTTTCCCCAATCCGCTTTCCCCAATCCGCTTCCCCAATCCCATCCCTCCGCCGCCTTGGTCCTGTGTAGAGGCTTCAGCCTCGCCCCCATCTCCCGATAATCCCGACCATCCCGATTCATCTCGATTAATCCTGATTAATCTCGATTCTTCCCGATTAATCGAGATTAGTCCCTATAAATCACCGCCACGCGGCTTCCGTAGGACGCCGATTATGCGTAACCCCGTACACCAAGGGAGCGCAGCGAACGGCGTGCGGGGATCACCCAGCCCAGCCCCGCCTCGGGCGTCCGCCCAGGACGCCGATTATTAGTAGCCCCGTACGCCGAGGGAGCGCAGCGACCGAGGTGTGCGGGGTATCGTGCATCCCACCACGCAGGCGTCCGGAGGACGCCGATTTACATCACCCATCCGCCCCGGCCCACCATGCTTGGTCCTGTGTAGAGGCTTTAGCCTCGCCATGCCTCGCCACCGCCCCGCCCCGCGACCGGCTCGCCGACCCCCACCGCAAAAACGTACACAAAAAAAGCAACAAGCAGGTATAACTCCCTGAGTTATACCTGCTTGTTGCTTTGTCGGGGTGACTGGACTCGAACCAGCGACCTCACGCCCCCCAGACGCGTACTCTAACCAACTGAGCTACACCCCGATTGCCTGAAAAGCGTCGCAAAGTTAAGCATGTTTTTCCTATTTTCCAAATTTTTTTACAATTACTTTACCCATCACACGCGTTTTTTATTCCCACTCTACTCGCTCTACTCTTATTTTCAGCCATTTACGCCAACTACGCATTTTTATTGACCACTTTTTGCCGCTTTTCTCGGTTTATTTGCGTAATTTTGCGCTGTAAATCAACATGAAACACTTTGCGTCAACGGCGAGAGCCGTCGACGCATTCCCAACCAACATGGAATAAAGTAATGGAAAAAACCGATATTTGTTGCATTGGCCACATCACTCTCGACAAGATCGTGACTCCGCGCCTCACCGTTCATTCCCCCGGTGGCACCTCTTTTTATTTTGCCCACGCCATGAGCAGCCTCAATGCCGACAGCTTCCTGCTCGTGACCTCGCTGGCCGATTCCGAAATGAAGGCCGTCGACGACATCCGAGCTTTAGGCATCAACGTGAAGGTACTCCCAAGCCGCCACACCGTATATTTTGAAAACCGATATGGCGAAAATCAAAACAACCGCTCACAAAGGGTGCTCGCCAAGGCCGACCCTTTCACCGTTCAAGGCATCGCCGACATCAACGCCCGTTATTTCCATTTAGGAAGCCTGCTCGCCGACGATTTCTCCATCGACATCATTAAATCCCTCAGCCAAAGGGGAATAGTGTCGGTCGACGCTCAAGGCTACCTCCGCGAAGTGCGGGGCGACAAGGTATTCCCCGTTGACTGGGTCGACAAACTCGAAGCCATGAAATACATCGACATCCTTAAGGTCAACGAACACGAAGCCGAAGTAATCACCGGCGCCACCGACCCTCTTCAAGGCGCCCGCATTCTCTCACAATGGGGCGTAAAGGAGGTCGTGCTCACTCTGGGCAGCATGGGCTCCGTAATCCTTGCCGATGGCAAAGCTTTCAATATTCCCGCCTACATCCCTGCCGACATCGTCGACGCTACCGGCTGCGGCGACACCTACATGGCCGGGTATCTCTACAAACGTAGCAAAGGCGCCGATTACGACGAAGCCGGACGCTTCGCCGCCGCTATGTGCACCATAAAACTGCAAGCCACCGGCCCCTTCCGCTCATCGATTGCCGACGTCCAACGGCTCATCGCCGGCGACATTTAATTCCCTACATGCGCTATGACTGATAAGTTTTCTACAAAAGCCGCACTTATCGACCGCCGATATTTAGTGCCTTTCATTCTCATTGCTTCGCTATTCTTCCTTTGGGGGTTCTCAAGGTCGATTCTCGACGTCCTCAACAAGCATTTCCAAGACACCATGGAAATGTCGAAGACTGAGTCGTCGCTGATCCAAGTGGCTGTCTACACCGCCTATTTCCTCATGGCTCTGCCGGCCGGACTCTTCATCATGCGCAAAGGCTACCGCCACGGGGTCGTCTTCGGCCTGTCGCTTTTCGCCATCGGGGCTTTTATGTTCATCCCCGGCGAAATTTGCAACTCTTTCGGCGTTTACATCGCTGCTCTTTTCATCCTGGGCTGCGGTCTGGCTTTCCTGGAAACTGCCGCCAATCCCTACGCGGCCGGTCTGGGCGACCCGCGCACCTCGGCAAGCCGCCTCAACTTGGCCCAATCGCTCAACGGCATGGGCTGCATCTTCGGCCCGCTCATCTTCGGCCAGATTCTCTTTGCCAACAATCCCAACCCTGGCGACGCCCAACTGGCCATACCCGATACCGGCGACGCCCACCTGGCGCTCCCCTACTCCATCCTCGGCATTGTCGTCATCGCCGCTGCTATCATCTTCTCTCGCGTCCAACTGCCTGAAATAAAGAACAATGACTCTCCCACCGGCGACAACAAAACCGCCGACGACGGCTCTAACCGCAGTTTGCTTAAGGGCCTGTGGCGCCGACCGGTTTTCGTTTTCGGCCTCGCCGCTATCTTCTGCTACGAAATCGCCGAAATTGCCATCAACAGCTTCTTTGTCAACTATGTCACCGACGACGGCTCCATTTCGCCTGATACGGCATCTGAAATGCTGGCAATAGGCGGCTTGGGTCTTTTCTTCATCGGTCGCCTCGCCGGTAGCCGCGTGATGAGCCTCATCCCAGCCGAAAAGGTGCTGCTCTTCTGCGGATGCGCAACGGTGGCTTGCACGCTGACCGTGATTCTCGCTTCGGGCATGGTGGCTATTGTGGCGCTCTGCGCTTGCTACCTCTTTGAGTCTATCATGTTCCCAACCATATTTGCTCTGACACTCAGCGGTTTGGGCAAAATGACCAAATTGGGGGCGTCGATACTCATGATGAGCCCCATAGGTGGGGCTATCGGCGCGCTCACCATGGGCTACATAGCCGACAATGCCGGCATGTCGCGCTCGTTCTTGGTGCCGATGGCCGGATATGCCGTCGTCCTGCTCTTCTCTCTTTTCTATATCCGCCACCACCGCAAATAGCGCTAACCGCTACCTGTGCCTCAACCCGTGGATGGTAAACTTCACCAACGGTTTGGCTATCCGCAGCGTCGGACGATAGCGTAGCGAATGCCACAATGCCGTCAACGCTCCGGCATACTTGCGATGCGCCAGACATCGGCTCATGCGCATATTGTACCACAACGCAAGATAACGGCGCAACCCCGCATCCCCCTTATTCTCTTTATATAGCAATCGCAGTTGCTTCCCCACTTCGTCGACCCTCTCGGGCGGTCGCGGATTGCTATGTCCCCGATTGTACACCGCCGACACCCTCATGCTATATGCTATGCTATACCGCGTAGCAAGTCGCGCCCACGTCAGCAAGTCCTCACCCGATTTTATGCCTTCGGGAAACCCGCCCACCGCAACAAGGGCTTCGCGGCGCACCATCACCGCCGATGTCCACAGCGGCGGATTGGACTCCGACGCCACCTCGAAGTAATTGTCTATGACTCCCTTATCCCCGGCAAAGGACAGCCGGCGCAACTGATTGGGCTCCATCCTCCCGTCGGCATGCCGGTTTTCATAATTGGTGGCCATGACTCCGCATTGAGGATACTCTCGCGCAAGGGCGGCAAGCTCTGAAAGATGCCCCGGCTTCCACTCGTCGTCGGCATCCAAGAAGGTGACATAATCCCCCTTCGCCTCCGCAACACCGCGGTTGCGGGCCGCCCCTACTCCGGCATTGCTCTGCCTTATGACCCGCATTACAGGCAACTTATGGCCCATCGCATAGCGCCGTGCCACCTCCACACTGTCGTCGGTCGACCCGTCGTCTACCACCACTATCTCGCAATCTTCCATTTTGACTGCCACGCTTCCCGGCTCACCGGCCGCGCCACTCCCCTCGCCCATCACGCAATCACCCCCTACGGCTACGCTCCCGGCCTGCGGCCACTGCCGCGCTATCGACTCCAACGCCGTGGCCACAAGCTCACCCTTATTGTAAAGCGGTATCACTATTGATATCATATACTTCAGTGCTGTTTGGTTATCGCAAAAATATGCAACATACGTCAAAGTTGCAAAAATGATGCGCCATGATAACGGAGTTTTTCGTATTTTTGCGCAGTTTTTTTATCGATATGGGAGATTTCAACATTAAATCACATATAGCGATGTTGATAGCCAACATCACCTGGGGACTTATGTCGCCTATTGTAAAGATTGTACTGGCTTCGGGCGTGGTGACACCCCTGCTTATCGTCGATTTCCGCATGGCGGGCGCAGCGGCTCTCTTCTGGCTCACCTCGCTATTCATGCCCAAGGAACATGTGCCCTTGCGCGACAAACTGCTCCTGTGCGGCGCCGGTACGCTGGGCATACTGCTCAACCAGGGCTGCTTCGTGATTGGCGTTAGCATGACCACTCCCAGCGAGGCAAGCCTCGTGACCACGACAATGCCTATGTGGGTGATGCTCCTCGCCTGGATTATCCTCCGCGAACCGATAAGCCTCAAAAAAGCCGGTGGCATTGTCATCGGTGCCACTGGCGCCGTAATCCTCATGGCTGGCAACACTGCGCATCACGGTGCCGCTGCCTCCAACCCCACCCTCGGCGACATCATCGTCCTCACCGCCCAACTCTGCTTCGCGCTCTACCTCACTCTCTACCGCAATTTCATACGCAGGTACTCGCTTGTCACCCTCATGAAATGGATGTTTCTCGCCGCTACGGTGCTCTCCCTGCCCGTCACAATCCCTGTCGTAGCCTCCACACCGTGGCACAAGCTCGGCGCCGTGGAATGGGGTGGCATCGCTATCATTGTGGTGTGCGCCACCTATTTGGCCTATATATGCATGATGACCGGACAAAAACACCTGCGCCCCACCGTCGTAGGCATCTACAACTACCTCCAACCCATCGTCGCCACCATCGTCGGCATTTCCATCGGCATCGACAGCTTCTCCCCAATCAAAGGCATCGCCGTACTGCTCATATTCAGCGGCGTATGGTTAGTCACCACCAGCCGCGCCGCAGCCCATCAACAACCCCATTCTACCCAAAAAAACAACTAACACCCTGCCCCCCTTGGTCCTGTGTAGAGGCTTTAGCCTCGCCCCCATCTCGCCCGCCTCGCCATCGCTCCGCCATTCCCCGCTTCATCCCGATTAATCCCGATTCATCTCGATTAATCCCGATTCCTCCCGATTAATCGGGATTATTCCCTAAAATCACCCACGCTGACATCCCGCGGCGGGCGTCCGCCCCCAGCCGATTTACTCTCCCATTTTACACCGTGGCGAAATTTTTAAACATTTTTTTTAACCGATGTATGATTTATTATCGTACCTTTGTGAGTCTAAGACCAAAATATCACTACGATGACTTACGAATACGATTATTTGGTTATCGGCGGAGGTATCGCCGGTATGAGTTTCGCCCTTAAAGTCGCCAAATCGGCTCGCGTAGCTCTCATTTGCAAGACTACTCTCGATGAAGCCAACACTGCGCTCGCTCAAGGCGGCGTAGCTTCTGTCACCAACCTCGCCGTCGACAACTTCGACAAGCACTTTGAAGACACCATGATTGCCGGCGACTTCCTCAGCGACCCCGTCGCCGTAAGAAAAGTAGTAGAAGAAGCCCCTGGTCAGATTCGCGAACTTATCAACTGGGGCGTCGACTTCGACCGTCGCGACGATGGCGACTTCGACCTCCACCGCGAAGGCGGCCACAGCGAATTTCGCATCCTCCACCACGCCGACAACACCGGCTACGAAATCCAACAAAGCCTCATACGCCGGCTGCGCGAAAACCCAAATATCGACATCTTCGAGCACCATTTCGCCATCGAAATAATCACGCAACACCACCTCGGAAAAATCGTAACCCGACGCACCCCCGACATCACTTGCTACGGGGCTTACGTCCTCAACGAGGACTCCTCCACGGTCGACACTTTCCTCGCCAAAGTCACTACTATGGCAACCGGTGGCGTCGGTGCCGTTTACCTGACTACCACCAACCCCCTCGTAGCCACCGGCGACGGCATCGCAATGGTCTACCGCGCCAAAGGCACCGTCAAGGACATGGAATTCATCCAATTCCACCCCACCGCTCTCTTCCACCCCGGCGACCGCCCCTCTTTCCTCATCACCGAAGCTATGCGAGGCTACGGCGCCGTTCTGCGCAACCTCAAAGGTGAGGAATTCATGCACAAATACGACCCTCGTCTCTCGCTCGCTCCTCGCGACATCGTAGCACGCGCCATCGACTCCGAAATGAAACAATACGGCGACGACCACGTATACCTCGACGTCACCCACAAGGACCCCGAAGAAACTCGCCACCACTTCCCCAACATCTACCGTAAATGCCTCTCTTTAGGCATCGACATCACCAAAGACTACATTCCCGTAGCTCCCGCCGCTCACTACCTATGCGGAGGCATCAAAGTGGACTACAACGGCGAATCTTCCATCAAACGTCTTTACGCCGTAGGCGAATGTTCTTGCACCGGACTTCACGGTGGCAACCGTCTCGCTTCCAACTCACTGATTGAAGCCGTCGTCTACGCCGACGCTGCCGCTCGCCACGCCTCACAGATGATCGACCACTACGCATTCCGCACCGACGTCCCCGCCTGGAACGACGAAGGCACCCGGCACCCCGAAGAAATGGTCCTCATCACTCAAAGCATCAAAGAGGTAAACCAGATAATGGGCACCTACGTGGGCATCGTTCGCTCCGACCTCCGTCTCGACCGCGCTTGGAACCGTCTCGACATCCTCTACGAGGAAACCGAAAAACTCTTCAAATGCTCCAAAGCCTCTCGCGAAATTTGCGAGCTCCGCAACATCATCAACGTCGGTTACCTCATCATGCGACAAGCCAAAGAACGCAAAGAATCACGCGGCCTGCACTACACCTTAGACTACCCGCCGGTGCCCCACGACAAATAACCTCGCCCTACGGCGCCGCTCTCCCCACACCCACGCCATGCTTCGTCGTGCAGTCATAGCCATATCGCTTATCGTCGGCCTCCTGTCGGCTCCCGACACCTACGCCCTGACGCAACAATCCGACAACGACAACGACTTCCAAAACATCGACGAGCAACTTAAACGTGTGCGACACAAAGTGTTCCGGGGCATGTACCACACCGTCATCGACGGCGACTCGGTCATGATGATCGTGTTCAACGACATCGACGTCTTCCCTCCCCTGCGGTTCAAAAACAAAAAACAAGAAGAATACTACTGGCGCACCGTCCGCGACGTGCGTAAAGCTCTCCCCTACGCCAAACTCATATCCGAAACCCTCACCGAAACCTACGAATACCTCCAGACATTCCAATCCGAAAAAGAACGTAAAGCCTACCTCAAAGAAATGGAAGACGAAGTATTCAACCAATACAAACCCGTCCTCAAACGCTTCACCAAAGGCCAAGCTAAAATCCTCGTCAAACTCATCGGCCGCGAAACCAACCAAAGCGGTTACGACATCCTCAAAGCTTTCCTCGGCACCACACGTGCCGTATTCTACCACGGCTTCGGCAAACTCTTCGGCGTAAACATCAACAGCAAATACAACCCCATCAAAAACAAAGACGACGCCACCATCAACCGCATCGCCACCCTCATCGAACAAGGCCAACTATAACCCCTGCCACGCCCCATCCACCCACCCAGCGCCCATCCCTCCGCCGCCTTGGTCCTGTGTAGAGGCTTTAGCCTCGCCCGTCGCTCCCCATCCCCTCGCCTCACCGACAAAATACCACAATATTGGTATCTTATGCGTTTTTTTGCAAAAAAATATTGGAAAATCCTTTACAAAATGAAAAATCATGTATATATTTGCAAATCATGCTTTACGATAATATTCTATAGCATATTTTTTTTACAAACAACATATTATTAACTCTTAAACTTTTGAGTATGAGAAAACTTTACTTATTTTCCTTTATGGCTCTTGCAGCAGCATCTGTAAGCGCTGCGCCTCAGGTTCTGGAAGTGACAAAATCGGCAGAAGGGTTGAGCATCGGCACACCCGGAACTGAAATCACTGCTTCAGCCGGACGTATCAGCCTTGGCGAAGCTCTCTCTTCAGAATCTGCCTCTACGACCGGACGTCACCGTCTGCCTTCGCTCGGCTCTCCCGAGACAGCAACCGACTGGACTTCAATCGGTGAAGGGACATATCTTGAAGACTTGCTGACCATATACTCAGATGTCCCGGCCAACCAGATGTGGACTGTCGATGTCGAGACCAGCGCGTCAAACCCCGGATGGTATCGCTTCCTTCCTTACGCATCCGGACCTGTGGCAGAGTTATTGGGCAGTGGCGACACTCAGAACTATCTATATATCAACGCATCTGATCCTGACAAAGTATATGGACTCGACTTCACGGCATTCAACAGTTTTCCTATGTCGAATTACGTACCTGAATCTGAGTGGCCTATATCTGCAGATGAAGCAGGATATGGAACATTGGTTGACGGATGTATTTCTTTCGGTACCAGGACATGGCTCATAGGCACATCGCAAGGCTATACCTGGACAACAGAAAACACCGGATTGAAGCTTTATCTGCCCGGAGCTGAAGTAAAAGACTATTCTATCAGCTTGTCGGCAGAAGACTGGTGCGGAACCGACAATCAAGTGAATTTTTCTATTAACGCCGGCAGCGACATAGCATCAATAAAAGCAGTGCTTATCGGGGGGGAATATCCGATGAATGAAGGCAATGCCGCATACGTGGCACAGAAAGGACAAGAACTGTCGACATCCGGAACACTCCGAGCCACAGCTTCTGAACATGGCATTAATTCACTTCTTTATGTCGGACTTGATGCCGACGGCAACTTGCAATCGCAGGATGTAGTTTACTTCTTCGGAGACTATGAAGACGATGCCGACTGGCAATCAATCGGAACCGGCAAATTCACTGAAGGTATCTATGCAGCCAACTATGATATTGACAACGAGACCATGGATGTGACAGTAGAGGAGTCAATCTCTCAGCCCGGACGCTACCGCATTGTCAACCCGTATATCGGACACAGCAGGCTTGGAGAGAATTGCTACTCTGACGAGACACATGGCCACAAACACTACATCTACATTGACGCGACCGTAGCTGACCGCGTATTCATCGAAGCTTCGCCACTCGGCGTTTATGGCCCTTACGGACCCGGAGCCGTTAATTCTTACGGTGCGAAGTATGCCGGTACAGAAGTTGAAGATCAGGCTAAAGAAGCGGGATACTTTGGCACATTCAACGCCGAAACCCGCACTATAACCTATCCCGACAATAAGATTCTTCTTGGCGAACTCGAATATCAGAACGGAGCATTCCTTGCCGGAAACACAGGCACCCAGCTCGTTCTCCCCGATATGGGTGGCGTAAACGACATCATTGCCGACGACAACTCCAACGCCCCCGTTGAATACTTCAACCTCCAAGGCGTACGCGTTGCCAACCCCTCTGCTGGTCAGTTAGTTATCCGCCGTCAAGGCTCTGAAGTCACCAAGACTATCATACGATAACACAATCGCCTCATAGCTCCGAAACAGGGATTTCAACCCTTCGGAGACGCTCAATAAACAATAATGGCGTATCAACCTGCTGATACGCCATTATTGTTTTACCCGGCCGAGTCAAGCGCCGTAAGCATCCGTGCCATGCATCGCGGCCGTAATTCCGCGGCCCCACGACGGCCGGCCCGTCCTCGCCGCCGATGCCGATATCCTACACATCAAACAGCCCGCCATAGTCATCGCTATGCGCTATGCCTAAGTGTCGGTAAGCCAAGTCGGTAACTTCGCGGCCACGGGGCGTGCGTTTTATGAAGCCCTCCTTGATAAGATACG
>JAQXRH010000086.1 GCA_029218425.1 Bacteroidales bacterium | reverse complement strand
ATCTACTTAGGTATTCCAAAAAATATCTTTCGGCTCTCGCCGTATGTCATTGATTTTATTTTGAGGTCATTTACAGATGGAATCCATGTTAGTTGCAAAGCTACGAATTTTTTCTTATATAATGTATAAGAGCATCGTATGTTATTAAGCATTTCTTTGCAAAATTTCAATTGCAAAGATAATATATGGTATGGGCAAAAATCGAGCACACCAATCTTATTTAATCTTAAAATATTGCCCCGTGGGGTCAGTGGTTGGAGGGGGTGGCGCAGTGGTTGATGACTAAGGAGGCGAGGATGATGCCGAATGTGGCGGTGATTTGCATTAGTGAGCCGTTGACTGTCGGTTTGGCTATTTTGTCGATGGTGTAGGTATCGTGGTTGGCGCCGCGGTTTTCTACTATCTCGTCGGAATAGACTACCTTGAATTTCTTGCGGGGCATGTTGCCGGAACGTTTGAAGCGCGAACGTAGGGCGGCGGCGAGGCGACACCCTTTGACGTTCCAAAATTCGTCGACGCGGATGCGCGTGGGGTCGGTCTTTAATGCGGCACCCATCGAGGAAAAGAATTTGCATCGCGAGGCGGTGGCTCGCTGTATGAGCAGTATTTTGTCGCGCAACGAGTCGATGGCGTCGACGACGTAGTCGTAGCTGTCGAAATCAAATTGGTCGGCGGTGTCGGGCGTGTAGAGCATGTTGAGGGCTGTGACCGAGGCTTGCGGATTGATTTCGAGCAACCGCCGTTTCATTACGTCGACTTTGGCGAGCCCTACGGTGGTGGCCAATGCCGGTAGCTGCCGGTTGATGTTGGATGCTGCCACTTCGTCGAAGTCGACAATGTCGATATGGTTGACGCCGGTGCGAACCAGGGTCTCCGCCACCCAGCTTCCCACGCCGCCCATGCCGAAGACGATGACGCGCGCTTGGCCGAGCCGTTCTACCGCCTCTGCCCCAAGTAGCAACTCAGTGCGGCTATTACATTGCTGTCGATTTATCTCATTCATGCAACAAAGTTAGTATTTTTATCGTTATATGTTTATATAATTTTTTCATTTATGGAGACAAAGACAGTAAAAGATACGTTGCTAAGCCGGCGTTCGATACGCCGTTTTGAGCGTGAGGCTATCACCACGGAGCAACTCGACGTGATTTATGAAGCTATACGCAATACGCCTACGAGCTACAATGGCCAGCAATTCACCGTCATCGATGTCGACGACCAGGCCATCAAGGAGCAGCTATACGAGATAATAGGGCAGAAGCAGATAAAGACATGCAATCGCTTCATGGCATTCTGTATCGACTACAACCGCATCGGCCGATTTGCCAAGGCCGAAGGGGTGGAGATGCCGCCGTTTGCCGACACTATGGATGGCGTGATCGTGGGCATAGTAGATGCGTCGTTGGCTATGATGAGCGCGTTGACGGCGGCTTGTTCGCTCGGGCTGGGTTGCTGTTGCATAGGGTATGCCCGCACGGCCAATCCGCAGGCTGTGGCCGATGTGCTCAAGCTGCCGAAGGGGGTGTTTGTGGTGTGCGGCCTGTCGTTGGGCGTGCCCCGCGAGATGCCGGATATGAAGCCCAAGATGCCCACCTCGCTGCTCATTCACCACAATGCCTACCGCAGCGACGACATGCTTCCGCAACTGCAGGCCTACGATGCGACTATCAGCGAGTACAACGCCAATAGAGCCGGGGGCACATCGGATAACGACTGGCTGAAACATATCTTGTCGTATTACACCGAAGCGCTCGGCTATGAAATGCTCAATGCGCTTAAGGATAGAGGGTTTGACATCAAGAAATAAGTAGTACTTAGTTTAATATGCCACCTTTGCCTTATGGCTGACAGTTCACAAAGAATGCCGGAACCTCCGGCCGATGCACCTCTTAAGATACTTCTGCTTGGCGATGCAAGCAATTTCCACAATTGCCTTGCCGGGGGCTTGAGACGTATGGGGCACGACGTGACGGTGGCTTCCGACGGCACCCGCTGGATGGACACCCATCGCGACATCGACTTTGCCCGGCGTTTGCCAGGAAAGGCGGGCGGGCTCTTGCTATGGCTTAAAATCAAAGGAATGCTCAACAGCCGGTTGGCGGGCTACGATGTGGTGTCGGTCAACAGTACCAGTTTCGCTTGGCTTCGTCCGGGCCGACTGCGCACAATCTTCGACCATATACTTGCACGTAACCGGCATGTCTTTGTCAGTGCGCTCGGCACCGATTCGCTTTACGTCAGGACCTGCATGGCCGGCGACACGCCACTTAAATATAGCGAATGGAGAGTAGGCGGACGCCCCTCGGCCTATGCCCAGGCATCGCAATCGGCGGCCGATGCGTGGCTCAGCCCGGCATTGTCCGACCTTTGCGATTACATCTTCGCGAAGACTGAAGGGGCTGTTACGGCGCTTTATGAGTATGACAAGGTGTGCCGTACGGTCTTGCCCGACAGCAAGGTGGCCTACGGCGGTATTCCTGTCGACACATCGTCGGTGGCTTTCTCCGGCATCAATGGCCATGATGGCAAGCTACGGCTTTTCCTCGGGCGCCATGCTGCCCGTACGCTCGAAAAGGGTACCGACAAGCTATGCGTGGCGGCGCAGCGCGTGGTGGCCGCCCACCCCGACCTGTGCCAATTGGAAATTGTGGAAAATCTGCCCTACGACGCTTATCTGCAACGCTTGCGCAATGCCGATATCGTTCTCGACCAGCTCTATTCCTACACTCCGGCCACCAATGCCTTGTTGGCCATGGCAATGGGAAAGGTGGTGGTGAGCGGCGGCGAACCGGAATACTACGACTTCATAGGCGAGCAGGATAACCGCCCGATTATCAATGCCGTGCCCGACGACGATGACGCGCTGTTCCGCTCTATAGAGCATGCCGTGGTTAATCGCAGCGCGCTTGTCGACCGTGGCATCCGTAGCCGTGAGTTCGTGGTAAAGCATAACGATGTGGCGGTGGTGGCGAAGCGGTTTCTGGATTTTTGGAAATCTAAATTTTGATGGCGATGAGAGGAGAGAGTGCCGTGATGAAGAATCGGGGGAATGATGATGGAGGGAGGATACTCGACGTGCTTATTGCTACGCATGGCCCATCGGGCCTGGAGCGCGTGGCCGAAATGGCTTTGCCGGAGGTGGCCGGTGTCGGTTATGTGGTCACATGGCAATTGTCGGCCAAGGATAGCGTCATCCCTGCCGCGCTCATGCGCCGCGATATCGAAATACATAAAGTGGACAGCGTAGGCTCCAGCAGTAACCATAACGACGGCATAGCTTTGTCGAAGGCGCCATATTGCCTCTTTGCCGACAACGATCTCGACTATACGGCTGAGGGACTGATGGCAGTAATGGATAGCTTCCGTAGCCACCCCGATGTAGACATAGCGACGTTCCGCCACGACGGCGAGCCGGTCAGCTATCCTGCTGATGAAATTGATTTTACCGACCGTATGCCGAAAGGGTATAGCGTGGCTACCTACGAGATAGCTGCACGTCGCGAAGCCATTAAGGATATCCGTTTCGACCCCAATTTCGGCGTCGCCGCACCATTGGCGGCCATAGAGGACGGGCTGTTCATCCACGACTGCCGTCGCGCCGGGTTGCGTTGCCGGTTTTTCCCGGTCACTATTGTCACCCATAAAGGCATTTCTACCGGCTACCGGAAGATAACAGATTGCCGCGTGGCGATGGCAGAGGGAGCGTATATCCGTATAGCTTACGGTTGGAAGGGGTATCCGCGAGTGCCGTTGTTTGCTTGGCGGGCATGGCGAAGCGGGCGAATGTCGCTTGTATGGGGCATATATCACCTCACGCGGGGCTTCTTTTCCAAATATGTAGCACTGCATCGCTCAGCGCAATCATGGCGCTCTTGTTAATACTTTGTAAAATATAGTGTTAAGGTGCGTTAAAGTTGGAAATTTCTTTTAAACTATTTGTAATTTCGCATGTCATAATACCGAAATTTAAAAAGCAATTATAAACAATTCATAAATATTTGTCACAAATGAAAACAAAAGTTTTAGGCATAGCCTTAATGATAGCTACCCTTTGCGGTTTTGGCGTATCGGCACAAGAGTCATGCTGTAAAGAGTCGAAAGAATCAGCAGCTAATTGTAGTAAAAAAGCTCGTCCACAACATCCCGACTTTTTCCAAGGCATAACACTTACGGCCGACCAGCAAGCCAAGATTGACGCTCTCAATGCTGAATGTGCAAAGGAAGCCAAGGCGGCAAAGTGTGAAAAAGCAGCCAAGGCTGACTGTTGCAAGGAAGCGAAATGCGGCAAAGCAGAAAAATGCGACAAGGCAGCGAAGTGTGAAAAGGCAGCCAAAGCTGACTGTTGCAAGGCCGATACTGCAAAGTGCGGCAAGGCAGCCAAGTGTGAAAAAGTAGCCAAGGCTGACTGTTGCAAGGCCGATACTGCAAAATGCGGCAACCACAACAAAAAAGGAATGCGACGCGTAGCTCGTTTCCATAAGGAAAAACATATGGAGTACATCGGCAAAGTGAAAGAGATACTCACCCCTGAGCAGTACGAGGTCTTCCTTAAAAATGTGGAAAGCGCAGCACCCCAGTGCAAAGAAGGCAAAGCATGCCAAAAAGCTGAAGGCAAAGCATGCCATAAAGCTGAAGGCAAATGCGGCAAGGGCGAAGGCAAATGCGGCAAAGCTGAAGGCAAAGCGTGCAAAGAAGGCAAAACATGCCAAAAAGCTGAAGGCAAATGCGGCAAGGGCGAAGGCAAATGCAGCAAAGCTGAAAAAGCCGGTTGTTGCAAAGACGGTGACAATTCGTCAAAGTGCGACAAGGCATGTTCAAAAAAAGATGCAAAGTAATAAATTATATTGTTTGATAGGTTAATAATTGATTGGTAATGAAGGAAGCGTTTATCCGTGACGGATAAACGCTTCTGCTTTTTATTGTAAATCAACGTTGCTCGCTACTTGGCGAGTGAGTGACCGCACATTATCGGTGGCGTAAATCGGCGTCCTAACGGAAGCCGCATGGCGGTGGGCTGGACCCCGCCCTCCGCTATGGCATCGGGCGGGAATAGTGACAGCACCGAGCAGCCCACGGCTCTCCACGTCGTCGGTGCTGGTTAGGCTTGGTGGACGGGGCGAAGGAGGTCGTTGACGGTTTTGACGGGATTGAACGTGGAAGCGGGTACTTCGACAAATACGGTGTTCCAGTCGCTCATCGCGCCATTCCACAAACCGGGAAGCTCCAGCGCTTTGAGGGGATGCCCGTGAAGCGATTTTGAGGAGATGAAGCCAGTGTTGTGGTCGACATAATCGGTAAGGTTGAATTTTCTGCCATCAGTATCGTAAAGCGAGCATACGAGGTCGACGGGGTTGAAATGGGTGGCATGTTTCATCATGTCGACGTATTCGCTGTTGTTCATGTCTATCTGGGTGCTTTCGAGGATTTGGGGCGATGTAGAGCCGTCGGCATCGTAGGTGATATACGGACCGCCGCCAGGCTCGCCGGTGTTGCGAACTACGCCGCATACTCTTATGGGACGGTGGAATTTTTTCTTGATGTAGAGGGCAAGCTCGGAGTCGTCCATCAGTTTCATCTGCGGATGGCGTATGTTGAGCGTGTCGTGCATGAAGATGATCATTTCACGCAAGTTTTCTATCGTGTAGCGGCCTGATTCGAGTTTGTCGAGATAAGCTTTGATTTTGTCGCGCACCATGAGGAGGGTGCCACCAAGCACTTTTTTATAACGGATAGTGTCTTCGCGTTGGGAGTCGGGCACCACGTTGTCGATGTTCTTGATGAACACGATGGGCGAGGCGATGTCGTTGAGGTTCTCGATAAGGGCACCGTGACCACCGGGGCGGAACACGAGTTTGCCATTTTCGCGGAACGGGGTATTGTCGGGGTTGGCGGCAATGGTGTCGGTGGAAGGTTTCTGCTCGGAAAGTGAGATTTCGTATTTTACGCCGAGGCGTTGCTCTATGCCGGGCACCACGATGGCGAGCTTCTCGAGGAATTTTTCGCGATGTTCGGGCGAAACGGTGAATTGAATGTTGACAAGGCCGTCGGCAGTGGCTACTGTTTGAGCGGCTTCGACGAGCTGTTCTTCCAATGGGGTGCGGGAGCCGTCGGCATAGTTGTGGAATTGCAGCAGGGCCTTAGGCAGATTGCCGTAGTTAAGTCCTTCGGGCTTGACGATTGCGGCGATTACATCTTTGTAGCGATGGGCGGCGATAAGTTCTTTCGCCGTCATGCCATGCAACTCTTTGAGTACCTTGTCGAGGGCAGAAGCGAAGGCAAATTTGTCGATATTGGCGATAACTTGCGCCACGTCGCTGCCTTCGGCGGGTGTGTCGTCGTCGGAGTCGACGAAAGCAAAAAGGGCTTTGAACATGCGGGATGCAGCGCCGGAAGCAGGCACCAGTTTAATGGCCTTTCCGTCCTCGGCAATATAGCTATCCCAACGGTCGATTGACTGTTCGATAGACTCATCGTTGAGCACAACAACGCCGTTGCCGGGTGTTGCAGCGCCTTGCAGCTTGAGGAATGGGAAACCGGTAACGAATTTCTCCAACTGTGCTTTTACCACTTCGGGATTAATCCCTTTTTTCTCTAATTGGCTAATGTCAGATTTTGTCAACATACTATATAGGTTTTAAATGATTAATCGGTTTTACAGTTGTGGCAAGTTATTTATAGGATTAGTTTTATTTCATGCGTTTTAGGAGGTTGTAGGATTGAGTGATGCCTAATTGTCCGGCACGGGAAAGGTCGGCAGTACCTTCGGCTTTTTTGCCTAACTTGAAGTAGACGAATCCGCGGTTGTAGTAGGCCTCGCCAAAGTCGTTTTTGAGAGCGATAGCTTTGTCAAATTCTTCAATCGCGGCGTCGAGGTCGCCAAATTCGGCGTAAAGGATGCCTTTGTTGTAGTGGGGGAAGGGAGAACGGGGTGAGAACTCGCTCGCCTTGTCGTAGTCGCTGAATATGTTGCGCAATCGGCCTATGTGCATCTGGTATGACGATTCGGAAGAGTCGTCGCCAAGTGATAATTGAAGGATGCGAGTAAGGGCGTTGGCTCGTGCGAAGTAAGCCAACGTGAAATCGGGAGCAAGGTCGATGGCACGTGTCATATCTTCGACGGCGGCCTCGTAGTTGCGCAGCATAAGCTGGTCCATGCCCCGACCGAAGTAGTCGACAGCGCGCGGCTGATGCGAGGCAAGGTAGGAGTTGTAGTATTCGATGGAATCGAAGTGGCGTTGCACTATGTCGGGGTCGTCGAGCGAAGGCTGGTTGTTGACAATCTGAACGAACATGCGTAGCGTGCGCGTCGAATTAATGCTTTCGATTTCCTGCATGAAGTAGGTTGACGGGGCCAACTCGGTGGGCGAAGAATAGTAAGAAAGCATGAACGGTTCTTGCATGCGTATGTTGACGTTGTAGTCCTGTACCTTGCCACGGATGCTCTTGTTGTTGTATTCGCCTTCGGTTTCAATCTCATTGTCGGCGGTAAGTAGCAGAGAGAAACGGTTCGCGAAAATGCGGGCGTTTTCCTCGGGGGAGTTGCGATTGTCGTTGTCGCCGGTGGAGGGAGCGCCTTTGTCAGGACCGTTGGCGTCCGCGGTGTCGGAAGCAGTCAGCTTCCCAGCGTCGTAGTCGGCACGTTCCTTTTTTGCGAGCGCCATGGCTTTGTCGTAATCGCGCATGGCGAGGCTACGGTTGCCCATTTCGTCGTAGATTTCAAACCGGAAGAACACGGGGGCCGACATTTGCGGGAAAGCGTCAATCACCTTGTTTATATCGTCGATGGCCTTGTCGTAGTTGTGGGTGGTGCGATAAAGCATAGCTCGGTTGTAGAGGGCGCGCACGTCGTCGGGGTCGATGCGGAGCACTGTGGAGAAGTCGGCGATAGCTTTATCGTTGTCGGCTACTTCGGTGCGGAGCAAGCCGCGGTTGAAATAGGCGGTAGGGTCGGTGGGGTCGAGAGTGATAGCATAGTCATAGTCGCTCATAGCCCCGAAGTAGTCGTCGAGGTTGTAGCGGAGGAATGCGCGGTTGATGTAAAGGCCGGCCATCTGTGGCAATAGCTTAATGGCGGCGTCGGTATCCTCAAGGGCGCGGTTGAAGTCGCGGGATTGTTCGATGGCAATGGCGGCGCGCAAGATATAAGCGTTGGCAAGGTTTTTGTTGAGATCAATGGCGTGGTTGAGGTCGGCAAGAGCCGCGGTGGTGTCGGCAAGCGACAGCTCTACTTTGGCTCGTCCGAGGTAGGCATTGTCGTAGGAAGGTGATGTGAGAATGATGTGGTTGAAAGTGGCCAGTGCATCTTCGGGTTTGCCGGAGGCTTCCTGAGCGAGAGCTTTGTTGAATAGGAGGTTCTTGTTGTCGCGGAGGAGGTCGAGGGCGTTGTCGTAGTCGGAAATAGCATCGTTGAATTTGCCGAGGTTTTGTCGGGCCACGCCTCTTACTTCGTAGCTGTCGGTGATGAACGGGTTTAATTCAATGGCACGCGAGGCATCGGCTTCGGCGCCGGTGTAGTCGTCGAGGTTGAGCAAAGCGATGGCTCGATAGAGGAAAGCACGCTCGGTGCGCGGCTTAGCTTCAATCACACGGTTGAAGCATTGGATTGCCAATTCGTAATCGCCGAAATAAATCATGTTTTGCCCCATGCGCATCATCTGGTCGGTGTTGATTTGCGCTGACGTATTAAAAGGCATCAGTGCAAAAAACGATACCATAATGAATAGGAATAGGGGCACTTTTCGCATTGCAATAATCGTTTTTGTTTTACAAAAACAAATTTAGTAATAATTTTCCGTAAGCAAAGCGTGAGCTGTTGAAAAAACGCATAAAGAATGATATTATTTGTTAATAGCCCGCTCTAACGGATATGGCGATAGAAGGGGGCGGCAGCCTTAAGGCCGCGTAAAGAATAAAAAAAACGAGGCGCCGGGGGCAAAGGTTGCTAAAATTTTGTAACTTTGCTGAAGATAATGTCAAAAGCACGTATGACGATAGAAGAAGATATTAATAAAGCTGTGGAAGTGCTCAAGCGTGGAGGCGTGATTCTGTATCCTACCGACACGGTGTGGGGATTGGGGTGCGATGCCACGAATGCTGCAGCCGTTGAGCGTATTTATGAAATAAAGCGGCGTGCCGATTCCAAGGCATTGATATTGCTGCTTGGGGATGTGGCGGATCTTCATCGCTATGTCGACGAAGTGCCCGACATAGCCCTTGAATTGATAGGGGTGAGCGTGAGGCCAACGACAATAATCTACGACAGGGCTATCAACGTGGCAGCCAATGTTACGGCTGAAGATGGGAGCGTGGCAATACGTGTCACTGCTGATGCGTTTTGCCGGCAATTGTGCCGCCGATTGCGTAGACCGTTGGTGTCGACATCGGCCAATATAAGCGGCGAACCGACTGCGGCGAGCTACCGGCGCATCAATCCGGCTATTGTGCAGGCGGTGGACTATGTGGTGGAGCATCGCCGGGAAGAAAACACGCAAAGCCGGCCATCGGCTATTATCAAGATATCGTCGGACTACAGTTTTAAAATCATACGGAAGTGATAGTAGAGCGACGACAACGGGCCAAGTGTGTGATTGCCGACCTGATAGCTTCGGTGATATCAATACTGCTGTTTAACATATGTCGGTATGAATGGTTTATCGACAACACCGGGTCGTGGGGGTTGATAGATTTTCTTCAGAGCAAGACGATACTCACCGGGTGGATAGTATTTCCTTTAATGATGTTGCTGATATACTATCTGTCGGGGGCATATTACAATGTGATGAAGCGGTCGCGTTTGGACGAGCTTGTCAACACATGCCTATCGGCGGCTATCGGATCCATAATCATATTTTTCACAATACTAATCGACGATATTGTAGACGACAAGGCTACGGCCTATGAGATGATAGGCAGCCTGTGGTTGCTACTGGTGCTAATAGCGGCAGGGGAGAGGATGTATCTGACATCGCGTATGATAAGGCGATGCAGAGATGCCCGTAACGGCTACAACACGATGATAGTAGGGGTCACACAGGCCTCAATCAATATGGTGGCGAAAATCAACAAGTCGCCGAGATCGTCGGGCTTCAATATCATAGGGTATATCAATCCGACAAAAGATGCGCCCACCGCGACAGATATCGACTTGCCGGTCTATCCCATCGACGATATTGCAGATGTGGTTCGCGACAATAATGTGGTGAACCTTATCGTGATGCCACATCGCAATGGCATCCAAGCCACCATGAGGATGATAAACCAATTGTTCCCGTTAGGGCCGTCGATATTCATATCGCCGATATTGATGCATATCATTTCGGGGAAGTCGAGTTTCGGCAATGTCAGAGGCGAGCCACTGATAGATGTGACACATCCCGACATATCGCCGTCGACGGCATCATGCAAGCGTGCAGCCGACATCGTGGTGTCGGCATTGGCGCTCGTGCTGCTAATGCCGTTGTATATAGGCATAGCGATAGCAATAAAGCTGAAATCGCCCAATGGAGGAATACTGTACTTGCAGGAACGAGTGGGCTATCGCAAAAAGCATTTCAAGATTATCAAGTTCCGGACCATGCAACCCGATGCCGAGGAGAATGGCCCGGCGCTATCGTCGACCGATGACCCTCGAATCACATCGATAGGGAAGGTGCTCCGCAAATATCGTCTTGACGAGTTGCCGCAATTCTGGAACGTGCTTAAGGGGGACATGTCGATAGTAGGCCCGCGACCCGAGCGCGAGTATTATGTGCGCCAGATTATCGAGAAGGTGCCATATTATTCGCTTGTACACAATGTGCGTCCCGGCATCACCTCGTGGGGTATGGTGAAATATGGCTACGCAACCACCGTCGAGCAGATGATAGAGCGATTGCGATATGATTTGGTATACATAGAGAACATATCCTTTGGCGTGGATATCAAAATCATACTCTACACAATAAGGACAGTGTTCACCGGCCGAGGCATATAGAAAGCAGATGTGGCGAGGCCTAACAACAGTAGGACAAAAGTAAAAGATAGGAAAGTGAAACAAAAAAAGATACAAAAGACCCCTCAATGGCTGCTACGTTTCTTGATATGGCGCGAACGCCATATCAAAGAGAAGACGTTTGTGATGATATTGGCGTTCGTGGTTGGACTATTGTGTGGATTTTCCGCATTGTTGCTAAAGTGGCTGATACATTTCATTGCGGGCCAGCTAACAGGTCATGCTAATATCAGCGAGGGAAACTATATCTACTTGATATATCCGGCAATAGGGATAGTGCTGGCGGGCCTGTTCGTGAGATATGTCGTACGCGACAACATATCGCATGGCGTGACCCGCGTGCTGTATTCGATATCGCAGAACAAGAGCCGGTTGAAGCCCCACAATATGTATTCGTCAATGATAGCGAGTTCGATTACCATAGGTTGTGGCGGTTCGGTAGGAGCCGAGGGCCCGATAGTGTATACCGGCGCTGCCGTAGGGTCAAACTTAGGGCAGATGTTTAGGATGTCGCCGCGAGTACTGATGATATTGGTGGGATGTGGAGCGGCCGCCGGCATAGCAGGCATCTTCAAGGCCCCGATAGCCGGAGTGCTATTCACCTTGGAAGTGCTGATGCTCGACTTGACCACGGTGTCGGTGATGCCGTTGCTGATAGCCTCAATCACCGGAGCGACAGTAGCGTATGTGTTTACGGGCTACAATGTGGAGTTTGACTTCACGCAGAGCGAATCGTTCCTGACGCAGCGTATCCCCTACGTCATAGCATTGGGAGTGTTTTGCGGATTGGTGTCGCTATACTTCACCAAGGTGATGAATATGATGGAAAACTTCTTCCGCAAGCGGTTGGTGACCCCGGTGAAGCGTACAATAGTAGGCGGAACCATACTTGCCGTGTTGGTGTTCCTCTTTCCGCCGCTCTACGGCGAAGGATATAGCTCCATAAACGGGCTCCTTGATGGCGATCCGGCATCGATAGTGAATGGCTCGTTATTCTACTCCGATGGACACAACACTTGGTTTATCCTTGCATTCATAGGGATGATAGTGCTGCTCAAGGGATTTGCCACGTCGGCCACCAACGGAGGAGGCGGCGTGGGCGGAACGTTTGCGCCCTCGCTATATGTGGGCTGTATGTCGGGCTTTTTCTTTGCATTGCTTGTCAACCATGTAGGGCTGAGCTTGGGGCTTGACTTGTCGACCAAAAACTTTGCGCTGATGGGAATGGCCGGCGTGATGGCCGGCGTGATGCATGCACCATTGATGGCAATCTTCTTGACAGCAGAGATGACGGGCGGCTACGACCTGTTTTTGCCGTTGCTCATAGTGTCGACGATATCGTATGTGACGATAAAATTCTTCGAGCCGTATAGCATATATACGATGCGATTGGCGCAGCGTGGCGAGTTGCTCACCCACCACAAGGACAAAGCCGTGTTGACGTTGCTAAAGATGGATTCGGTAATCGAAACCGATTTCCTGCCCGTCAAGCCGGAGATGAACCTCAAAGAGATGGTGGAAGTGATAAGCAAGTCGCACCGCAACCTATTCCCGGTAGTTGATGACGACAATAAGTTGCTGGGGGTGGTGCTGCTCGACGACATACGCAATATAATGTTCCGGCCCGACCTGTATCGCCGCATGTATGTGAGCCGATTTATGTCGATGCCCCCAGCCAAGATTGAAGTGGGGCAGAACATGGAGGCAGTGATGAAAGTGTTTGACGATACCGGGGCGTGGAACCTGCCTGTCGTGGAAAACGGACGTTACGTAGGCTTCGTGTCCAAATCCAAGATTTTCAATTCCTACCGTCGCGTGCTCCGTCACTACTCCGAAGATTGATATGCCCAAGTCAGGAGGCGTGGGAAAAGTGATAAAAGATATATTTACAAGGCATGGATATATTACGGAAGGAACTTAATGGGATATATGAGGCGCAATGTCTATCCGGGGAGCGTCTTGATGCGGCCCGGTAGATAGAGCGGCGGTTTTCGTCAGCGTGACAAAATTGACGTTGATAGTCCTGAAAATAGCGGATTTTTCAATTGGTTTTACTTTCTTTGCATCAGCTGTTGGGCGGTGCATTTCATATTTCATATTTTTTGTGGGCCATTTCATACATTCTACACTGGTTAGTTATAATGCTTCGCTCATTTGTTGTAAATTTGCAGTAGGAATTTTATGAACAGACGTCTTATTTTCACCACATCCGCGGAAATAGTCCGCGTCCCGCCTGAATCGGTCGTTTATATATCCGCCGATGGCAATTACTCCGACATGATAATGGCGGATGGTGGCAAATATGTCCTTTCCCTTCAGTTGGGACATATAGAGCGACGTATTGCCGAAATGCTTGATAAGGATGACCATCGTTTTATCCGTATCGGCAAGAGCTTAATTGTTAACCGTGATTTTATTGCCTTTATCCACCCCCTACGCCAGAAGATGATTCTCTCAGATTGTCGCAGTTTCAGGCATGAGGTGTCTGCATCAAAGGATGCATTGAAGGCGTTAAAAGAACTTTTGGAAAAGGAGGAAACATTATGATCAAAAGGACAAATGATATTGCCGATGATGAGATTCGCATTATCATGGCATGCGAGTCAAGTGATCCAAAGGCTACAAGAACTAAAAAAACGAAGAATAGGCTCGTCAGGGTGTATTTACCCATCGTTGCGTTAGTAATCTTATTAGTAGTAATTGGTTGGATATTGCTGCCGGCTGAAAATGACGCTGATGAAGATCTTATGACTATTGCTGAGGATGAAATAATCGTCAATCAACCAGTTATCAAGCCTGATGAGCCATCGGTATCGGTGAAGGAAGGTATCGTGGTCGTTGATACTGTTATCAATAAGAGGGGCCTCTTAATCATATACCCTGAGAATCTTCGGCCAAAGTTGGTGATAGGAAGGGATATGCTCAATGATTCCACTATCGTGCTTGCTACGCAGGCTGCAGATATAAGGAGGGATAACGGCAAGATTGTCGGAACATTTGTGATGGATGGCGAGGTGATCAGTAAAGGTGATTCCAAAGCCGGGTACTGTTCTATTATCGGTGATGAAATCACCATTGGTGTGTCGGATGCCACTCCTATGCTGGAACAAGTCCTATTGCAGGATGGGTATTTCTTCCGGCAGTATCCGTTGGTCGTAGGAGGTCAGATAGTCGAGAATAAGCCAAAAGGGGAGTCTATCCGTAAGGCTCTTGCTGAAATTGATGGAAAGATATGTGTGGTGAGGAGTAAAGAAAAACTCACGTTCCAAGATTTCTCGCAGTTGCTGGTTGATGCTGGCGTAAGAAATGCAGTTTATCTTGTTGGCTCATCCTCCTATGGTTTCTATATCAATGAAAGTGGTAAAAAGAAATTAATCGGCGGGGCCCAGAAAATTGAAGTAGAAAATGAAAGTTATATAGTCTGGGAAAAGCATTAAATCAGTTTTATACATTAAACGTGTCATTTCATACAGGCGGCGTGTCAAAATTTTGGAATTTGACACGCCGCTATTACTTTCGCAGTGTGGATGACATACACGCTATCACCCTAACTACACATCCTACACTATCCAATCATATTGCTATGAAGCTAAGGTGGGGGGCCAATCCATCGAAATTGTTAGTTGAAAAGGTGCAACAGCTCATGCGCTTCCCTGCCGAAAACCTACAAGAAGAAATCGATAAATACTATAACAGAATTAAATACTATCATAATGACACTGAAACAAATTATTCCTTTCGTTATGGCAGCCATTGTATTGACGGTTCAGCCTATTGCAGCCAAAGACAATGCGCTATCCTATAATTTAAGAAGAGCTTGTGAGGAAGCCGAGAATGGCAATAGTCAAAGCGCTATTGAATACATAGAGAAGGAGTTGTCGGATAATCCCAAGAACGGATATGCATATATGCTGGTTGCTTCTATTTACATGGAGAATTCCAAGTATGGATATGCTCGCAGTGCTACTGAATCGGCTTTGAAGTATCTTCCAAAGAAAGATAAAGAAACCCGTTCGGATATGTATTTGACTCGCGGCGAGCTTCTCGCAATCGAACGAGATACGATTGGAGCATACGCCGACTTGGCCACCGCAATCCAACTTAACCCGTCGAACGAAGAAGCGTATGAAACAAGAGCCAAGCTATTATACATGCAGGGTAGATATGACGAATCCGATGCTGACTATCGGACCATTCTGTCGCTCAATCCCGGAGGGGTGGCAGGACGCATGGGGCTTGGACGTAATTTCTTATTCAGAAAGGATTACGATAAAGCAATTGAGCAATTTGATGTGGTTCTCACCCTCTATCCCGACTTATCTGACGGCTACCTAAAACGCGCTCAGGCCTATTTATTTAAGGGGGATTATCTCAATGCTATTGATGATGCCTGCAAGGCTATAGAGATAGATAGTAACGAGAATGCCCTTTATTTAATAAGTGATTTCCCCAAAGAGCAACTGCCTCTCGTTGTGACCAAACTCAAAGGTATGGCAGTCAAGAATCCTTATGACGTAAAATGGTGGTGCTTAATCGGTCTAATCTACACGGATAAGAAAATGTATACTGGAGCCATTGAAGCATTCCAGAAAGCCTTCGATATCGACGCATATTCTGTCTACCTTGAAATGATTTCAGAGTGCTATCAAGAAATAGGCGATTATGCTAAGGCTCTTGAATATGTGAATCAGGCATTGTTGATGAATCCTGATGATTTGGATCTCATCTCAACTAAGGGGAATATTCTTGGAGAGTCGGGTGATATTGATGGGGCAATCGCAGAATGGACAAACTACATTGAACGTTCACCTGATTCCTTCTGGGGTTATTACCGTCGCGGATTCTTTGAGGATAACGACAACCGAACCGACGCCGCCCTTGAAGACTACAACATGTCTATAATGCTCCAACCGGATTATACTTATGCCTATCATGGCAAGGGGGATATGCTAATGCGCAAAGGTCAAGCCGAAGAGGCAATGGAGGCTTATCGGAAAGTCGTTGAACTGGATACTGTACCTAACAACTACTCATGTGCTATGTATGCATTGCTTGCACTTGGCGAGAAGGACAAGGCTGTCGACTTCATGAATCGTGTTATAGAAAACGACTCAACCTATTGTGGAAATTATTACGATGCAGCTTGCTTCTATTCGCGTATTGGTGATTTGGATAAGTCACTCTCAAATCTCCGTACTTCCTTTGAGAAAGGATTCCGCAGATTCCACCATGTCAGGTCTGATGACGACCTTGAATTAATGCGCCAGGCCGATGGTTTCAAGACTCTGATTGAAGAATACGAAAGAAAAATCCCTAACGCATCAGAAGATCAAAATACGGATAATCCAGAGAAAAGTGAACGGGTTGAAATACCCTTCACTCCCGATGGCGGCTGCGTATCGGTAAAGTGCGCTATCAATGACCTGCCGTTGACATTTATTTTCGATACCGGTGCCAGCATAGTGTCTCTCTCTCAAATAGAGGCCAACTTCATGTTGAAGAACGGCTATCTCAAGCGTGAGGACTTTGTGGGCTCTGGCCGCTTTGTAGATGCCAATGGGGATGTCTCAGAGGGAACAATTGTCAACCTCCGCAACGTGGATTTTGGAGGATTAAAGCTCAACAACGTACGGGCATCAGTAGTTCGTAACCAGAAGGCTCCTTTACTACTTGGACAATCAGTCCTCGGACGTCTCGGGTCAATCGAGATCGATAACTCAGGCAAAAAACTGATAATAACCCATACAAGATAATTTACCTTTAGAGGGATGTGGTATTAGATAGTGTAAGATAATTAAAACACTCTGTAAAATGGAATCAATACTCCCAATTTTAGGCATAGTTTTCCTTCTTGCTTTTATAGCAAATAAGTTAAATAAAAAGGAAGAGAAACCAGAAAACCATCATTATGATGATGTTGTAGCCGACATGTATAAATCTCAAGACAAGGAAGAAGTGTATCAAGAACAGAACGCAGATAAACCCGATACTCTCGGTCTTATGTTCGACATCCTGAATCAACTGGGTTGTCAGCCGCATTCAAATGAAGATGGCTCTCTTTCAGTGCAGTATCAAGGTGAAAACTTTCACATGGAGTTTGGAGGAATGTATGCTCGTGTTTGGGATCCGATGTGGGCCGGTGTCAAAGCAGACGACCCTGATATGCCTAAAATCCGAGATGCTGTAAATGCCGCCAACTTCAATTTTGGCCCGACTGTTGTAATGACTGCTCCCAACGAAGAAGGTGTTATAGGATTTCATAGCCGACGCGACATAATGCTGCATCCTGCTTGTCCTGATAACGTACCTTTTGTTAAAGCTGTACTCGATTCATTTTTCGATGCCAAAGAGCAAGTGCGCAATAGTTTCCAGCAAATCAACGCCAAGCAGATGGAGGCACAAAAGAATCGCCGTCCGGTAGGTTTCAAAACTCACTCAAATAACGATGAATAATTATGAAGAAGTTTTCAGTCATTTTAATATCACTTTCCTGTCTTCTAATCGGTTTAATAACGGGAATCTTGACAAATGGTTGGTCTGAGAGCACGGAGGACCATCGCAATACAACTTATTCAGTTTCGTTTGATGAAACTTTTGACGGATTAGATTATACGGATCCCAACCTTTATAATGCGGAAAAGCATGAAATATTTGAAGCCAAATGCAATATGATTAGGGCCCATAATCTATATAGAATCAATCAAATTATACAAACAGCAACTGAAGAAAACAAACCTTTATGGCGGTGGGAAAAATCCGCATGGGACGAACTATCAAATGAAATTATACAATTCATTGACGCTAAATCGACCGAGCAATGGGAAACAGGGAAGAATGGTACTGCTCTTGCCTCCTATTACCTTAGTTGTCAATATGATATGGAGATCGCGCGTGCAATGTTTTTAGAGACAATTATATGCGATTCGGATTCTATTATTAAAGATAGCCGCCTTTTGTCGAACTTATCATATTGTCCAAAACAAATTCCTTTTTACGATACTCCTAATACTATAACCTCTGATTTATGTAAATATCTCGATGGTTATATTTCTAATGCAGTATACCTTGAATTGTATTGGCATAATAAAAATAAGCAGTTCTCCGAGTGGTTGGACTCAACATCTAATTTGGCTATGTCTCTAAAAAATAATATCAACGAATATCTGAAAGCCTCAAATTCCGCCTTAGGTTCTACTTGCTCGCATAATACAATGTTCCTTCAGAAATGGATATTACAACAAATTGCGCAAATCATTATAGGAGATTAAATATTAAGTAATTATGAAGAAGTTAAAAGCCTTTCTTTATGTGGTAATAGGTGTTGTTATAGCCCTTTTACTGCTTTTGTTCATCTGCAACTACCTTGTTTGCAGCAATGCGGATGGAAGAGCTTGCCGCAATGCGGAAGGCGGATTAAATACCGATGTTGATTCTTTACCACAGTCAGAGTTTGTCGACAGCATAACCGGTAAGGAACCAATGTCAATGGGAAAAACAGATGGCACAGAATCTGAAAAATGCTCGAACTATACAAAATATGAAGAGAAAGGCAATCTCATAATATATACTCCACACTATTCTACTATTGATTTGGTATGTGGTACTATGCCAAGCAAATCGGATAAGAATGTCATTTTCTGTGCTGAAGCTGCATTCACTGGAGAGTTGCTTAAAGAGTTCAAGCATTCCAATATCCTTGGGGATCATGTAAGTGGCGGTGTGCGCTACAAAGGAACTGGCTGTAAACGAAACACAGGAGCCTTTGTTTATTATGGCGGAAAGTGGAAGTTTCTCTATAAAAACTATAGTAAGGACTTAGACGTAGCCGCTCAGAATGGAGGTATGGGGTTCGGTCAAGAAATGATGATCCATGATGGCAAACGAGTCAAGACCATTCGTAAGGATGCCAATCGCAATGAGTTTAGGGCACTTTGTGAGTTAAATGGCAAGTTGTGCGTCATTGATAGTAAAGGCGTATCTGCATTTGGCGATTTCATTCAGTCGTTGCTTAACGAAGGTGTTACCGAAGCCATTTATCTTGACATGGGATCCGGTTGGAACTATTCTTGGTATCGAGACGATAACGGTGTGGCTCATGAAATCCACAGCCTAAAAATCATTTATACAACTAATTGGATAACATTCTACAAATAATGAAATACGCGTAGTATCTTGTAGACCTTTTGTGGTATTAGATGATTGAATATTGCTTGGAAATTTTTAAATTTGCAGCCAATAATTTGAAAATTTGCAGCCAACAATATTGCGTATGCTCGACTCCGTTAAGCCACAATCGCCATCTTTGCCATCTCGCCAGCGGATTGGCTATATCGACACCGCCAAGGGTATATGCATATTCCTGGTAGTATTGGGCCACTGCTATATCCCGCAATCCGGGTTCTTGAGCATGTTGCGTATGCCCCTATATTTTACTTTGTCGGGCTTCTTTTTCAAAGACTACGGTGGACTATTGCCGACTTTCATAAAAAAGTTCAATAAAATCCTCATTCCATTCTTCTTTTTTTATACTGCCGCGTTCGTGATTTTGATGGCCAAAGTGTGGGCTGGCGCCAAGGCCCCCCATTCATTCGTGGCATTCTTCCTCTCCAAGGACTATCTGCATGTCAATGGCGTGTTATGGTTCTTGTTGGCTTTGTTTTGGTCAAATATGGTGTTCATGATTTTGCACCGTATTTCTTCCAATATGATTTTCTTGGGTGTGGCTTCATTCTCGCTAATGGGCTTATCGCTATGCCTCTTCACAGGCGATACCTTCTTGCCGGCTTATATCGATTCCGGCCTCACCGCCATGCCCTTTTTCTTCCTCGGATATTGCCTGCGCAACACGCCAATACTGACGCCTAATAAATACGACCGTTACAAGTACTTTACTATTCCGGCTCTGCTTGGCGTAGCTGTCATCTGCTTTTTGATTGGCGACGCTCCCAATGTCACTATCTCATGCAATGAAATTACGGGTTGCGTTCCGCTATTTTTTATCGCCTCTACGGCACTGGTAGTGGCTACGTTGCTCCTATGCAAGGCCATTGGCACAATCCCATTCATAACATATATCGGACGTTATTCGCTGATCATCCTCGGCATACACATGCCCATTATTGAGACCGTCTTATATTGCCTGCTTCTTTGTGGTGTGGATTGCAGCTCGTTCCCGATGAACGTATGTGCCTTTGTTGTCAGCATCTCGATAGCCTCGTTGTTGATAAAGCCATTAATCAGATGGTTTCCAAAATTTACCGCGCAGGAGGATTTGATTGTCATTAACCGCGGGAAATAGTCGCCGCGCCATAATTATTAACCGTCCACGCCTTTAAACCGCCGCAGCTGCAGTCGTAATATCGTCGTCGCCAATATTATAGCCACAATATGCCGAGGGCGCTACCGGAATGGCCCGTATGGGGATGCTCCCGGTAGCGCCCTCGCGCTATGCTATGTCTAATTGATGCTACTTATGCCGTAGCAGCTACTATGCGAGTGACAATGTCATTGCCCTCCTCGTTGAGGTCGACCACTATGGTGTCGCCGGCATTGATGGTGGCATCGATGATCAGTTCGGCAAGCGCGTCCTCCAGATATTTCTGTATGGCTCGTTTGAGCGGACGTGCGCCATATTCGCGGTCATAACCCTTGTCGGCTATGAAGCTCTTGGCTCGTTCGGTGATGTCGAGCTTGTAGCCGAGGGCATCTATTCGTTTGTAGAAGCCGGCAAGCTCAATGTCGATTATCTTGTAGATAGCCTCCTTGTCGAGCGATTCAAACATGATGATGTCGTCAATACGGTTGAGGAACTCGGGCGCAAACGCCTTGTTGAGCGCTTTCTGGATTACGCTCTGCTCGTAGTCCTTGTTGACGGAACTTGTGGCAAATCCCACGCCGGCGCCGAAGTCCTTCAGCTGGCGCGTGCCTATGTTCGACGTCATGATTATCAGCGTGTTCTTGAAATCGATTTTCCGGCCAAGCGAGTCGGTCAACCGTCCTTCGTCAAGCACTTGGAGAAGCAGGTTGAACACGTCGGGGTGAGCTTTCTCTATCTCGTCGAGCAGCACCACGGAGTAGGGGCGACGGCGCACCTTCTCGGTAAGTTGTCCGCCCTCCTCATAGCCTACATATCCCGGAGGCGCGCCCACCAATCGCGACACGGTGAATTTCTCCATGTATTCGCTCATGTCGATGCGTATCAGCGTGTCGGCCGAGTCAAACAGATATTCGGCCAATTTCTTGGCAAGGTGGGTCTTACCTACGCCTGTGGGTCCAAGGAACATGAAAGTGCCTATCGGTTTGTTGGGGTCTTTAAGCCCTACGCGGTTGCGCTGTATCGCCTTGACTATCTTGTCGATAGCCTTGTCTTGCCCAATAATTGCGCTCTTGAGCTGTGGCGCCATTGCTTTCAACCTTGCGCCTTCGGCCTGTGCCACTCGTTGCACCGGCACTCCAGTCATCATAGCCACCACTTCGGCCACTTTCTCCTCGTCGACTATCTCGCGGTGCTCCTCAAGATTCTGCTGCCATTGCTGTTTGGCGCTCTCGAGCTGCTTGCGGAGCTGCTGCTCGGTGTCGCGGTAGGCGGCGGCTTTCTCGAAGTTCTGCGACTGGGCCGCTTTGATTTTTGCCTGGCCAGCCTCTACTATCTGTTGCTCGATAGCTTCAATCTCCTCGGGCACTGCGATATTGGTGACATGCACGCGCGAGCCGGCTTCGTCCATGGCGTCGATGGCCTTGTCGGGGAAGTTGCGGTCCGACACATAGCGTTCGGTGAGCGACACGCAAGCCTCGATGGCTTCGGGGGTGTACGTCACATTGTGGTGCTCCTCATATTTGTTCTTGATGCTGCGCAGTATGGTCAACGTCTCCTCGGCGCTGGTAGGCTCTACCATTACCTTTTGGAAACGTCGCTCCAAGGCGCCGTCCTTCTCTATGTTCTTGCGGTACTCGTCGAGGGTGGTGGCCCCGATGCACTGTATTTCACCGCGGGCAAGAGCCGGTTTGAGCAAGTTGGCCGCATCCATCGACCCGGCGGCGTTGCCGGCTCCTACTATGGTGTGGAGCTCGTCGATGAAGAGTATGATGTTGTCGTTCTTAGAAAGCTCGTTGAGCACCGATTTCAATCGCTCCTCAAATTGCCCGCGATACTTAGTGCCTGCCACCAGCGATGCCATGTCCAATGAGATGACGCGCTTGTCGAAAAGTATGCGCGACACCTTGCGCTGCACGATGCGCAATGCCAGGCCTTCCACTATGGCCGATTTGCCTACGCCGGGCTCCCCGATGAGCACCGGATTGTTCTTCTTGCGGCGCGACAGTATCTGCGCCAACCGCTCTATCTCCACGTCGCGGCCTATCACCGGGTCGAGCTTGCCGGCCTCGGCGAGCTTTGTCATGTCGTTGCCGAACTTGTCGAGGGCGGGGGTGTCGCCGGTGTTGGATTTCGACTGCTGGCGTTGTCCGCCCGGTTGCTGGCGCGGTCCGCCTGCCCCGGGAGCGTAATCCTCGTCATCATCGTCATCCTCGTCGTCGTCCGATGTCCCGGCTCCGGCTTGTGGCGCATCGGCCTTGTTCGACAATGCCTTGTATAGGGCCTCGTAGGTCACTCCGGCGCGAAGAAACGGCTTTATGTAATCCTGCTTCTGCACCTCGGAGTTGTGGAATATGGCCATGAGGATATGCTCCACATCCACCACCTCGCTCTTGAGGTTGCGCGCCTCAAGCACCGATAGCTTCACGAGCCTGTTGGCCAAATCGGATATGGTGATGTCGTCGCTTTCGTGCACTGCAGTCTCAAAGAGGGCGTTGTCGAGCTCTTGCGACAACTGGTAGGCCGACACGTCGTGCGTCAGCCGTTCGACAAGCGCTCCGGCCTTCGACGTTGGGTCGGATATCAACGCCAGCAACAGGTGCGATGGCATCACCATCGAACTGTTGTGCCTCAACGCCTCGTCGCGCGATTTGTCGAGCGCTGCCTTAAATTCATCGGAGAAGTTTATTTCCATATATTGTAATCTCGATTATTCAGGTGTTAATGTATCTTGTACCTTATTGAAATGTTCATAGCAATTATCGTGCCAAACTTTTCCCGGCCGCACGTGTCACCCCCGAAAAACATCCGTTTGTCGCATAGGTGGCATTTTCAAAATGCAAAATTAACATTTATTTTGTTGCTGAGCCGAAAATCAACATGCCAAAATTACAATTTTGTCGCCAAAAATCATTATCTTTGTATGATATTTTATGTACTATTAAGAATAGTAAACAACATGACGATATCCTTGCTATGAGTAACGGTGTAATTGCTACGATGTTATGTAGCCAACCAAGCCGATACTTATAGTATATGATGTGCCTTTTGATAATAAAATCAATAATTAATATATAAAATGTTAGAAGAAGATAGGATTTTAAAGATTAATATTGAAAACGAGATGAAGTCGGCATATATCGACTATTCAATGTCGGTAATCGTGTCGCGCGCCCTCCCAGACGTCAGAGACGGCCTAAAGCCGGTACACCGTCGCGTGCTGTTCGGCATGAACGAGATGGGCAACACCTCCAACCATCCCTATAAGAAGTCGGCCAACTGCGTGGGCGAAGTAATGGGTAAATACCACCCGCATGGCGACTCGTCGATCTACGGTACTGTCGTGCGCATGGCCCAGCCGTGGGCGCTGCGCTATCTCCTCGTCGACGGCCAGGGCAACTTCGGCTCTGTCGACGGCGACTCTGCTGCCGCAATGCGTTACACCGAGGTCCGGCTCAAAAAAATCGGTGAGGAAATGCTCGCTGACATCGACAAGGACACCGTTGACTTCCAGCCCAACTACGACAACTCCCGCAAGGAACCCGTTGTGCTCCCCACACGCTTCCCCAATCTCCTCGTCAACGGCGCTTCGGGCATCGCTGTCGGCATGGCTACCAACATGCCTCCTCACAACCTCACCGAGTCAATCAACGCCTGCGTAGCCCTTATCGACGACCCCGAGCTCTCAATCCCCGAGCTCATGCGCTATATTTCGGCCCCCGACTTCCCCACCGGCGGTATAATCTACGGATACAGCGGCGTAAAGGACGCTTTCGAAACCGGACGCGGACGCATCATCATCCGCTCTAAAGTGGAAATCGAACAGGAAGCCGAGCACGAAAACATTATCGTAACCGAAATACCCTACGGCGTCAACAAAGCCGAGCTCGTCAAATACATCGCCGAGCTCGTCAACGAAAAGAAAATCGACGGTATCGCCGACCTCAGCGACGAAAGTAGCATCGAAGGCATGCGCATCGTCATCAAGCTCAAAAGCGACGCCAACTCCAACGTGGTGCTCAACAAGCTCTACAAGATGTCGCAGCTCCAGGCTTCGTTCTCCGTCAACAACGTGGCGCTCGTGGAAGGACGTCCCAAGCTCCTCAACCTCAAGGACTTGTTGCAATCGTTCATCGACCATCGCCACGAAGTGGTGATACGCCGCACCAAGTTCGACCTCGCCGAAGCACAGCGTCAGGCCCACATCCTCGAAGGCCTCATCATAGCATCTCAAAACATCGACGAGGTAATCCACATAATACGTGCATCAGCCACCGTCGACGACGCCAAAGCCAAGCTGGCCGAGCGATTCAACCTCACCGACATCCAGACCACTGCCATCGTCGAAATGAGGCTCAAACAGCTCTCCGGCCTCGAGCAGGACAAGCTGCGCGAACGCTTCGAAGAGCTGCAGAAGACAATCGCCGAGCTGCAACTTATCCTCGACGACGACCACGTATGCCGCGAACTCATCAAGAAGGAGCTCATCGAAATCCGCGACCAATACGGCGACGAACGCCGCACCGAAATCGACTACACCGCTGGCGAATTCAATGCCGAAGATTTCTATGCCGACGACGACATGATTATCACCATATCCCACATGGGATACATCAAACGTACGCCACTCAGCGAGTTCCGCGCTCAAAACCGTGGCGGTGTCGGCTCTCGTGGCAGCAAAGCCCGCGAAGAAGACTTTATAGAATACATCTACCTCGCGTCGATGCACTCCAACATGCTCTTCTTCACCAAGAAAGGCCTCGTATACAAACTCAAAGTCTACGAGCTCCCCGAAGGCGCTAAAAACACCAAAGGCCGCGCCATCCAGAACCTGCTCAACATCGAGCCCGGCGATGCTGTCAACGCTTTCATAAGTTGCAAACAGCTCGATGACAAAGAGTTTGTGGAAAGCCACTACCTCGTCTTCGCCACCCGCAACGGTATCATCAAGAAGACTTCGCTCGCCGAGTACGCCCGCATCAACGTCAAAGGCAAGAAAGCTATCATCATACGCGACGGCGACCAAGTGATCGGCGTCGACCTCACTGATGGCAACTCCGAAATATTGATGGCCAACCGCAACGGCCGCGCCATACGTTTCCACGAATCCAAAGTGAGAAGCATGGGCCGCGTCAGCACCGGTGTGCGTGGCATGACATTAGACCCCGACCCCTCCGACGAAATCGTGGGCATGATATGCATGAAGGCCGACACCGACAACAACGTGATGGTAGTGTCGGAAAAAGGCTACGGCAAACGTTCGCTCCTCGACGATTACCGCGTCACCAACCGCGGCGGTAAAGGCGTCAAGACTATCAACGTCACCGACAAGACAGGCCACCTCGTTGCTCTCAAAAGCGTCAACGACGACAACGACCTCGTCATCATCAACAAGTCGGGCATCACTTTGCGCCTCCATGTCACCGACATCCGCGTAATGGGCCGCGCTACCCAGGGCGTGCGTCTCATCAACCTCGACAAGCGTGCCGACGAAATCGCCTCGGTTTGCTGCGTCGATGCCGACCCCGATGAGGAAGTCGAAGAAATTGACGCCAACGCCGAAGTCCTCGAGGCCGACGAGACCATCAATGACGAGCTCGACGACAACGACATCGTAGCCGACGACCCCGAAGACGATGGCACTGACAATGCCGCCGACGACAACGCCGACGAATAGCATTTGATATCCCTTACCTAAACGGGCCGAAAGGGTGGTGGTAGCTACCTAACCACCCTCCGGCCCGTTAATCAAATTCCGCCGTTTCCCCCATTTTTTGAACGGTTTAATATTATTTTTTGTTAATAATTTTGTAGTTATGCTTTTCTTAGCTACTTTTATCAAAATTATTGCTTCAGGATATCAAGATTGATTTCGAAATAAAAATATTTTACTTACATACATTTAAATAGTCATGAAAAAATTAAGCGTTTTGGGCATCTGCCTCCTTGCAGGCCTTACTGCCGCAGCACAGAACTCCTTAGTGAAAGAGGTTGAACGCGAACTCAAGTCCGCCCCCGACCAATATCCCCAAAAACTTGAAAAACTCAAACCTGCTTTTACCAATGAAGAATCAGCCGCTACGCCCTACGTTTGGTTCGTAGCTGGTAAAGGTGGTATGGAGTACTACGACAACCAAGATGTATTGAAGAAGATGGGCAAGACCGTCGACGACAAGGTGGTCGGCGCCTCTCTTATGAACTCTTTCGATTACCTCATCAAGGCTCTCCCGCTCGACTCCATTCCCAACGAAAAAGGCAAAATCAAACCCAAGTACTCTAAAGATATCTACAAACTTATCAACGGTCACTACAATGACTTGAACAACACCGCTGTCAACCTATGGCAAGTTCAAGACTATGCCAACGCCTACAAGGCATGGAAGATGTATGTCACCCTCCCCGCCAATCCAGTGCTTGGCACCAATGGCCCTGCCGCTTTGCCCGACTCTACGGCTTCCGACATCTATTACAACATGGGCCTCGCCGCTTGGCAGTCCAACGAGCTCCCCGATGCACTCTCAGCATTCGACAACGCCATCGCCAAAGGCTACACCAAGAAAAATATCTACGACTACGCTATCGCCGTGGCCTACAACATGCAAGATAACGCCAAGATGGCTTACTATGCCGAGCAGGCTTATCCCCTCTATGGCGCTGAAGACAACAGCTACATCGGCTACATGATTAATAGCAAAATCGCCAACAAAGAGTTCGCCGAAGCTCAGGAAATGCTCGAGAAATATATCCTCGCCGACCCCAACAACGCCCAGCTCTACTACGTGCTCGGCGTGCTCTACGACTCTCAGGACAATGCTGAAAAAGCCACCGAAAACTATAAGAAGGCCATCGAGCTCAATCCCCAAAATGCCCATGCTCTCCTCCAATACGGTCGTCAGCTTTGCAACCAAGCTTTCCGCCTCGATGACGAAATCTCAGGTCTCCCCGTCGCTCAGTACAACGAACGCCGCAAAAACGAAGTAAACCCGCTCTTCAAGGAAGCTACCACCTACCTTGAAAAAGCCTACGAAATCGACCCCGACAATATGGGCGACGCCGTAAAATTGCTGCGCAACTGCTACTACAACCTCCAGGACGAGGAGAACCTCAAACGCGTAGAATCGCTCTACTAATCGCGACAGGCAGCGATATTGAGTCGCCCTACAAAGCGCATATAATAGCGAAGCTGAGCATTTAGAATAGCATCACTAATTGCATAGAATAGCGAAGCTTATAATTAGTATCTATAATAGTATCCACAGGCGGTGGCTCGCATTCAGCGAGTCACCGCCTGCGCCATTTATAGCTTTTTGAGATTTTCGAGATTTTTCCACTTCATATTGCAGGTGTTAAATATAATAGTTATATTTGTATTTGTAATAACCATTTCAATACTACTTACCAATGATGGCTTCTGCAATTTCAGCTTGGCTTGTTTGGCTAATTTCGGCTATCGTGTTGCTTATCATAGAGGTGTTTACGGGCACGGTAGTGGCATTGTGCCTCGCTATCGGATGCGTCGCCGCTCTCATCCCGGCATTGTCGGGCGGCTCGCTTGTAGTGCAGTTTATTGTGGCAAGCGTCGGCGCCATAGCCGCTTTCCTGGTGCTGTATCCCGTGATACGCCGCTACAAGCTCAACAAGGCCACCCGTAGCGACGAGCGTTGCAATATGGATGCCATAGTGGGCCGAGTGGGCATTGTCACCGAAACCATCTATTCCGAGTCGCGTAAAGGGCGCGTCAAAGTGGATGGCGATAATTGGCTCGCCGTTGCCGACGACGAATACTGCCCGATTCCCGAAGGTGCCAACGTAGAAGTCTTGTCCTTCGACAGCATCGTCATCAAGGTCCGCCCCAAAGCGGATAAAATTCCCATGCGAAAAGCCTATAACGCATAGGCCTCCCACGCTACATTAAATTATTTCATTATTTATACTTCGATATTTGTAAATCTTATTATTATGGAAACAGGAACAATCATTTTTATCGTCGTTCTGGTGCTAATAGTGGTATCGGTCATTTCGGCCGGCGTCAAGGTGGTGCCGCAGTCGGAGACCCGCGTCGTTGAACGTCTCGGCAAATATCATAGCACACTCCCTGCCGGGCTCAATATCATTATCCCGTTTATTGATAAGGCCAAAACTGTCTATACCCGCTCTATGGAGCGTCTCCCCAACGGACGTTATATCGCTCGCCTATATTCTACGACGGTGATTGATTTGCGCGAACAGGTCTACGACTTCCCCTCGCAGCAGGTTATCACAAAGGACAATGTGACCACCGAAATCAATGCCCTCATCTATTTCCAGATTGTCGATGCCAAAAAGAGCGTCTACGAGATTGACAACCTCCCCAATGCAATAGAAAAGCTCACCCAGACATCCTTGCGTAACGTCATCGGCGAGCTCGAACTTGACGAGACACTTACCTCACGCGATACCATCAACTCCAAGCTCCAGGCCATACTCGACGATGCTACCAACAAATGGGGCGTCAAAGTGAACCGCGTAGAGCTCCAGGATATCACCCCGCCCGAAAGCGTGCGCGTGGCGATGGAAAAACAGATGCAAGCCGAGCGCAACCGCCGTGCCGAAATCCTCAACGCCGAGGGCGAGAAGAAATCGCTCATACTGCGTTCGGAAGGCGAGAAGGAATCACGTATCAACGCCGCCGAGGCCATCAAGCAGTCGGAAATACTACGTGCCGAGGGCGAATCGCGTGCCAAGGTGCTACAAGCCGAGGCCGAAGCACAGGCCATCGAACGTATCGCACAGGCTATCGCCTCCACCCACACCGACCCCGCTACCTACATGCTCGCCGTCAAGTATATAGAGACGTTGAACCAGATGGTTTCGGGTAAAGACAATAAGACTATCTATATCCCCTACGAAGCGTCGGGCGTGCTCAGCTCCATCGGTTCGATTAAGGAGATCTTCAAAAACAACGCATAGGAGATTTCTAAAACCAAAGCATAGTAGATCTTTAACACCAACGCTTAAAGAGATCTTTAGAAATAACGCATAGCAAAATATATTTTCTTAACTGACTGATAAATGCCAAATACTGAGGCTCAATTTGACAAAGCAATAGCGAGCTGCCGCAATATCTTCGCGGCGAAACTCAAAGACTACGGTCCTTCGTGGCGCTTGATGCGTCCGGCGTCGATTACCGACCAGATTTATATCAAAGCCAACCGCGTGCGCTCCTTGGAAGTGAAAGGCGAATCGTGGGTGGGCGAGGGCATCCTCCCCGAGTTTATGGCCATGGTCAACTATGGCATCGTAGGGCTTATTCAGCTCGAAAAGGGGTATGCCGACGGTAAGGATATGTCGGTGGAGCAGGCACTCGCTCTTTACGATAGATATATGTCTCGTACTAAAGAACTTATGCTTGCCAAGAACCATGACTACGATGAGGCTTGGCGATTGATGAGAGTCTCGTCGTATACCGACCTTATCCTCACTAAAATCATGCGTACCAAGGAGATAGAGGACAATGACGGCATGACCGAAGTGTCGGAGGGTATCGACGCCAACTATATGGACATCATCAACTACGCTGTGTTTGGCATTATAAAACTTACCGAGAAGCAATCATGAGCGCAGTGTCAGAGGCTCCCGATAACAATGTCATCCCCTCCGCCGATACTGATGCCGACGCGCAGCAATCGGTTGACGCTCAGCAATCGGTCGATGCGCAGCAATCGGGCGTCAGCGCAGCATCACCAGCCGTCAGCACAGCATCATCGGTAGATAGCGCAGCATCTCCGGCCATAGGCGTCAGCTCGCCGGCCGGCTCTGATAATAGCACACAACGGCAACCGGGCAAATACTATTGTCCCTACGCCGTTGTGGCTTTGCGTATTGTGGTGGGCGCATTGTTCGTCATGTCGGGCTTTGCCAAGGCTGTCGACCCGTGGGGGTTCATCTTCAAAATTGAGGAGTATCTTGCCGCGTGGGAGATGGTGCAACCGCGCACCATCATCCTTGTCGTCGCCATCGCCATCTCGGCCTATGAGTTGGTGTTCGGTTTCCTGCTCATGGTGGGCAGTTTCAAACGCGGAGCACCGTGGCTTCTGATGCTGTCAATGGCATTCATGTTGCCACTTTCGGCGTATATCTGGATAGCCAATCCTGTGGAAGATTGCGGATGCTTCGGTGAGATGTGGTCGATTTCCAATACCGCCACTTTCTGGAAAAATGTAGCTATAGTAATAGCGCTCGGCTATCTGTGCCGCTACAACCGTTGCCTCCGTCGCGGCGTGTATCGTCCTACTATACAGTGGATAGCGTTATCTGTAGCGCTGCTATATACCATTTTGATAAGCCTATATGGCTATAACATTCAGCCTATGGTCGATTTTCGTAGCTATCCCGTAGGCACCGACTTGTATGCCCTTCTTAATGAGGGGGATAGCGGCGAAGATGCCGATGATGAGGATGTCGCCATGGTGTATGAGCGCGATGGCGTTGAGCAGCAATTTTCCATCTACGACTTGCCCGACTCCACATGGACCTTCGTTAGACGTGTGTCGCCCCATGCCGTGAAGCGTGATTCGGGCTTTGCCATCTACGACGTAGATAGTGAGGATGTCACCGACTATACCATCAGCAATACCGGAGACATGCTTATCCTCGTCATTCCCGAGTCAAACCGAGTGGATATAGCCTACACTTATGCCATAAACGAGATGGACAAGGCGATACGACGCGCAGGCGGGTCGATGATAGCACTCATCGCCTCGACTCCCGAAGGCCTCGCGCGGTGGATCGACATGTCGATGGCCGATTATCCCTGCTATATAGTAGAGGACACCTCGCTCAAGCAGCTCGCACGCGGACAGATGTCGATGGTGTATCTTCACGACGGTGTGATAAAGTGGAAACGGGCGCTATCGGCTTTCCAGTTTGATGTAGTTGACGCCCTGGGCAACGGCGACCTCTCAGTAGCCGACATAAAGGTTGATGACAAATGGAATTTCTACTTCATAACGGTTTTTGCGGCAGCTCTGTTGCTTTTACTGGCACTTACACAGGAATTCATATTAAGATTATTGCCCAAAAAACAAAAAAAACAATTAACTTTGCAGTCGGAAAAATAGGCGACTGAGGCAGTTGCTAATCCCCCTACGGGGTCGATGATAGCGCCTTACGCCACATCCCGATGATAATTGAATTTTCATAACATATTTAAACGATAAAGAAATGAGAAAGAACATTGTAGCCGGCAACTGGAAAATGAATACCACCCTTGCCGAA
>JAQXRH010000085.1 GCA_029218425.1 Bacteroidales bacterium | reverse complement strand
TATACGCTTCGAGCGGTCGCCAAGGCATCGCCCCGACGACCGCTCGATTGCGCTTTATCTTCTTGACCGTTTATCGCCCTCCGCCCAACGACTGGTAGAGGTTGATGATGGCCTGTGCTTTTGCAAGTTCGCAATTGAGCTGCGACATCTGCGCCGATAGTAAGCTCGACTGCGCCGTTAGTATCTCAAGATACGTTGCTCCCGCGGCCGCAAACAATTCCTTCGTATAGCTCTCGGCCTTTGCAAGATTGTCTACCTGCTCGGCAAGCAACACGCTCTTCTCCTTGTTCTTCTCGTAGGTAGTCATCGCATCCGACACCTCGGCGGTAGCGCTAAGCAATGTATACTGGAACGTATTCATCGCCTGCTTCTGCTTGGCTTTCGCTGCCTCCAACCGCGCTATGTTCTGGCCGCGTGAGAAGATCGGTGCCACCAACGACCCCGCAAGCGACGCAAACCAATTGCCGGGATTCTTGATGAACGACCCGAAGGAGTTCGTAAACCCATAATTAGCCGTAATGGTCAGGCCGGGGTAGAACGCCGCACGGGCTAAGTTGGTGGTGTAATATGCCTGGGCCACGCTTTGCTCGGCTGCTCGCACGTCGGGACGTGCGGCAAGTTCGCGCATCGGCACACCGTCGCGCACTATCGCAGGCGCTAATATCCGCGCGTCCGGCGATATCGCCCATTTCTGAGGCATCGTGTTCAGCAACAGCGACATCGTGTTGTTGGCCTGGTCAAGTGCCACCTCAAGGTCGGTTATCGACGCCAAGATGCTCAGATAGTTGGCCTGGCTCTGTACTACGGCTGCCTCGTTCGTGCGCCCGGCAAGCTTGTAGTCTTTCATCGCCTGTACGTTCTCGCCCCATATCACGGCTGTCTCGCGCGAAAGCTGTAGCTGGGCCTCAAGCGTCGCTATCGCATAGTAGCAGTTGGCTACGGCTCCTATTATCTGCGACCTTACGGCCTGTGCGTAATCCTTAGCTTGCTGCTCTGCCGACTCGGCAAGTCGCTTGTTATTTAGCAACTTCCCGAATACGTCTACTTCCCACGATGCCGTCAACGGTATCGTATAATTCCAGCCGCTCAGCTTCTCGTTGCCTACCGACGACGCGCCACCGTTTGGCGACAACATCAACGACGGGAAATAACTCATGCGCGCCCCACGCAGATTGGCATGTGCAATGTCTACGTTGAGCTTGGCATTCGTCAAGTCCACATTGTTCTCCAATGCCCGGTTGATAAGATCTGCGAGCATCGGGTCGGTGAACACTTCCTGCCACTGCAAATTGCCGAACGCAAGGCTGTCGGCCTCCGTCAACGCCTTAGCCTCGGCATACTCCTTTTGAAGCGCTGTCTCGCTCGGCGTCTCGTATTTCTTGTACAGACCGCACCCCGTCAGTGTTGTCACCGTTATGGCGACAACTACCGGGCGTGCTATTCTTTTTATACTTGTCATAATTATTCTTTTTTTCTTTATTTTCAGCGTGAATACTGCTCAATTTCTGAGTTGATACCGTCGTTGTCGGTGTCCTTCCACTTCAGCGGAGATATCTTCTCATGTATCTTCTGGAAGATTACGAACAATGCCGGCACGAAGAGTATCTGCAGTACCATTCCTATCAACATACCTCCGATTGCGCCCGTGCCAAGCGTACGGTTGCCCACTGCACCTACTCCGTTGGCAAACATCAATGGCAACAAGCCGATTACCAATGCCAACGAGGTCATCAAGATCGGTCGTAGTCGGGCTGCTGCTCCCTGTATGGCTGCATTGAATATCGACATTCCCGTGCGTCGACGCTCAAGCGCAAACTCGATAATCAATATCGCATTCTTTGCCAATAGTCCGATGAGCATGATCAACGCTATCTGCAAGTAGATGTTGTTCTCCACGCCAAATATCTTGGCAAACACGAATGTCCCCATCAAACCGAACGGTATCGACAACAACACTGCGAACGGCAATATATAGCTTTCATATTGTGCCGACAGCAACAGGTATACGAACAACAGACACAACCCGAATATCATAGCCGTCTGGTTGCTCGACTGCGTACCCTGCTCACGGGTCATACCGGCGTACTCATATCCATATCCCTGTGGCAACGTCTTCGCTGCTACGCGCTCTATGGCTTGCAATGCCTGCCCCGAAGAATACCCCTCGGCCGGGTTACCGGTCACCGATATCGACTGGAACATGTTGAAACGGTTCAACAAGTCAGGACCATACACGCGCTTGAGGCTTACGAAGTTGTCAATCGATGCCATTTCGTTGCCGTTGCGCACCTTGATGCTCGACAAGGTCTCGGGCGACACGCGTGCCTCTGGATTAGCTTGCATCATCACTCGGTAGATCTTTCCGAATCGGTTGAAGTTCGACACATACATACCTCCGTAGTAGCCTTGCAACGTCGACAAAATCGTGCTCGGGCTCAACCCGGCCTGCTTAGCTTTCGCTGCGTCTATGTCTAACTGGTACTGCGGGAACGTGGGGTTAAAGGTCGTGTAGGCGGTCTGAATCTCGGGCTGGGCGTTAAGCTCGGCAAGAAATCCTTGCACTATGCCGAAGAATTCGTTGATGTCGCCTCCCGTCTTGTCCTGCATCTTAACCTCAAATCCGTTGGTCACGGAGTATCCCGTTATCATTGGCGGCGCAAAGGCTACCACACGTCCGTCGTTGATGGTCTGGGCGCATATCCCATAGATGCGCATCACAATATTGTTAACGCTCTGCTCTGGCGTGCGCTCTTCCCAGTCTTTCAACTTCACGATGAACGTCCCGTAGGTAGCTCCCTGGCCGGCTATAAAGCTATAGCCTGCCACTTTCTGGCTATATTTCACTCCAGGCGTCGACATGATGATGCCGTCTACCTGGCTCATTACCTCAAGTGTGCGCTCCTGCGATGTGCCCGGGGGCATGTCCACCATCACAAACAGTGTACCCGTATCCTCGTTTGGCACCAAACCCGACGGCGTGCTCGCCATCAAGCTTACCAAGAGAACTATTGCGCCGGCTACCACTCCTAACGCTATCAGCTTCAACTTGCTGATGCCGCTGATTATGTTGCGATAACCATTCAACAATTTCGAGTAACCCGACTCAAACCCTTTGTGGAATCGAGGACTGAATATCCCGAACACGGTCAATATCGCTACGCCTACAGCTACAAGTACCTTCCACGTCTCGGCGGCGTTAAACCATCCAAGTATCATGAACAATATCGTAGCTATCACAAATATCAAAGTCAACATCGGGTGGAAGTTGATTGTGAACCTGCGCTTGTAGCCCTGCGCTACGGTCTTGCCTGCCTCCGATATAGCTTCGCCGATGCGCTCTTTCACCGGTCGATTGTCGTCATGTGCCTTCAGGAACACCGCACACAGCGCCGGCGACAATGTCAACGCATTCAACGCCGAGAAACCGATTGCTATCGCCATCGTCAATCCAAACTGCTGGTAGAACACGCCCGAGGTACCCGACATGAACGATACCGGAATGAACACAAGCATCATCACCAACGTGATTGAAATTAGCGCCGACGCTATCTCGCTCATCGCATCTATCGACGCCTTGCGCGAACTCTTATAGCCCTGGTCGAGCTTCGCATGCACTGCCTCGACCACCACTATCGCGTCGTCCACCACTATCGCTATCGCAAGTACCAAAGCCGACAAGGTGATAAGGTTCACCGAGAACCCTATCGCTTTCATCATGAAGAACGTACCTATCAACGCCACCGGTATCGCTATCGCTGGTATCAATGTCGAACGCATGTCCTGCAAGAAGATATACACCACGAAGAACACCAACACAAACGCTTCAAGCAATGTCTTGATTACCTCATGTATCGACGCATACAAGAAGTCGTTGTTGTTCATCGGTATGTCAAACTCCAAGCCTGGCGGCAAGTCGGCGCGCATCTTTTCTACCTCTGCTATACAGTCGTTGATGATCTGCGTTGCATTCGACCCTGCCGTCTGGAATATGATACACATCGTGGCTGTCTCGCCATTGAGCGTACACTCAAATCCGTATTGCACCTTGCCAAGCTCTACATCGGCTATGTCGCCCAATCGCAACACCTGTCCATTGCTGTTGGCGCGAATCACAATGTCTTCAAACTCTTCGGGCTGCGACAGGCGTCCACGATATTTCATCGTGTACTGGAACGTCTGGTTCCCCTGCTCGCCGAAGGCTCCTGGTGCTGCCTCTATGTTCTGCTCTGCCAACGCTGCCGACACATCCGACGGCATCAAGTTGTACTGGGCCATCACATCGGGCTTAAGCCATATGCGCATCGAATAGTCGGCACCGAAACTCATCACGTCGCCAACGCCATGCACACGCTGCAACATCGGGATGACGTTTATCTTCATATAGTTGTCAATGAACTCGGCCGTGTAATCGTAGCCGGGCTTGTTCGACAACGAAACGCCCATAAGCATCGACGTCTGGCGCTTCTGGGTCAACACGCCCACTTTCGTCACCTCCGCAGGCAGCAAGCTCTGCGCCTTCGCCACGCGGTTCTGTACGTCTACCGCTGCCATGTCGGGATCAAATCCCTGCTCAAAATACACGTTGATGTTGGCCGACCCCGTATTCGTCGCTGTCGACTCCATGTAGGTCATGCCCTCGGCGCCATTTATCGACTCTTCCAACGGCGCTATCACTGAGTTAAGCACTGCCTGGGCATTTGCTCCCGTATATGTCGTTGATACCGCGATTGTTGGCGGCGCTATGTCGGGATATTGGGTCACGGGTAGGGAGGTCAACCCGATAAATCCCAACAGCACGATGAATATTGAAATTACCGTCGATAGTACCGGACGGTTTATAAACGTATCAAGCTTCATTTCGTGTGGAATATTTCCTGTTAATATTGTTTTGCTTTATTGCCTATCACTCGGCGGCAACGCTGTGGCCGGTGTCATCTCATTTCCTTGTCGACGACTCTTTTTCCCCACCACGCCACGCCGGCTTTAGGCTTTCCTTTTTCTTTTTTCCTTTTGGTAGCGTTTTGCTCCCTGTCTATTATTCCTGTGGCGCCTGCTGAGCTCCTTGCTCGCCTGCCTGTGCTGCCTGTGCCGCTGCATCCACCGGGACAATTACCATGTCGGGACGCAACTTGTTGCCTACGCCTTCTATTGCTATCACATTGCCGGCCTCAAGTCCCGATGTCACCACGTAGATCTTCCCGTCGTTTACCTTCGATATCGTAATCGGAGTAGATACCAGCTTGTTGGAATCGCCTACCACATACACGAACTTGCGGTCCTGAAGCTCAAAGGTGGCTTTCTGAGGTATTACTATGGCGTTCTCTTCGTGCATCGGTATGATTATCTGGCCCGTCGATCCCGAACGAAGCATGCCGTTGGGATTGTCAAACAATGCCCTTACCGTGGCTGCTCCGGTCCCGGCTCCAATGACTCCCGAAACGGTCGCTACTTTACCCTCTACGGGGAAGATGCTGCCATCCGACAACTGCAATTGCACAGCCGGCATCTGGGCTATCTGCTCCTCCAACGATTTCGTGCCATTCTCGGTCATATTCAATATGTCTCGCTCGGTCAACGAAAAGTAGGCATACACCTGCGAGTTGTCGCTGACTGTGGTCAACGCCTGAGCCATCGACGGCGACGCAAGCGACCCCTCACGGAACGGTATCGTACCTATCACGCCTGCGCTCGGTGCGGTTACCACCGTGTACGCAAGGTTCTTGCGGGCCGACGTCAACGCTGCCTTGGCCGTGGCAAGGTTAGATTTCGCATTCGCAAGGTCGTTCTTGGCCAACTGATTTTCATATTCCGATATGATATTCTTGTCAAATAGGGCTTGCTTCTGGTCGGCGGTAAGCTGTGCCGATTTCAATGTAGTCTCTGCCGCATTCACCGATGCAGTAGCTTGGTCTACAGCTGCCTGGTATTGTACCTGGTCAAGCACAAATAGGGTCTGACCCTTATGCACGCGCTGTCCTTCGTCGACAAGCACTTGCGTGATGAACCCCGACACCTGCGGGCGTATCTCTATGTCGGTCTTACCTTTGATTGTCGCTGGGTAGGCCTGCGATAGATCAATCGCACTGTAGGCTACCGTCTGGGTCGCAATGGCCGGCGCTTGAGCCTGCTGCGCTTGTTCTCCATTGCTTGAGCATGACACGGTTGTCATTAATGCTACGGCCATCATCGTGGCGGTCGCTTTGGTTGTGATTACTCGTTTCATTCCTTTTTTATACTGTTTCTCTGTTACTATTTTCGATTCAATTTTTTTAATCCCTATGTTGTTGTTTGATACTGTTTCTAATCGCTATGTTTTCTTTATCTACCGATTCTTTTGCTCATTATGCTATTTATTCCGAATCTGTTTAATCGCCATGTTATTCCTCCGATTATACCTACTCGTTATCATATTCCCCGAGGCTATTATAATCGCCAGATTCTCAGCTCCTGATGCATTGTAGCTCTCGCCCCATTGCCCCATCCCTGGCCGCCTCGCTACTTGCACATTTCGCTTTGTCTCACACGACCCCCTATTGTAGTCAATATGAGCCTTTTTAATATGCAAAATTACTAACAAATGCGGCGAAAAACGCACAAATTCTACTAAAAGATGTTTCCTTTAACTTTATTTAGTACGCCATCCCCACATTGTCTATCCAAAGGGTCAACCCCAACGTCCCCGTATATGCCTCGCCCGATGCCGCCGATACCATTACTATCAAATGCGTCGGCTCGGCATCGCTGCTGTCCCATCCTATCTCCCTGACTGGCACCATCTTCCCCTTACTATTGCGAGCGTAGTAGCTCTTCTCCTCTGATAACAGCCCCATGTAAGGCTTGTAGTCGGCCTCGCCACTTATGTCCCCATATCTGATGGCTATCTTGTGGCCATTAACCCACCCCGCTGTCGTCTTGCCAAACCGCTCACGAGCAGTCCCTACGCGCTTGGCGTAGATATTGCCATTGGCATCCTCCCACCGACGTTGAAGCAATACCATCACCTCGGCTTCCTCATGCCCCGGCAGCTTCTTCTTCTTCCCGAATCCGCTCGAATATACTCGCTCCGCATTCTCCGGTATGCTCAACTTATAGTCAAGCACCAACGCTTTCGGTCGCTTCGTGAACGGCACTCCCATATCCATCTTGCTATATGGCTCCGATGTCGATCCTATCGGCTCCAACATCTTCCCTAAAAATATCGACCCGGCTACCAACACGTCGATATTTACCATCCCCACCGCACGGCAACGCTCCATTATCGTGGTCAGCTTCGCACATTTGTTGCTCCCGCTTCGCGTGTCGGGCAGCACTGCGCAGCTTCCTTTCGTTATACCCATCATCTTGGCATATACATTTGATGTAGCCCACGGCGAACCCCCTTCGTTGACATAAGCCTTCGCACCCTCTATCGTACGCGTCGGCCCTATCTCATACAGCGTTTTCTTCTTCCCGCCTATGATCGCCGACTCCGGTATCTCTCTGGTTATCCAGCTATTGAAATCCCCATATTTGAAATACTCTATTCGCCCTTGCGAAAAGGCTGTCATTGACGTAGTTATACATATCGCAAGTGCCAATCCCATCCCATATCTCGATATACTTTTCTTTCGCATTTTGCTATTATCCTTTCCTTAGTCTATTTTAGTTCATTTCGTTTATTTCCCTTTGATTATTATAACCAACGCATCATAATAACCAACGTATTAATAACTAACGTATCATAATAACCAATGTTTCATTATAACCAACGCAAAGATAAGCAATAAATAACAAAAATTATCCTTTTTTTCTCCACCTAAGCCATTTCACCCACATTTGTGGAAATTCTGACTATTTTGCCACCACCCTCTCCGCTATCCATGTCGGAGACATGGCTTTATGGTTAACCCTATACTTCAGCTTGGGGGTAGGTGCCCGACTCCCTCCGTTTTAGCCTCGGAGAGTCGTCTTGTTGTGGTATAAGTAAAAACTATTATCCCCCCTGAGACCGCAATCACAATTGCTGAGATGGGAGCTTATCAATGAAAAATCACCCCGAATAGCTGTTAAACAAGCCTATAGTACACTAATGATATAATTTCCATCATTTGTGCCAAATTGGAATATAAAAGTTGCTTGATAAATCAATGCCATGACAGTCGGTTCTGATTATATGTGTGTTATGCTCTCAATCGGTCATAATCGGTTGCGTTTTTACGATTTCTTCCTCATGATTATTTAAGCTTTTTGCCAATATCTGTAGCACGATATTTTTGCTCTGGATTAGTAGCAACTTTTTTATCCAATTTTTCCAAGTAACCATCGGCTACCATTCTAGGCAGAACGTTATTACGCAAATAATCAGACTTATAGCATAATGCAATAGCGATTTCCTGCCGCGTCTTCCAGGTTTTACAAAACTCTACGATGAGTAAACACAATTCTTTATAATTACGCCTATTACGAGATTTACTTGCAACATTACTTGCAACATTACTTGCAACATTGCTTGCAACATTGCATGTAACGCCATCAGCCAATCCCCCGAGATTACTATCTGTAACTACCTGTTTGTCATTTTTAGAAGGTACTTCTTTTTGTATCCCTTCAAAACCATCAAATTTGGTGTTCAATGAGTAAATAGTCCCCCTGCCAAACCCCGAAGCGATAAGTAATCCATCCCTACAAAGCCCTCTCAATAGGGTGGTGATGTCAGCACGATGAAGATCAAGATAATGTTGAAGGAGAGAATTAGAAACTGATCGCATGGAGATAGCCATTGCCATTGTGAGTAATTCATCATGAGATAATCGTTTGCTTTTCTCCCCAAATAATTGATAAAGCTTCTGTTCTATCTCTTTCGATAATATTGACTCAAGTGGAAGCACTAACTCGACTCTATTAGGCTCTCCCATCTCAGTAATAATTGGCAACCTGAAATTAGCTTCCTTCCAACCTTGAATAATTGTATCAGACCCACTACCAGCCTTTTCCGCAACGCCTATCAGAGTAAACATAGTTTGAATAGCGGGATTCCTACACACTGAATATCCACCACTATAGAACTGCTCTTTGGACACAAGCATGGTGCCGGGATTGGAGAATATAATTTCAGTCGGTCGTTTAATGATAATGAGTTTAGTATCACTTTGGTAAAGTGGATGGACACAAAAATTTATAAAGGCTTCACGTAACCCCTTATGAATTTTTGTGTCGTCTTGCCTGATATTCCCATCCAATTTGAATGGGGTCGGTAGGAAACTTTGAAGTTTTGGCAATAGACGTCTGTAAATCTGAAAAAGATTTGCTTCCCATGATCCATCGCTATAGATTCTATCGCTCCATCTCTCTTGGCCGGGGCGATACTCTCTATAATCAATCATATAATGAGGTAGGGCTTCTATTATTGAATCATACTTACCAAACATCAGCAGCCCTGCCAAAGTCAAACCTTCCTTCCCGCTTTTCCTGTCTTTACGATAGGCCTTTAAATGGCGTAAGAGCCCTAAATCATCATCTGAAGCCCATGGGTGCGACGGCTTAAGGTTGACAAACAACTGTCGGTAAGCTCTTAATGACTCCGGATCTATATCATCAAAAGTAAATCCTTCTTGAATTTCGTAATCCATTGCTAAATCAGGCCGTTTCTCTGAGAGCATTAGAGATACCTCCCAATCTCTACATAGATAATCCCCACTGTCGTTTCTCCTATATGTGCCTCGCAGTGCATCCACCCCGATATATATCGGCCGCTCTTCTCGTGAAGCTCGCGGTACGGATATCAGAATAAAGTGATTCCCATTGTATTCTCCTTTTATAACATCATTATTGGTAAGGATATTTCTGCTCACTTGCTTCGGGTCATTTATCATATCCCAGAATATCTTCTCATAATCACGGATATTATCTGCACTAAGACCCTCAGGATAAAAATTACCATCCTTTTCTTTTACTCCGATTACGATGACACCACCCTCCGTGTTTGCAAAGGAAGAGTAAGTCTCTTTTACCCCTTTTATAGGAAACCCTCCCTTCCCATGTTTAAATTCTACATGCTCTGTCTCCTTGTCGGCCATAAGGGCGTCAAGATAATCATGTAACGAGTTGTATTTTTCGAAATCCTTCATATTTACCAATCTGCGTTATGAAATTTGTTGAGATTGCACTTGAGACCTCAACATAGAGGCCTCTCCTCGATTAACGAAAGCGCCACCGCGTAGATGCCACGCGCTCGTTATTCTTTATCTTCGTCAAAAATTGAAAGAAAATCAATGACGAAGATTTTATTTTCAGCAACCATTGTAATTTCCGAAAATATAAATAAGGCTAAAATCTACGCTTTATTTGATAATTCTGGGATTTAGAGTCCAACAGCAAATGCAAATTTATGAAAAGTGATTGAAGAAACAATTCTTTTTAGGTCCAAAGTTTAATTTTTACCACTTACTATCTTACTCCCGCATTTGGCCGTAGCCAACATGTGAGTCTTTGTTCAGTAATATGCTGATGTAAGACTAATTGTTTGTGAACATGAAGTTACTGCCATCACGCATGTGCCCCGTTTTGTACAGCGAGGGTGCTGTCGGGATGGCCCGGCCGGACCGCCCCGATAGCACCCTCGCTATGCTTTCGATTATGTCGGTTTACCAGATGATTACTCGCTCCGACGCCTCGCGATACATCGCATCCCCTTCGCCTATGGAAAATGCTTTGAAGAACGGCTCAATGTTGCGCAAGGTCACGTTTACTCGGTTCTTGCCCAACGAGTGCACATCGCCCAACGTCAACTGACGCATGGTCTCTTGGCGGATATTGCCTGCCCACACATTGGCATAGTTCATGTAGAACACTTGCAACGGGCTGTATCCGTCGATTTTTGCTTCCTCGGAGTTGATATCTACGCCTTTGGCTTTCTGCGAATCAAGAAACGCTGTCATCGCTACTCGCAATCCGCCCTGGTCGGCTATGTTCTCGCCAAGCGTGTATTCCCCATTCGCATTAAGCCCGGGCAACACTTCTACTGCATTGAATTGCTCCACAAGTCCCTTGGTAAGCGCGGCAAATGCTTCGCTGTCCTCTTTAGTCCACCAGTTCACCATGTTGCCATTAGCATCGAAGTTGCGCCCCTGGTCGTCAAAGCCGTGGGTCATCTCATGGCCTATTACCACTCCGATGGCTCCATAGTTCTCGGCATCCGATGCCTCAGGATCGAAATACGGCGCCTGCAGTATGGCGGCCGGGAATACTATCTCGTTGGCAAGCGGATTGTAATAGGCATTCACTGTCTGAGGAGTCATGCCCCATTCTGTCTTGTCTACCGGCTTGCCCCACTTGGCATATTGACGCTTCTGGTGCCACATCGCCACGTTGTGCATGTTCTCGTAGAAGCTCAGCGACGGGTCGATATTCAAGTCGCTGTAATCTTTCCACTTGTCGGGATAACCTATCTTGACGGTAAACGCATTCAGCTTCTTGATGGCATTCAGCTTGGTGTCGTCGCTCATCCACGGCAGGTTGATGATATGCTTGCCCAATGCCCTGCGCAAGTTCTCTACCAATCCAAGCATATATTCTTTCGACGTCTCGGGGAAATATTTCTCTACGTAGAGCTGGCCTACTGCTTCGCCCATGCTCCCTTCTACAAACGACAATGCTCGTTTCCATCGCGGACGCTGGGTCTCTACTCCCGACATCACTTTCTCGAACTCGAAATCGGCGTCGTTAAAATCGTCCGACAATTTGCTCGATGCCTGGTTCACATAGTACCACACGTAGTAGTCTTTCTTCTCCCTGTCGCTCAACGTCGACAGTAGGTTGTCGGCCTGCTTGACGGTGTTGATTTCAGTCACTATGACGCTCTCGGGCGATGCTATTCCCATAGTCTCGATGAAGTATCGGTCCCAATTTATCGCGGGATACATAGCCTTGAGCTGCTCAAAGCTTCGCGGATTGTACATCGCCGGTATGTTGCGGCTCTCCTCGCGTGTCCACGTGGAGTCGGCAAGCGCGGTCTCTATCTTCATCACGTTGGCCACGATGCGGCGTGCCTCTTTCTTGGTGTATCCCACAAGACGCATCTTCTTCTCTATGAGCTTCTTGTAGGCCTCGCGTATCTTCACATTCTCCTTGTCGTTGCTCAGATAGTAGTCGCGGTCGCCGAGCGTGATGCCCCCTCCGCTCACATACATTGCATATTCATTGGAGTTGGCAAGGTCTTCCATAGGCCCGGCTGAAAAGAAAGGATTGGCATAGTTCCCATGCATCCACAGCAACAGGTCTTCCATCTCCTCGGGTTTGGCATTCTCTATGCGCGACAAATCGGCCTTGATTGGCGCTGCACCTTCTGCATTTCGCCTTACGGAGTCCATCGCCAACTCATAGATGGTCGACACCTTATAGGCTACTGTCCCTACCTCCGGGTTTGTATCTGCCAAACCGAGCACTATCTCTTTTACTCGGTCTCGGCTCATTTCAGCAAGCTTGTCAAACTGCCCGTAGCGCGAGTATTCTGCCGTTAACGGATTGGCTTTCTGCCACCCGCTGTTCACATAGGTATAAAAATCGGTGCCGGGATCCACACTGCTGTCGATATATCCGGCATTGAGGCTCTTCAGATGCTCCTCGGCCGACATGGCTGAAATGCTGCCGACTGCGAGTGCGCAAGCCAAGAATAACTTAATTGATTTCATCTTTGTATTCTATTTTTGTATGATTATAGTTTGATTATTGTTCGCTTTTTTTATTGCGTATGCTTTCACTTTTTTCAGGTTGCAACTATCCTATGGGATTGTAGTCGCCGCTTTTGAGCACTTAGGGTATCAGCCCCACCACATCCTCCTATATGCCACCCCCTCTACAACCGCAACACTATCACTCCGGTGGAGTCGAATCGCGGCAAGGCTACCACCTGCACCGGCTGGTTGCGCGATGCTATGCTCCCGCTCCCGTCGCCCGGCTCTATACCTATGCTTCTGAATGCATTGGTCACCGCCGACAATGCTATCTCCGGTGTGTTGTTGTCGTGCGACAAGTGGCACAAAAACACATTCTGCAACGTCGGCGTGTAGATGCGCTTCAGATACGCCGCCGTAGCCTCGTTGTCCATATGCCCTTTGGCTGCCATGATGCGGGCCTTTAGATATTCCGGATACCTCCCGTTAAGCAGCATTGTCAAGTCGTAGTTGGTCTCTATCATCAGGTGGTTGGCTTGACGTATGTAGTAGTCGGCTCGATCTGTCACCTCTCCCATGTCGGTAGCTACCACAAATTTATGATCCCCTGCCGATATGAAGAACCCTACGTTGTCGCTTCCGTCGTGCGACACCTCAAACGGCGTGATTACAAAATCCGACAAATGAAATGGAAATTCCTTGAATATCGGCTGGTGGTAGTCCTTTATCCGTCGCGATATGTTGTGACGCCGGAGCAACCCATTGAGTGTGGCCGGCGTGCAATATATGCGTATATGACGGTTCCGACGCACTATGTTGTAGGCATACCTGACATGGTCACCATGGTCGTGCGTTAGTATGATGCCTCCTATCGTACTGATTGATATGCTGTTGCGCTCCAATTCGGCGTACACTTTCGTCGGGTCGACGCCGGCATCTATGAGTATCCCGTATCGGTCGTTCCCCAAATAGGAACAATTGCCCGAACTACCGCTGCCAAACGATATGTAACGCAACGTGGTCACCGCTACGGCCGATTTCAACGGCTCTATGGCATCGGGGAGCATCGCCATGCTTTCCTCTGTTTCGCCTCCGCTCATCCCACGCTTCTGCGGCTTTCGGGAGCCCCCAATCCGGCTCTTGCCTTCGCCTACGGCATCCGACGTCGCATCACCCTCTTCCCGGAGTATGTCGTCAAACAGCCCCGGTAGGTGACGTGTATCAAACGATATTTTTCTGCGTCGTGCCATAAGCTCTCTCGTTTAGCCCTTTTTCTTATTTGTTGTAAACTAATATCTACTAACTACTTATATAGCAGGAATATAGCTGGTACTTTATCGTAGTCGGGGGTGATGCGTCGCCATTGCCCCAGACTAAGCGTGGTGATGCGTTGCCCAGGCCCGGTAAGGTCGGTGGCTACGCACATCCGGGTCGACGGCGGCAGCGTTGCTATGATGTCGGCGATTAACCGGTTGTTGCGATACGGGGTCTCGATGAATATCTGCGTGCGGTCGTTGCGCATGACGTCGGCATGCATCTGCTTGAGCGCCGCGGCTCTTTCACTGCCATGGATGGGCAGATAGCCTACAAACGTGAAGCTCTGGCCGTTAAACCCCGACCCCATAAGCGATAACAGTATGCTCGACGGACCTACCAACGGCATCACCTTATACCCCCGGCGATGCGCTTCGGCCACGGCATACGCTCCGGGATCGGCCACCGCCGGACATCCCGCCTCTGATATGACGCCCATGTCATGCCCCTGCTCCATCGGCGCAAGCATCGCTCCAACAGTCGACGGGTCGCTATTGACATCCAACACGCTGAACGTCAGACTGTCAATGTCGATTTCACGGTTGCATTTCTTTAAAAATCGTCGCGCCGTGCGCACATTCTCCACTATAAAATGCTTCACCCCGGTAATCAATTCAATATTTACCGGGGGCAACACGTCGCTCATCGCGGCATCGCTCAGATTCGACGGAAACAGGTAGAGGGTAGGACGGTCATTGTTCATCTCAGTCCTTCCATTCAAATATTACTATTCCTTCGCGGGGCGCAGTGTCGTTAGATGCTCGCTTGAAACGGCATCTCTCTGCTGCCTTTTCACATTCGCTTCGCGTCTTGCTGTTCTTGGCCGCATTTCCCACTCCGCCTATATACTTGGCCGACCCGGCACGCACTATGCCTCCCGCCATTACGGTGACTCTGATGCGTATCGTGCCCAATTCGCTACTGCGCGGATGCTCGTTGTGCGACGCGGAGTAGGTGAGTGGTTCGTTACCGCCGGGGCCGCCGTTGTTCTTGCTCCCGTCGGCTTTGGCATCTGCCTTGCCGCCGGTACCGTTGCCGGTGCCCGAGAACCGGTTAGCCATCTTGTCCTCGATGTTTTTCTTCGATTTCTGCTGGCGCTCTGCTTCTAAGCGTGCTGAATTGTCGGGCTTCGTAGTGCCTTCCTTCACCTTCTTCTGCTGTACTGCCGAGGGCTGTTCGCTCGATGTCAGGTTGGCATGGTGCCCCTGGGTGTCGCCGCTGTTGGCCGGGTCGTAGGAGGTCTGGGTGTCGGCCTCTGAATCGATGTCCGACGCTCCGGGGTCGTCGATGTCGGCTTGCTCCTCCCATACGTCGTCGGCCGACGACGTGTAGGTGCTCACAAAGGTCTCGGGGTCCTCTATATCTTCGGCGATGAGCTCAAACTCTTTCACCGGCGGCCATTCCTGCCCTTTGTCGACATTGACGCTCAGATGCCATGACACCAGCATCGCAATAATTACTATTGCGATTACGGCGGTCACGATGCCTGATACTATTTTAGGTCGGTTGTCCATCTATTAGTTCCCGGGAATTGTATTGTCTAATGCATTGTCATTTACCACGCTGCCGTTTATCTCGCCGCCGTTCGCATTGCCGATAACGCCGCCGATATTGCCGCCGTTTGAACGCAACGGCTTGGTGGCGAGCACTATGCTTATGTTGGCCTCGGCGCCCACGTTGAGTATCTTGACGATGTCGCCGTACGACGCGTTTTCATCGGCGTATAGGGCCACGGTAGCATCTTCGGGCGCCTGCTCTTTGGCAAGCATAAGCCACGTCTTGAGCTGCTCGGGCGGTATGGGCTGCCGTTCGGTGTCGCCCATTGCTGTCGATATATTCCCTTGGGCGTCCACCGAAATGCGTATCGTGGGCTTCTTGGTGGTCTGCTGCGACGATTGCGGCAAGTTCACCTCAAGCGCTGTCGGAAATATATAGGTCGATGTGACCATGAAGAATATGAGTAGCAGGAAGATGACATCGGTCATCGACGCCATCGAGAAGGCTGCCATCATGTTATGTTGTCGCTTTAGTGCCATGGCCTGTGCTTTATTAGGCGGGTTCGTTTAGTAAGTCCATGAATTCCATCGTCTTCCCTTCGAGCGAGGTCATCACGTTGTTGATTTTGGCAACAAGGGTGTTGTAGGCAAAGAGTGCCACGACGCCCACTATCAATCCGGCTATGGTAGTGACCAAGGCTGTGTAGATGCCGCCGGAGAAGGTGGCTATGTCGGCGCTCGACCCTTGCGCCGATATGTTGTAGAAGGCCTGTACCATTCCGATTACCGTGCCCAAGAAACCGAGCATAGGTGCGCCGGAGGCTGTGGTCGCAAGCCACGGCAACCCTTTCGACAGCTTCGCTATCTCGATGTTGCCGGTGTTCTCTATCGCCACGAGCACGTCGTTCATCGGGCGGCCTATGCGCGATATGCCTTTGCTGATGAGCCGCGCGTAGGGCGTGCCCATGTTGCGGCACAGGTTGAGGGCGCTCTCTATCTCCCCTTCATGTATATAGTCCTTGATGCGGCGCATGAAGGTGTCGTCTTGACGGTTGGCTTTGCGTATCACTATCCACCGCTCTATGAAAAAGTAGATGCTGAATAGCAATAGTATGCCTATGGGTATCATAAGTATGCCCCCCTGCATGCAGAGGTCCCAAAATGAAAGTGATGCTGCCGTGGCGGCATCGGCTACGGGTGTTGCATTGTCGGCTACGGCCGGCGTAGCGTCGTTTACTGCTTGGGAGATGGTGTCAACGTATTCGTTGCCCGCGGTGGGAATGTTAAGTGTAAGCATTATCTGTCGTTTTCTTCGTGATTATTAGTTTGTTTCCTGTGTGGCGGCCGTCTGCCTGGTGGCCTTCTCACTTCGGTGCGATTAGTCCGTTTCCGGTGTGGCGGTCGCCTGTGCGGCGGCCATCAATTCGGCGCCCCTCCTGCCCGATGCTATTTTGCCAGGCAGTCCTTATAGCTGCGTATTGTCTCGCTCAGACCCATGTATAGGGCGTCGCACACCAACGCATGGCCTATCGACACTTCGTTGAGATAGGGCAGCGATTGGGCGAAATAGCGCAGGTTCTGCAAACTCAGGTCATGGCCGGCATTTACCCCAAGCCCGGCCTTGTGGGCGGCTCGCGATGCCTCTACGAAGGGCGATACGGCCATCTCGGGATTGGTGAAAAACATGTCGGCGTAGGGCTTGGTGTACAGCTCTATGCGGTCGGTGCCGGTCTTCGCGGCAAGGTGTATGTTGTCGATGTCGGTCGACACGAATATCGACGACCGTATCTCGGCATCGTGCAAGGCGTTGACTATCGATGTCAAAAATTCCAAGTTGGGACCAACTTCCCATCCTGCCGACGACGTCAATGCTTCTGCGGCGTCGGGAACGAGCGTCACTTGCGACGGCTTTACTTTCAGCACCAAGTCCATGAACTCGGGCGTAGGATAGCCTTCAATGTTGAATTCCGACCTCAGCGCCGGACGTAGCTGGTATACGTCGGCTCGCTTGATGTGACGCTCGTCGGGACGTGGATGCACCGTGATGCCGTCGGCCCCAAATCGCTCACAGTCAAGAGCTACCTTCAACACGTCGGGGTTGTTCTCCCCTCGTGCGTTGCGCAGGGTGGCTATCTTGTTGATGTTGACACTCAGACTGGTTGTCATAGCTTTCTTACTTAAAAATAAATAAAAATTTATCTACAATCACGATTTTTTGCCTATCATTAGCAATTTATTCGTATTTTTGTAAATCGATAATTTGATTACAAATTTAGTCAGATTAGGCAATAATTCAAAATATATCTTTTATTTTTTAACCTTTCTTGGCAATTGGACTTGAATCTCGACATATTATTCCCTCCTTCGGCCGATGTATCGTCGCTCGTCGTGGCTTGTAAATCACAAGATTACTCTGCCTCGGCTATTGCCCGTGCGGTAGAGGACTGCGATGCCCATGTCGTTAATCTCAATGTGCTGTCGCGACCGGGCCGATGTGGCGAGCTGCAGGTGTCCCTGCGTATCGACCGCCGCAATCCTTCGCGCGCTGTCCGTTCGCTGCAACGCTATGGCTATGAGGTGGTTGAAGTCGATTCTCCCGATGGCTTTGACGCCGACGCCGAGCAGGCTCGTTCGCGTGCCAATGAGCTCCTCCGTTATCTCGAAATGTGATAGTTTCATTCTCTCCCCACCCCTGGAGCGTTTTGCTCCATCACCCGAGGCCACATGCCCTGCTCCCCTGGAGCGATATGCTACGCCCCAAACAACCCCGAGGCCCCTTGCCTCCATTTTACTGATTATCAATTTGACAATTACGCGACATCTTGTCGGCGAAATGATTTAACCGATTAATATTCAACAACATGAAGGTAGCTCTCTACGGTAGCCGTCATCAGGACTCCCACGTAGGCGAAATTGCTCGGTTTGTGGTTAGACTTATCGAGAATGGCGATACCATTGTCATCCATCGCAAGCTCTACGACTATTTGGTGTCAAACATCGGCGAGACCTTTTCTCGTGCCACTGCGGCGGTGACGGTGACTTCCGACGCTGTCTCTTCGGCCGATGTCGCCCTTAGCATCGGCGGCGATGGCACATTCCTGCGTACCGCCCAGTGGGTCGGCGACTCGGAAATCCCTATCATCGGTGTCAATACCGGGCATCTCGGTTTCCTCGCACCTTTCACTATTGCCGAAGCTGCCGCAGCTGTCATCGATTGCCGCCTCGCCAACTACGACATCGAGTGCCGCTCTCTGCTGCGCGTCGACCTTATCGGCGGCGACTTGGACACCTGGCCCTACGCTATCAACGAGGTGGCTATCCTCAAAAAGGACACTGCCTCGATGATTACTATCGGCGCCCGCATCGACCGCGCTCCTCTCGCCGACTACCTCTGCGACGGCCTCCTCGTATCTACCCCCACTGGTTCCACGGGCTACAACCTGTCGGTCGGCGGCCCTATTGTGCAGCCCACCGCCCCCAATTTCATCATCTCGCCCATCGCGGCCCATTCCCTCACCATGAGGCCTCTGGTGGTCAACGACTCCTCGCTCCTGGTGCTGAAAGTCTCATCGCGCACCCCTTCTTTCCGTATCAGCTTGGACGGCCGCTCTGTCAACCTCCCTTGCGGCATCGACATCTACCTCTCGCGTGCCCCCTTCGTGGTTAAGACGGTGTGCCGCCCTGGCCACAATTTCTACGATACCCTGCGCCGTAAATTGCTTTGGGGAGCTTCGGCAATGGAGTGATGATTATTCTATCATGCCAAAATATTTATTAGAACACAAAGACCTCGGCACGGTGTTGGTCAATCTCCATCCCACTGCCCGCAAAATCATAGCTCGATGGGGCGAACCATTTCTCGAAGTTACTGTCCCTAAATACGCTACCGATGAGAAGATTTTAGAGGCTCTCGACGCGATTGCGCCTAATCTGCTCGCTCGTCGACAATTGCGTAAGGAGGTGCGTTTCCACGAAATGCAAGTGATTGAAATGTCGGGCCTTAAGGTGACGATTATACTCCAGAACGACAAACCCGACTTGGTGCTTGCTAAGCAGTATGCTCCTTCCAAGATCTATATTGGTGTCGGCCGCAATCGCGACATCGACGACCCGGGTACCATCAGGTCTATTTCCAAGGGCCTGAGGACCATCGCCCAGCGAAATGCCGCAAATTATCTTTTGCCTCGCGCCCGTCAACTCGCTGAAATCCACGGTTGCCACCCCACGGGTTGGAAAATCTCTTACGGCGCGCGCATCTTAGGCAAATGCGATGTCAACGGGGTTATCAACATTTCTTACATGACGATGTTCCTGCCCGATGAACTGCGCGACTATATCATCTGCCACGAACTTGCCCACCTCACCGAATTCAACCACAGCCCTCGTTTCCATCAACTTTGCGACCAATACGTCGGCGGCCGTGAAAAGCAACTCATAGCACAACTCAAGGCCTTCCAATGGCCGCTCCTCCGCAAATAATCCACCGGAAAAGCGTAGTGTGGAACTCCACATCCTTTTCCATCACCATCTCCGGGGCGTAGCGCATAGCGTGGCCCCCATAGGTATTTGTGAAAAAACTGATTTTCAGCCAAGATATACCATTTTTTTTGTACATTTGCGGTTGTTTTGGAGGAGAAACGCCCAGCGTTTCCCCTTTGATGCGCTTACAATTGAGTAATTTTCAGCCCGTTATGATAAAAAACCTCGTTATCGTTGAGTCTCCCGCTAAGGCTAAGACAATTGAAAAATTCCTTGGCTCAGATTATAAAGTAATGTCGAGCTACGGCCATATCCGTGACCTTAAGAAAAAAAATTTCAGTATCGACATCGACCATAATTTTGCGCCTATCTATGAAATCCCTTCCGATAAGTCGCAACTCGTGGCCGAACTCAAGAAAGCGGCATCTCAGGCTGAAATCGTTTGGCTCGCTTCCGATGAGGACCGCGAGGGGGAAGCTATCGCTTGGCATCTCTTCGAAGTGCTCAAGCTCGACCCGGCCCGAACACGCCGTATCGTGTTCCACGAAATCACCAAAAACGCCATTCTCAACGCTATTGAGCACCCGCGTGACATCGACACCAACCTCGTCGATGCGCAGCAGGCGCGGCGCGTCCTCGACCGTATCGTGGGCTTCGAACTGTCGCCCGTCCTCTGGAAGAAAATCAAACCGGCTTTGTCGGCCGGCCGCGTACAGTCGGTTGCCGTACGTCTTATTGTAGAACGCGAAAACGAAATCAAAAATTTCGTGCCCGAGCAATATGTGCGCCTCACCGCCGATTTCATCGCCGGCGACCGCACGCTCCGCACCGAGTTCTCCCACCGTCTCCCCGACCTCGATGTGGCCGAACAATTCCTGCGCCAATGCGCCGTCTCCCACTTCTCCGTCGGCGACATCGCCGTTAAGCCCCTCAAAAAGTCGCCGGCTCCACCTTTTACCACTTCTACTCTCCAGCAGGAGGCCGCCCGAAAACTTGGCTTCACCGTGTCGCAAACCATGATGATAGCACAGAAACTCTACGAGGCTGGACACATTACTTATATGCGTACCGACTCCGTGAACCTTTCCTCGCTCGCTATCAACACCATCTCTCGCGAGATTTCCGATAATATCGGCGCCGAATACCTCAACGTGCGCCACTACCACACTTCATCTAAAGGGGCGCAAGAGGCCCACGAGGCCATCCGCCCTACCTATATCGACCGCCACTCCATCGAGGGAACTTCCCAGGAGAAACGCCTCTACGCGCTTATATGGAAACGTACCATCGCTTCCCAAATGGCCGACGCTCTCATCGAAAAAACCACTATCGACATTGACCGTGCCGATGCTTCCGACGCCCAATCTTCTATTGCACCGATTGTCGACGGCCGTTTTGTCGCTACCGGCGAGGTCGTCAAATTCGACGGTTTCCTCAAAGTGTATCTCGAGGGCCGCGACGACGAGGAGACCGACACCGAGCAGTCGTCGCTCCCTGCCGTAAAGCCGGGCGAGGTGCTCGACCTTGGCAATATGACTGCCGCCCAGCGCTTCACCTCCCAACCGTTGCGCTATACCGAAGCGTCGTTGGTCAAAAAAATGGAGGAACTCGGCATAGGCCGCCCGTCGACCTACGCGCCTACGATCTCTACAATACAGCAACGCGAATATGTGGAACGCGGCGACCGCCCAGGAGCCAAACGCGATGTCGCTGTCCTCTCTTTGCGTAAGGGCAAAATATCACGTCGCACTGTCTCCGAAACCTACGGCGCCGAAAAAGGCAAACTTATCCCCACTGATATCGGCGTTGTGGTCAACGACTTCCTTACCCAATATTTCCCCGATATCCTTGATTACAACTTCACCGCGCGTATCGAACAAAAATTCGACGACATAGCCGAAGGCAAGCTCCCGTGGAACAGCGAGATAGCCAACTTCTACAAGGTGTTCCACCCCGTTGTCGACAACGCTATGTCGATGCGCCTCGAACACAAAGTGGGCGAGCGCCTGCTCGGCACCGACCCCGTTTCGGGTAAGCCGGTTAGCGTAAAGATTGGCCGATACGGCCCTCTCGTTCAGGTGGGCGAAGGCGACAAGGACGAGAAACCTCGCTTCGCTTCTCTCCTCAAAGGGCAGTCGGTGCAGACTATCACCCTGGAGGATGCGCTGAAACTATTCGACTTCCCCCGACTTATCGGCGAATATGATGGCGAAGACGTCACTGTGGCTATCGGTCGCTTCGGCCCCTACATCAAGCATGCCGGCGCCTTCACTTCTATTCCTAAAAACATTGCCCCAGAGGAGATTACTATCGACCAGGCCATTGAGCTTATCAACGAAAAACGTTCGGAGGCGCAGCGTCGAGTCATCCGCACTTTCGACGACGACCCCGACATACAGATTCTCAACGGCCGATACGGCATTTATATCGCCTACAAGAAGAGCAACTACAAGATTCCTAAGACTGTAGCCGACCCAGCCGCGCTCTCCCTCGAAGAGTGCCGACAAATCATCGCCGCTCAAGATGCCGCTCCTAAGAAGCCTGCCCGTCGGGTGGCTCGTAAAAAGTAACACTTTACCAACCGACTCTCCAGCATGAAGCCACTCAAAGCCAAACCGGGTGCGGAGCGCCGCCGCTTCTCCCCCGATGTCATAGAAACCTATACCCCTACCGAGAACTCACGCCTCCTCGACTTCCTCTTTGCCTCGATGCCCCAACGTAAGCGCACCAATGTCAAGGAGTTGCTCCGCCACAATCAGGTGAAGGTCAACGACGAGGTCGTCACTCAGTTCGACTTGCCTATCTCTCCCGCCGACTCCGTATTCGTCAACCTTACTCGCGAGTTCCCTCGCTTCTACAACCGCCGCCTCAAAATCGTCTACGAGGACGACGATATCATCGTGGTCAACAAGGGATACGGCCTCCTCTCCATGGGCAATGACAAGGTAAAAGACGGTACCGCCTACTCCATCCTTAAAGAGTATGTGAAATGGGTCGACCCGCGCCAGAAAATCTTTGTGGTGCATCGCCTCGACCGCGACACTTCCGGACTGATGATGTTCGCCAAAAATATCGAAGCTAAGGAGGCTATGCAGCACAACTGGAACAACATGGTGCTCAATCGCACCTATGTGGCTGTGGTTGAAGGCTCTGTCGACGACGACGAAGGCACCATACGCACTTATCTCGCCGAGAACTCCAAATACGAAGTCTATGTCACCGATAATCCCCAGGAGGGGCAGCTTGCCGTGACCCGCTACAAGGTGCTGGCTCGCAAGAACGGTTACACTCTCATGGAACTCGAACTCGACACCGGCCGCAAGAACCAGATACGCGTCCACATGAAGCATATCGGCCATCCCATCGCCGGCGACCGCCGCTACGGCGCTAAGTCAAGCCCTATCCACCGACTTGCCCTCCATGCCCGCACTCTCCGTTTCGCCCATCCCGCTTCACGTCGCGAAATGGACTTCTCTACCCCTATCCCCGTGTCATTCCAAAAAATGGTCAACTGACCCGGCTCCTCGGCAATATGAACCACCGCCCTCGGCAACTCGTTGATAATAGCATACAAGCAACCATCCCCGCCAACGCTAATTGACTCGCCACCGGTGCAATAACACCCCTCTCCGCCCTCCGCTCTCCGCCCTCCGCCCTCCGCTTAACATCCGATACATTTATATATTGCTAATTATGAAAGTATTACGTCTCCTCGCCATCGCAGCCGTAGCTATTATTGTCGCTTCCTGCTCCAGCAAACCTGAAATCTCTTACCTGCCGGCTAAGGCCGACGGCGACTCAAGTTGGGGCCTCGTTGATGCCAACGGCGAGTTCCTTTATTCCGATGAATTTGATGGACGCCCTTCTGCTGTGGTCAACGGACTCTTCTACGTGTCGGAGGACGGCGGATACACCGTCTATAAAGCCACAAAGAAGATGCCAAAGCAAGTGGGCGACCTCTGCCAGTTGGTTGACTGCGGCTTTTTCAACGATGGCGTGATGCCCGTGGTGCGCAAAGGTGAGCATATATCATTTGTTGACGCCGATGGCAACACCAAATTCACTCTCGAAAAAGTTGATTCCCTCGAAATCATAGCTGCGTCCGATATGTTTATCAACGGCCGTTGTGCTATACGCAACTCCGAAGGCCGTTGGGGCGCTATCGACAATACCGGCAAGGTGGTCATTCCTCTGAAATATGAAGCCCCCATGTTTTTCGTCGAAAAATATGCCATCGTCAATGATGTTGAATCTGAAAAATTCCTTATCATCGACAAAGATGGTAATCAGGTGGCAAATATTTCGGTCCCATTGAAGTTATACTCGCCTTTTATCGACGGAATTGCTGTTGCCAAAACTAAGCCCTCCGACGACGACTCCGACGACTCCGACTCCAAATGCGTTTTTATAAAGGATAACGGTGAGGTGATAAATTTGCCTTCGTCGGTCGATAATATCGGGGACTGGAATTACAAATATGCCGTTTTTGAGAACGAGGAAGGCGATTTGGGTATCATTACCATCGACGGCGAGGTGAAAGTCAGGGCTAAGTATGATAACATTGAATTGCTCGCCAATGGTAAGTTCATCGCTCGTAAAGGCAGGAAGTACATGTATCTGACTCCCGATGGCGATACCGAAAAATTGGACGAAGAGACCTACTCTGCCATAGAACATTCAGCTCTTTACAGCAGTGTATTTGACTTTGATTTCGAACTCATTGAAGAGGATGACCGTGACGATGAATACCGTCTTCTGTCGTATAGCGGCGAGGAAAAAGGTGAAGCACTGAGTCGTATAAAGGGCGGGGTTAGAATAGAAACAATTGATTCGGATTATTTCGATTATGACGGTTTGGTCAACGGCGCTTTGTCGCTCTTCGACACCAATGGGTTGAAAGGTTATCCTTTCGGCTCGCCGATGGTGCAATATGTCGACTCTGTGGCTCATACCCCCGAATGGTATCGCGGTGACAATTCTATTGGTGTGAATATCAGCCGCATATGTGGCCCCGCTTCAGTTTCGTCAGCTACTATTTATTCCAATGGGACAATAGTCTACGATGCCACCCCCTACGAAGGCTACTACACTTGGGCTTTCAATCGCAATGTCAGGGTATCTGCTGTAAATGTCACTCTGTGGCTAAAGTCCTATCGCGATGGCATGGCTGAACCTATCGCCGCGGCCTTGCGCGACAAACTCGGCATAGAGGTTTCCGAGTCATCCTCCGACGACAACTATGTGTCGCAGTCGGGTCGCGAGATTAATATCCATATCTCCAAGTGGAAAGATGTTCCCGTGGTCGGCACCAACATCGACGCCGCACCCGACTCTGTCGCAGTTGACTCTGTCGTAGTTAACCCTTTCGCTTTTTAATAACAACTCTTTTTAGTAACCGCTGTCTTACACTCCCACCTCCTGCGATGAAACGCTATTTCATAACACTCAGCTACGACGGGGCAGCTTACCACGGCTGGCAAGTGCAGCCGGGGGCCGTCACCGTGCAGCAGTGCATCGAGGAGGCGCTGGGCAAGGTGCTACGGCTCCCAACACCGATTGTGGGCGCCGGACGCACTGATGCCGGCGTCAACGCCCGCGTTATGGTGGCCCATGCCGATATGCCCGAGGCGATTGTGGAAAAGGATAAGGCTAAGTTCCTGCGGTCGCTCAACTCGCTCACCCCTCGCGACATCGCCATTCACGACGTCGTGGAGGTGGCTCCCGACGCCCATGCCCGTTTTGATGCCCGCCGCCGTACCTACCGCTATTTCGTGCACCACGGTTGCGACCCTTTCCTGCGGCACTATTCGCTCAACTTGGCGCCGCTCGACTATTCGGCCATGAACGAGGCCGCCGCTCTGCTCCTCGACGTTGCCGACTTCACCTCCTTTGCCAAACTTCATGCCGACACCCGCACCAATATATGCCACGTCGACACTGCCCGCTGGGTGAAAGCCGATGCCCCGCAACCGGCCGCCGCGGGTATGCTTTGCGGCGACGGCGCGATTGCAAGTGGCATGGGGGTGCCCGGATGCCAGTATTATTTTGAAATTAGTGCCGACCGTTTTTTGCGTAATATGGTTCGCGCCGTGGTTGGCACGTTGGTCGAAGTGGGGCGCGGCAAGATGTCGCTCGACCAATTCCGCAATGTCATTGACCGTCGCGACCGCTGCGAAGCGGGCACGTCGATGCCCGGCAACGCCCTCTTCCTCTGGAATGTGGAATACTGATTTGTAAAGTAATATCCTGATTAATAAAGTAGTATCCTGATTAATAAAGTAGTATCCTACTTTTGCCGCTACCGCAGGCCGCAGGCTCCCTTCTTACTATACTGATTGCTACCGCGGTATGTCGGTGTTGCCGCTACCGCAGTATGCCGGTTGCTCTATTAAGATAATACACTAATTAGCAGCCGATTGCCAGCTATTGCCGCTGGAAATCGACTGATAATGCGACGCACCGCCCGTTGGGTGTGCGTTATCGTTCGAGGTAGGTGTAGCCGTAAAGCCCTGAACGGTAGTTGGATAGAAATTCGCGCCCCTCTTCGGCGGTGATTTTGCCCGCTTTCATTGAGGAGGTTACCCAGGTCTCGACGTTGCGCACCAGCTTCTTGGGGTCGAACTCTACGTAGTCGAGCACTTCGGCAACGGTCTCACCGTCAATCACTTTGTCGATTTCATAGCGGTCTTTGTACACGCTGATGTGCACGGCATTGGTGTCGCCAAAGAGGTTGTGCATGTCGCCGAGTATCTCTTGGTAGGCGCCGGCAAGGAACACCCCGAGGTAGTACGACTCGCCTTGGCGCAACGGGTGGAGCATGAGGTAGTCGGCACTGCCCCCCTGCACGGAGATGAAGTGGGCTATCTTGCCGTCGGAGTCGCATGTCATGTCCTGGAGGGTGGCCATGCGTGTGGGCTTCTCGTCAAGGCGTGACAGTGGCATCACGGGAAACAGCTGGTCGATGGCCCAATGGTCGGGCAACGACTGGAAGAGGGAGAAGTTGCAGAAATATTTGTCGGGGAGCATGCGCGACACTTTGCGCAGCTCTTCGGGTGCATGTTTCATGGTCTGGGCGATGTCGCCTACTTCGCGGGCTATCGACCAGAACAGCTTCTCGACCATGGCGCGGGTGCGCAGGTCGATGAGCCCGAGGGCGAAGAGGTCGAGGGCTTCTTCGCGTATCTGCAGGGCGTCGTGCCAGCTTTCAAACAGGCGCGGTTGCGACAGCTTGTCCCATATCTCGTAGAGCTCGCGCACCAGCTCGTGGTCGTTGTCGCTCACCTCTTCGCTGTCTTTCCATTGGGGCAGGGTAGTGGTCTCGAGCACTTCAAATACCAATACGGAGTGGTGGGCAGTGAGTGAGCGGCCGCTCTCGGTGATGATGTTGGGCTGCTTGAGGCCGTTTTTCTCGCACGCGTCGACCAGCGAGTAGACGGCGTCGTTGGCATATTCCTGGATGGCGTAGTTCATCGACGACTCCGATGCCGAATTGCGGGTGCCGTCGTAGTCGACGCCCAAACCGCCGCCTATGTCTACGAAGTCGATGTCGAAACCGCTCTTTGAAAGCTGCACATAGAATTGCATGGCTTCGCGCAACGCGTTCTTGATGAAACGTATCTTGGTGATTTGGCTGCCGATGTGGAAATGGATGAGCTTGAGGCAGTCTTTGAGGTCGCGGCGCTCGAGGTAGTCGAGGGCTTCGAGCAGCTCCGAGGAGTTGAGCCCGAATTTCGACGAGTCGCCGCCCGAATCTTCCCATTTGCCGGCGCCGGAGCTCGACAGCTTGATGCGGATGCCTATGTTGGGGCGTATTTTGATGCGGCGCGATATGTCGGCGATGAGCTTCAGCTCGTTCATCTTCTCTACTACCAAGTAGATGCGCCGCCCCATCTTCTGGGCCAGGAGCGCCAGCTCTATGTAGTTGGCATCCTTATAGCCGTTGCATATTATGAGGGCGTCGTCGGCTATATTGGTGGCAAGCACGGCGTGGAGCTCGGGCTTCGACCCGGCTTCAAGACCTATGTTGAATTTCTTGCCGTGGCTCACTATCTCTTCCACCACTTGGCGCATCTGGTTGACCTTGATGGGGTAGACGATGAAGTTCTGGGCCTTATAGCTGTATTGCTCGGCGGCATTTTTGAAGCATTTCGAAATCTTCTCCACGCGGTTGTCGAGGATGTCGGGGAAACGAAGCAGCACGGGCGCTGTGATGTCGCGAAGTTGCAATTCGTCCATCACCTCCTTGAGGTCGACCGATGCGTATCCTTCCTTGGGGTTGACGGAAACGTGTCCGCGCTCGTTGATGGTAAAATACTGGCGCCCCCAGCCGTTGATGTTGTATAGCTCGGCGCTGTCTTCAATTCTCCATTTTCTCATCTGTGTAGTAGTCTTGTTTTTTTGAATGAAAATTTAAGTGCAATAGCGATTGCTTCGATGGTATTTGCACGATAGTACGCGGCAGACTGTCGGTATTCGTGCTGCCGGGCGCTATCGGTGGTGCACAAAGATACGCAAAAAATAAATGTAAAGGCCAAATCATGGCATAAAAATGCGTAAATGAATCTTCGCCGGGCGGGAAAATGGCGCGCCTGCTCTCGATTGGCAAGCGCAAGGCCGGGCGAAAGTGGCGCGTGGCCCCGGGCGCATCGGCGCGAACGTGGCCAAAACATGACGCATGAATGGGATGATGAGCGATTTATGACTGCAAGGACGGGCGATGGGGCTGGTTTGTGTAACTGTTTTGTAACACTCCTAATCGCTCTATATTAATGGATGTTGAGCCCCGTTAAGAAATTTTTACATTTGTATAGTGTTAAAAACAATAGTATTTAGTAATTTTGCCTCGCAAAAAGTAGGTCATTTACAACAAAATGATTAACTTTGCAACGCGAAATTAAGTCATTAAACTATTAATAATTTTTTAAAATTTACGATTATGTCAGAAATTGCATCTCGTGTTAAAACAATAATTGTAGACAAACTCGGAGTAGACGAAAACCAAGTAACTGAATCAGCTGCATTTACCACCGACCTCGGTGCTGATAGCCTTGACACTGTAGAGCTCATCATGGAGTTCGAAAAAGAATTCGGCGTTACAATTCCCGATGAAGACGCAGAGAAAATCGCTACTGTAGGCGACGCTATCAACTACATCGAAAAAGCTCAGTAATCAGGCAACTTAGCTGATTAGTTTTTCAATTACTGATAACACATATATTTATATAGAATAATGGAGTTAAAAAGAGTTGTAGTGACTGGTTTGGGTGCCATCACGCCTATTGGCAATGACGTCGCAACGACGTGGGAAAATGCCAAAAACGGTGTGTCGGGTGCCGGCCCTATCACGCATTTCGATGCTTCAAAGTTCAAAACCCAGTTTGCCTGCGAGGTTAAAAACTTCGACGGCAACGCTCTCTTCGACCGCAAGAAGGTGCGCACCCTCGACCTCTATGCGCAGTATGCTCTCGCTGCTGCCCGCCAGGCTGTCGAAGATTCAAAAATCGAGGAGGACCCTAACGTCAACCGCGACCGCATCGGCGTCATCGTTGCCGCCGGTATCGGTGGCCTCCACACCTTCGAGGAAGAGGCCGGCTACTACGCCCTCAACGAAGACAAGGGCCCCAAATTCAACCCCTTCTTCATCCCCAAGATGATTGCCGACATAGCCTCGGGCCACATCTCAATGGAATATGGCTACCACGGTCCCAACTTCGGCACCGTTTCGGCTTGCGCATCATCCAACAATGCTATCATCGACGCTTTCAACCTCATCCGTCTGGGTAAAGCCGACGCTATCGTGACCGGTGGCGCCGAAGCTGCTATTTTCCCCGCCGGCGTGGGTGGCTTTAACTCGATGCACGCTTTGTCTACCCGCAACGACTCTCCCGCTACGGCTTCTCGCCCCTTCAGCAAGAGCCGCGACGGTTTCGTGATGGGTGAAGGCTCGGTTGTCCTCGTTCTCGAAGAACTTGAACATGCTTTGGCTCGCGGTGCCAGAATATATGCCGAGGTTGCCGGCGGAGGCCTTTCTGCCGACGCTTACCACCTCACCGCCACTCATCCCGACGGTTTGGGCGCTATCCTGGCTATGCGTAACGCTCTCGAAGATGCTAACCTTAACCCCGAAGATATCGACTACATCAATGTTCACGGTACTTCTACTCCGGTTGGCGATATCTCCGAGATGAAAGCCATCATGGAAGTATTTGGCGATCATGTCTACAACCTCAACATCTCCTCCACCAAGTCAATGACCGGACACCTTCTCGGTGCTACCGGCGCTTTGGAGGCAATGTTCTCGGTTAAGGCTGTGCAAGACGATGTCGTTCCCCCTACCATCAACCACGAAGATGGCGATGAGGACGAAAATATCGACTATCGTATCAACTTCACTTTCAACAAGATGCAGCAGCGCCCCGTGCGCGCGGCCCTCTCCAACTCCTTCGGTTTTGGAGGTCACAATGCTACCGTCATTGTTAAGAAGTTTGAGAAATAATCATCTTCGATAGTGCGACGTAGCTGCCCATCAGCTACCATCCAGATACAAGGCGATGTGTCAAAATCCCAAATTTTGACACATCGCCTTTCTTTAGTTCGCCTCGGAAAACCGCCACATTGTTGTGCAATAAGCCGATAATCACCGCCGGGGCGCCGTATCGCGTCGGCACTTTGTTGATAGTCCTATTGCAAGGTTATATTTTGGAATATGCATCGTTTTGTCGGGAAATTATGGAAAATTTTAGCATTTTTCTAATAATTCTTATCAAAATGCTTTGTTTTTAGGAAATTTACCTTTAACTTTGCGCCTATAAAGCCGTTGACGTTGAAATTTGCCATCATTGACCTCTGCATGGCTGATTATTGTCAATAGCTTTGATTTAAAAAGAATTAATAATGCCTTAAACCTATAAATGTAATGGACAAAATTGACAATCTTGACCGGAAAATTTTGAAAATCGTGATGTGGAATGCCCGTATCCCCTCTAAAGACGTGGCCGTAGAGTGTGGCGTGTCGCGCGCGGCTATTCATCAGCGCATTCAGCGCATGATCGACCTAAAGGTCATCACCGGTTCGGGATACTATGTCAACCCTAAGGACTTAGGATTCTATACATGCACTTTCATCGGTGTCAACCTCGAACGTGGCGCCCTTTATCGCGAGGTGGTGCCCGAATTGCGCCGCATCCCCGAGATCACCGAGTGTCACTTCACCACCGGTCCCTACACCATGCTTATCAAACTATTCGCCCGCGACAATGAGCATCTTATGGATCTGCTAAACAACAAGATACAGAAAATACCCGGAGTCACCGGCACCGAGACCCTCATCTCCCTCGACCACTCTATCCACCGCCACCTCCCCATCGACGTGGAATAATCTCTCCGGCTCTTCCCCCCAGCCCACCAGCCTTGCAATTCCCGCTTTCCCCAGTCGGTAATTCCAGCTTTATCCAGCTCGGTAATTCGCGCATTATCCCCATTTCTCGATTAATCCCGATAAATCCTGATTCTCTCGATTAATCTCGATTAATCCAGGTTACTCTCGATAAATCTCGATAAATCCTGGTTACTCCCGATTTCCGCCGATTATGCTTCCCGATTTTGGTAGCGGCGGCTATTTAGCGGTGTCTATGTAGCGGCTATTCAGCATCTAAGCGGCGACCTAATCGGCGACGCCTAAGCTGAACTTTTCCGCAGTGCCATCTTGCAAAATTGGTCATAAATCTTTATATTTGTGCAAATTTAAAATCCGACTTTAAATTTGCACGATATGGAATACTTCCCTCGCAAAATTTCTGAAGCGGTAGCCGATGCCGTTCGGTATTTTTCGGTCATCGTAATCACTGGCCCGAGGCAATCGGGCAAGTCCACGCTTTGCAATCACCTTTTCGAGCATTATCGCCACTTCAATATGGAGGATATCGGTTTGCGGCAAGCAGTTAAGACCGACCCAAAAGGCTTCCTCGACAGTTGTGGCAAGGAGGTGGTGATCGACGAAGTGCAGCATGTGCCCGACCTGTTGTCGTATGTCCAGCTCGTGGTTGATGCCGATGATAGCCGGCGGTTCGTCCTTACCGGCAGTAGTAATTTCGCTCTTTTAGAGTCGGTCACCCAATCGTTGGCGGGTAGGGCGGCATTGTTTACGTTGTTGCCCTTTTCGATTGATGAAGTGTCTGGCAGGAAGCTGCTCCCTACCGACCGTTTGCTCGTCGAAGGATTGTATCCCGGAGTGGTAGCCAAGGGCATTCCTCACGAATTGTTCTATCGAAATTACTACTCTACCTACATCGAGCGCGATGTACGACGATTGAGCGGCATCACCAATCTTGATGCTTTTCAGCATTTTATCAGGCTTGCTGCCGCGCGTTGCGGCAATGAGTTTAATGCCTCAAGCCTGGCTGTGGAAGTGGGTGTGAGCAGCCCTACGATTAAGAGCTGGTTGGGCATTTTGAAAGCCTCTTTCATCGCATTTTCACTTCAGCCTTATCATACCAACATATCCAAGCGCCTGGCCAAAACGCCAAAAATATATTTCTACGACACCGGCTTGCTATGCTGGCTTATTGGCATCAACACTCCGCAACAGCTTAGCTGCCACCCCCTTCGTGGCGCCATTTTCGAGAATTTCGCCGTTGTCGAGCTTCTTAAAATGCAACTTAATGCCGACAGCTTCGCCCAAATGTGTTTTTATCGCGAAAATTCCGGACGTGAAGTCGATGTCATGATAGCCAACGGCATTAAATACGACATTTTTGAAATCAAGTCAGCTAAGACTTTCAACCCCGACTTTTTGAAGAATATCAATTACCTTTCAGCATTGTTGGAGGATAAGATTGCCCGGAAGACTGTGGTATACGATGGCGATGCCATACCACCTAATGTTATAAATATCAGGGATATCGCTACGCTCGCCAACAGTAAAGAATAGCTAAAGCGTGCAAATTTAAAATCCGACTTTAAATTTGCACGCTTTTTCCCGTGGCGCGCTTATTGACGTTGCCTCCGCCGTCACCGTCACCACCACCACTGCCGCCCCCCACCTGCCATCATCCATGCCCTCCCGGCTGTCCATTCGTCGTAAAACTCCCGGCTGACCATTCATTGCCACGTCTCATGCCCTCCTGACTGTCCATTCGTCGTAAAACCCCCGGCTGACCATTCATTGCCACATCTCGTGTCCTCCCGGCTGTCCATTCGTCGTAAATCACCCGGCTGAACATTCATTGCCACGTCTCCATACCCTCCCGGCTGTCCATTCGATGCTTGCCCCGTGCTTGCTTGATGCCGTTCAGTTGGCCTTTCGTTGACCGCTCCGATTGGGGCGGAAATATTTTATATAAAAAAGGATGGAAGTTCAGACGAAAATTGGTATCTTTGCACTTTAAAATGAAATCAAATATCTAAAGCACAGCCAAAGTGGAAACAAAGTATATTTTTGTGACAGGTGGAGTAGTGTCGTCGTTGGGTAAAGGTATTATCTCTTCGTCGCTCGCTAACCTTCTTATTGCGCGCGGTTATCGTGTCACCATCCAGAAGTTCGACCCGTATATCAACATCGACCCCGGAACGCTCAATCCCTACGAGCACGGCGAATGTTACGTCACCGTCGACGGCCATGAAGCCGACCTCGACTTGGGGCATTACGAGCGTTTCACCAACATCCGCACCACACGCGCCAACAATGTTACCACCGGCCGCATCTACCAGAGCGTCATCGACAAAGAGCGCCGCGGCGACTACCTCGGCAAGACGGTGCAAATAGTGCCGCATATCACCGACGAAATCAAACGCAACGTCAAAGCCCTCGGCAACACCGGCCAATTTGACTTCGTGATTACCGAAATTGGCGGTACCGTAGGCGACATCGAGTCGTTGCCATTCATCGAGAGCGTGCGACAGCTCCGCTGGGAGCTGGGCAACAATTGTGTGTGCGTCCACCTCACCTATGTGCCTTATATCGCAGCCGCTAAAGAATTGAAAACCAAGCCTACACAGCACTCCGTAAAGCAGCTGCAGGAGGTGGGTATTCAGCCCGACATCCTCGTGTTGCGCACCGAGAAAAACGTGTCGCCCGAGATGCGCCGCAAGATCGCCCTCTTCTGCAACGTTGCCCCCGAAGCCGTGATACAATCGATCGACGTGCCCACTATCTACCAGGTGCCCATCAAGATGCACGAGCAGCACTTAGACGAACTGGTGCTCAAACGCGTAGGCCTCCCCACCGATGGCGAGCCCAACATGAAGCCCTGGCTCCACTTCCTCGACAAGATGGCCTACGCCGAGAAAACCGTGCGCATTGGCCTCGTAGGAAAGTACGTAGAGCTACAGGACGCCTATAAGTCGATCAACGAGTCGCTCTTCCAGGCCGCCACCTACAACGACCGCAAACTCAAACTCGAATATATCCACTCTGAGAAGCTCAACGATGCCAACGTCGACGAACGCCTCAACGGCCTCGACGGCGTAATCATAGCCCCGGGCTTCGGCCAGCGTGGCATCGAAGGCAAATTCGTGGCCCTCAAATGGTGCCGCGAACACGATGTCCCCACTTTCGGTATATGCCTCGGCATGCAGTGCATGGTCATTGAGTTCGCTCGCAACGTCCTAGGCCTTGCTGAAGCCAACTCCACCGAGATGGACCACGCTACCCCCTACAACGTCATCGACCTTATGGAAGAGCAGAAGAGCATCTCCAACATGGGCGGTACGATGCGTCTGGGAGCCTACGACTGCGTGTTGCGCGACAATTCGCGCGCCGCTCAGGCCTACGGGAAAACCAATATCAGCGAGCGCCACCGCCACCGCTTCGAATTCAACAACAGCTATCGCGACAGCTTCGAGCAGGCCGGCATGAAATGCGTCGGCGAGAACCCCGCCACACACCTCGTCGAAGTAGTCGAGATACCCGAAAAACGTTGGTATATCGGCACCCAGTACCACCCCGAGTATTCGTCGACGGTGCTCAGCCCCAACCCCATATTCCTCAGCTTCGTCAAAGCGGCTGTCGACTACAGCGAAGAGAAAAACAAGTAAAAACCAATAATACACAACTTCCACGTGAACAGTTCATTAAAGATTGTACTTGTGGCTTCGGCAGTGTTCTTCGGAATGATGCTGCTGGCGCCCAAAAAAGATGAAAACGCCCAAAAAACTGAGCAGCCCGTAGCTGCGGCCAACGACAACGCTCCCGTCTCCATTTCCGACGCCGAATTGGCGCTTATCCCCTCCATCGTTAGGGAGATAGGTGTGCGCGACACCTTAGGCGGCACCGAAACTTTCAGCTACGCCGACAACAACGTGGCCCTCAATGTGGTCGACGGCAAGCTCAGCGGCAAAGTGAGCGTCGATTCCTTCGCTATCGACATCGACAGCGCCCTCGTCAAGCATTTCCCCATCGAAATGAACGTGACGCAGCAGGATATCGCTTATTCCACTCTCGTAGGCGAATTAAAAGACATGGGCGTATACCGCAAATTCGCTTCGTCGCGCCGCCCCGTAGAGTCGGCCGACACTATCCGCATCCATAACGACGTGCTCGAACTGGAATTTGACACCCATGGCGGTATCATCTCCAAAGCCACACTCCTCGACCCCCGCTACAAGACATTCTTCCCCTCCAAAGAGGACAAAAACAAGATCGACTCAGCCCAGGTCAACGTGTTCAGCCCCGCCGACCAGGCTTCCTATTGGTTCAATATCTCCTACAACAACAACGATATCTCCACCAGCCGCCTCTATTTCACGCCTAAGCAGGTCAACGACAGCGTAGTAGAGATGATGCTCGACCTCGGCGACGGCGCGCAGTGGGGCTACCGCTACACCTTGCCGCAAGGCGACAGCTACCTCGTAAGGTTGGACGTCGTGCAGCGCAACACCGCCACCGTGCTGCCGCAAAATATCGACCAGATGCGCATATGCTGGAAAATGAACTTGCCTCGCTTGGAACGCGGCATCACTTTCGAGGAACGCAACTCGGGCATCTACTATCGCTACTTAGGCGAGAGCCCCGACAACATCAACGGTATGTCGTCGAAGACCGAGGACCTCAACCACACCGTGCAGTGGCTCGCCTTCAAGGACCAATTCTTCTCCACAATAATGATCCCGCGCAACGGTTTCCTATGGGGAAGAGTAGAGCAACAGGCATTCAAAGTCAACCCCGAGTCAACGCACACCAAACTGCTCGCCGCCGACATGGACGTGCACTACGACCCCGCAGCTGAAGTGGCCACGTCAATCGACATATTCATAGGCCCCAACCTCTATCCCTTGCTCAACGGCATCGACGACACCCTGGCTTCCGACGACGGATTGAGCCTCACTCGTGTCATCCCCCTCGGTTGGTCGTGGCTTAGATGGATCAACACCCTGATTGTCATCCCCGTATTCACATTCCTCAGCGGATTTGTGTCAAACTACGGCATCATCATCCTGTTGCTTACCATCTTCATCAAGATAATCATCTTCCCATTCACCTACAAGAGCTACCTTTCGCAAGCCAAGATGCGTCTCCTTGCCCCCGAAATCAAGGAAATCAACGACAAATATCCCGGCAAAGAAAATGCGATGGTACGCCAGCAGAAGACCATGGCGCTCTACTCCCGCGCCGGTGCAAGCCCCTTCTCCGGCTGTCTGCCCCTGTTGCTGCAGATGCCTATTCTCATCGCGATGTTCTCCTTCTTCCCCTCGTGCATCGAGCTGCGCGGACAGAGCTTCCTTTGGGTACAGGACCTCGCCGCCCCCGACGTCATCTTCTCTCTGCCGTTCTCCATACCGTTCTACGGCAAGGACGTCAGCCTCTTCTGTTTGCTCATGACCGTCACCAACATCATCTATACGCGTATCAACATGAAGAACCAGCCGACGTCGTCGTCGATGCCCGGCATGAAATGGATGATGTACCTGATGCCGGTAATGTTCCTCTTCTTCTTCAACACCTATCCCGCAGCGTTGAGCTACTACTACTTCCTGTCGCTCCTTATCACCATCATACAGACATGGGTGTTCCGTCGTTGCGTCAACGAGGATAAGCTGCGCCGCAAGATGGCCGAAAACGCCGCCAAGCCCAAGAAGAAATCGGGCTTCATGGCTCGCCTCGAGGAAGCTCAGCGTAAGCAGCAAGCAGCCCTCCGCGAGCAGCAGAAAGGTCGCCGCCGTTAATGCCGGTTGCCCCTTTGACTGGGCAACTACCAGATAATCAACCACATGAGGTGGGTCAAAAATCTTGATTTTTGAC